>NZ_JBHYDX010000008.1:0-167507 GCF_051860505.1 Pannonibacter sp. | reverse complement strand
CGCCCTCAATGCCATGATGGGACAAAAAAGGGACTTCAGCGATCAACCAACTTGACAGCAACCGATACAGTTGCTGGTCAATGCCGCCATAGCCTCCATGAAGGCCGACGGCACCATCGCCGCGCTCGATAAGAAGTGGTTCCTCGACTACAAGATGGGCCAGTAAGGTCGCAGCCTCAGAGGCTGTCGCATCCCGCCTTGAACATGCGCAGGGCGCGCAAGGGCTGAACCGGAACCCGATGGGAAACACCCGTCGGGTTCCGGTCTTTCGTGCAACAGCCCCTCTCCAGCCCCTTCGGAGCGCTTAAGCCATGGGCCCGTCCCGCAAGACATCAACGACCGACTTTCCCTGGTGGCTGGTGGTGCTTGGCCTGGCCGGTGCCTATGCCTTCGGCCAGGCGCTGACCAGTGAGGTGCATGCGCAGGTGCTGTCCGTGCTGTCGCAGGGCATCGGCATCACGTTGCTCGTCACCGTAACGGGGTTTGCGGGAGCCTCCGCGCTCGGCCTGCTGCTCGCTGTCGGCGGGCTGTCACGGTTCCTCGTGATCCGGCAGGTGGTGAAGTTCTACATCGAGGTGATCCGCGGGATCCCGATCATCGTGCTGCTGCTCTATGTGGCTTTCGCCGGCGTGCCGATGCTGGTGGAGGCATGGAACTTTCTGACCGGGCCACTGGGGCTGGAACCGGTCAGGACGCGGGACATTTCGCTGCTGTGGCGGGCGGTGACGGCACTGGTGCTGGCCTATTCTGCGTTTCTGGCGGAAGTGTTCCGGGCCGGGATCGTCGCCGTCGATCCGGGCCAGATCGAGGCGGCCAAGGCGCTGGGGCTGAATGGCTGGCTGCGCTTCCGGCTGATCGTGGCGCCGCAGGCCTTCCGCACCATCCTGCCGCCCTATGGCAACGACTTTATCGCCATGGTGAAGGATTCGTCGCTGGTGTCGGTGCTCGGCGTTACCGACGTGACCCAGCTCGGCAAGGTGACGGCGGCCGGAAATTTCCGCTACTTCGAGACCTACAACCTGGTGGCGCTGATCTATCTGACCCTGACCGTGACCCTGTCGCTCGGACTGAGCCGGCTGGAACGGCACCTGCGCCAGAGCAAGGACTGAAGCCAGCCTGCCGACGTCCGGCTCCACCGGCCCGCACATGATGCCCTTCCATCTGCCGCCAGAGCGCGGCGACCTTTCGTCCGGGCCAGCCCGACCGGACGCAGTTCCGCCTGCAATCTGGCATCTCCGTCGCAACCGCAGTGCCCGGCACCGCGGCCCGACCGGCGCGACCTCCCTGCGCGCCCCAAGCGGAGAATTCGACGTGACCCATCATCGCCCCGTCCTCACCGGCCTTGCCCTCGGCCTCGGACTAAGCGTCCTTGCCCTTCCCGCCTTTGCCGCAGATCTCGAGGAGCCGGCGCGACAGGACTTTCCCGAGCTCGCCGTTGATGAGGCAAAGCCGGACTGGACGGTCACTGTCGGCGGCGGCGCGCTTTATGCGCCGGCATTCCTCGGGTCCGACAAGATGAAGGTGCTTCCCGTTCCGTATGTCGCGGTCAATTGGCGCGATACCGTCCTGCTCGATCCCAAGGGCCTCACTGTCAACGCCCTCGACACCTACGGATTTCGGGCCGGGCCGGTCCTGCGCTACAGCATGGGCCGCGACACCAAGGACGACCGCAAGACGCTGAACGGCCTTGGCGACCTGGCGCCGACGCTCGATGCCGGCGGCTTCATCGCCTATGAACCGTTGCCCTGGCTGGAGGCCGCGGTGGAACTCAGGCGCAGCGTCCTGAAGCTGAAGGACAGCCGGGACAAAAGCCTGAACCGCTTCGGCCTCAACGAAAAGATCAAGGCGGCCGAAGGCTGGACCGGTGACTTCACGCTCGGCGTCAAGGCCCCGCCGCTGCTGGACCACCGCCTGATGCTGGGCGCGGCTGCCAAGGCGACCTGGTTTGACGAGAGCTACATGCGCTCGGTCTTCGGGGTCAGCGCCGCCCAGTCCGGGCGCAGCGGGCTCAAGACCTTCCGGCCGTCCGGCGGCATCGCCAGTGTCGGGATCTCGGCGGATGCGACCTATCTCCTGACCGAGAAGGCAGCCTTCACCCTGACCGGATCCTATGACCGGCTGGTGGGCGAGGCGGCGAAATCGCCGATCGTGACGGGCAGCCGCGGCTCGAAGAACCAGTACTCGGTCGGTGCCTTCGTGACGTATCGCTTCGGCGGCTGACATTGCCGTTTCCGCCCCCCTGAAGTGTCCGGTCGGGCCCGTCCGGACGCCTGACGCCTCAGGGCATGGCACATGGGTGCCTGTTCCCGTCCCGTGTTCCTCAACACGCGCCACAAGGCCACTGCCCCACCCGGCCTTGACGGGACCAGACCGCGCATGCGCAGATCACCCTGCGCATGCGCGCCTTCTTTTCGATGCGGGGCGAACCCTTGCGGAGTGCCGATCCTGTATACGAACGATCTTTTCATCCTTGCCCTCGGACTGGCAACGCATCTGGTCTTCGTCATCGGGCTCCTGCTGACCCGCCGCGAGCCGCGCAAGGACCACTCGCTGGCGATCTCCGCCTTCCTGGGCTTGGTGCTGGTGATGGCCCTCGGCGACCTGACCGAGGTGATGTATGGCATCGGCGAGTGGACATTGCCCGGCCCAAACCATGTCGTGGCGGTGATGACGCCGCTGCTGCTGCTGGAAGGCCCGGCGCTTTACTTTTATGCACGGGCCTTGTCCAGCAAGGACCCCCTGAGCTTCAACCGCAAGGACCTCTGGCACCTGGCGCCATATGCGGCCATGCAGTTCCTGACCATCCTGCTTTACGCAAAGTCACAGCCCGTCGCCCTGCATGGTCCGAGCCTGCACGATCTTGGCACGACCCTGTCGACGCCCTTGCCGCCCGAACGGCTGATCACCATGCTGGTCTATCTGCCGGTCATGACCCTTTACGTGGCGATGAGCATCCGCGAACTTGGGCGGCACGAACGGCAGAAACTCGACTATTTCTCGAACCTCGAAGGCAGCAGCCTGCGCTGGCTGCACTGGAACATTCCGCTGATGGGACTGTCCTGGGGCATCAACCTGGTGCTGCTTGGCGACAACCTGCTGTTCAACCAGCTCAATCCCTCACCGATGGTCAGCGTGCTGATCTTTGCCGCCTGGATCTACCCCCTGACCTTCATGGCGCTGTGGCAGCAGCCGATCTACGCCCCCGCCCGTCGCAGCCCGGCCGCCGAGGCGGAAATGGACGCCGGTGTCGTACTGAAGGTGCCACGCGAGGTGCTGCAGGTGAGCGAGGAAGCGCCGGCCGTGGCATTGACTGAAGCGCGCTATCAGCGCTCGGCACTGGACGGGGAGCGGATGAAGCGGATCGCGGGCAAGATCGAGCGAGCCATGGCGGAGGACAAGCTCTATCGCAACCACGCCCTTAACCTGCGCAATCTCTCCGACCACCTGAAAGTATCCGAGAACTATCTGTCCCAGGTGCTGAACGACTATATCGGCAGCAATTTCTACGAGTATGTCAACCACTGGCGGGTCCGCGAGGCCTGCGAGCTGCTGACCAACACGACGAACCGGATCATCGACATCGGCGAAGATGTCGGGTTCAACGCCCGCTCGACCTTCAATGCGGCGTTCCGCAAGGAAATGGGCCAGACGCCGTCCGACTATCGCACTGCTGCCATGCGCGAAACGGCAGAGAAGAAGTCAGCTCTCCTGCGTTTCCCGGCAACAGACGGTCCAGGATGAAGGCCTGCGGCCGGGTTCACAGCGGCTTTTTTGCCCATCCAGTGGCGCGGGCGACGAGCGGGAAATACAGGCGATAAGGCAAGAGGCGCAGGAACTTCAGCTGACGGACAAAGGCGCGCGGAAAGGCGATCTCGAACGCCTTGCCTTTCAGGCCCTCGGCGATGGCCTTTGCGGCCGCCTCGACCGACATCAGATGCGGCATCGGGAAAGGGTTCTCGGCGGTGGCCGGTGTGTCGACAAACCCGGGCGAAACCAGCTGGATGCGGATCCCGGCGCGGTCGAGGTCGAACTTCAGGCTTTCGGTCATGTTGATCAAGCCGGCCTTGGTCGCGCCATAGGCTGCAGAGGTTGGCAGTCCACTGTAGCCGGCCACCGAGGCAACCACGGCGATCTGGCCCTTATACCGCGGTGTCATCGCCGCGATGACCGGCAGCAGCACATTGACGGTGCCCTTGAGGTTGACGTCGATGGTCTGGGAATAAGCCTCAGCAGACCCTGCAAGCCCGTCCTGCGGCAGATAGATGCCGGCATTGGCAACGAGAAGCGCAACGGGCGCAAGTTCGGTCTCGATTCGCGCGGCAATCGCCGCCATGGCGAGAGCGTCCGTGACGTCGCCAGGCATCGGGACAATGCGCCCGGCAAGGTCCCTGGCGTCAGTAGCAAGCGTTTCGAGCGCTGCGGCGGAGCGGGCGGTCGCAACAACCGTCCAGCCGGCGCCGGCCAGCTCAAGCGCCAGGGCGCGTCCGATACCGGAACTGGCTCCGGTGATCCAGGCGGCTCCATCGGCGGGGGTTGCGACATAAACGGTCAAGGCAATTCTCCTGCGGTTCCATTCGTTTACGCAGGAGAGCCTTCGGCGGATTTCGTCACATGCGCATGAAGGGCTGGAACAGGCGCCCGACGGGGCCTGTCAGGCGCAGATGCCCGTCCGTGACAGCAAAGCAGATGCAGTCCTCGTCGCGGTCGGCAATCGGCTTGTGGTCGATGTGATCATCGGCAATGGCGATGTCACCACGCACGTAATGGCCATCCGCATCGGCAAAGCCGCCCTGCAGCACCAACGTCAGTTCGGTCCCGTCGTGGGTGTGTGAAGGAACAGCCCGTCCGGCGCGGATCCAAAGGAGGCTGGCGGAGCAGCCATCGACCTCGCCCATGCGGTATTCTTTCACTCCCGGCATCAGGCTGCGCCAGGCAAGCCCCTCCAGCGAGGGGCGGCCCATCATGCGCCGAAGGCTCGCGGGAAGGCGCGGATCAAAGGATTCTTCCGGCTGGGCGGTACTGACCTGCGGTGCGCCGAGACCAAAAATGGCGGCGAGCCGGGCGTCCCGATTGGTCAGAGCAACCGGCTTTGTCTCTTCCAGTTCCAGACCGCCCAGAGCTTCAAGCTGACGGACGTATGTGCGGTTGCGATCCGTCAGTTCCAGATGCGCGCTGACGAGCACGCGGGCCGGCTCGGCCAGCGTTCCGGCGACATATCCCGCAAGCAGTTCATCGAGTCCAGTCGTGTGTTCCATATGTGTGCCCGACAGTCATTTTATGGCGCGCGCTCTTTGTCGCGCTATCGTTTAAATGGTCTTACGGCGATCAACACAAACCGGATCACGCCCATGTGTATTTTCGGAAAACTAGTCACACAGACCGTTTCCGACAAGGCTTTCCCAAGACAGATAAGGTCGGTTTCTGTTTCTGTTTTGGCAAAGATGACCGCTGGCCAGACAGGGCACCATGGCTGCGACTTGATCCTTCTGCCAAGGGCGTTTAGCGTCCGCACAAGGACGCCTCCCCCGCTTTTCTGCAAGATCGGACATTTTTTCATGACCCGCACCGCTTCTGTCGTTGAGTGCATCGGCAACACGCCGCTGATCCGCCTGAACCGCCTGTCGGACGAGACGGGCTGCGAAATCCTGGGCAAGGCCGAGTTCATGAACCCGGGCCAGTCGGTCAAAGACCGCGCCGGCAAGCAGATGATTCTCGAGGCGGAAGCGCGTGGCGACCTGAAGCCCGGTGGCCTGATCGTCGAAGGCACCGCAGGCAACACCGGCATCGGCCTTGCGCTTGTGGCCAGCGCCCGCGGCTATCGCACCGTCATCGTCATGCCGGACAGCCAGAGCCAGGAAAAGAAGGACATGCTGCGGCTCGCCGGTGCGCAGCTCGTCGAGGTGCCGGTGAAGCCCTTCTCCGACCCGAACAACTATCAGCATGTCGCCCGGCGCCTTGCTGAACAGCTGGCCGCGCAGGAACCCAATGGCGTGCTGTTTGCCGACCAGTGGAACAACCTCGACAACCGCAAGGCACATTACGTCGGCACCGGACCTGAAATCTGGCGCGACACGGAAGGCAAGGTCGACGCCTTCATCTGTGCGGTCGGCACCGGCGGCACGCTGGCTGGCACCTCCGGCTATCTGCGGGAGCAGAAGGCAGACATCGTCATCGGCTGCGCGGATCCGCATGGCGCCGGCATGTATTCCCTCTTCACCACCGGGAAGGCTGAAATGTCGCCGGGCGGGTCTGTCTCGGAAGGCATCGGCCTTGGCCGGGTGACGCCGATCATCGAAACGGCAAAGGTCGACAAGGCCTATATGATCCCCGATGAAGAAGCCCTGCCGTTGCTGTTTGACCTTGCCGAGCATGAGGGCCTGCTGCTGGGGGGATCCAGCGCGATCAACATCGCCGGCGCCCGGCGGCTGGCGCGCGACATGGGACCGGGCCACACCATCGTGACCATCCTGTGCGACCATGGCTCGCGCTACCAGTCGAAGCTGTATAACCCGGACTTCCTGAAGGCGAAGAACCTGCCCGTGCCAAGCTGGCTCGAGCCCAGGGCTGCCATTCCTGCCCCCTTCGCGGGATGAGCACTCCCCTGGCGGGCACAGCTTCACCGCCTCCGGCTGATCCTCTTCCGGTCGCCAGCACGCTCGCCGGATCCATCGAGCATGATGTTTCGGTCGTTGATATCGTGCTCAACAACCTCGGGATCATCGCCGGGGTCACGGCGGTGCTGTATCTCATTGCCGGGATCTGCGCCGTGCGGGAGGTCATGAACAGCCGCTCGGCGCAGGGCTCGATCGCCTGGCTGCTGTCGTTGTTCTTCCTGCCGTTCCCCACCGCGTTTCTGTATCTCGTGTTCGGCTGGAAACAGTTTGACGACTATGCCGACGTGCAGCGCAAGATGGGCCGGTTCGAGCGCCGCCTGCGCGCAGCCGAACTCGGGCTGGGTGACCGGGACGCCACCGACGACTGGCCGGTGCTGTCGAAGATTGCCAACCTGCCGTTCCTGTCCGGCAATGCCTGCGAGCTGCTGATTGACGGCGAGGCGACGTTTTCCTCGATCCTGAAGGGCATTTCGGACGCGAAAGATGTGGTGCTGGTGCAGTTCTTCATCATTCGCGATGACGTTCTGGGCCGGACGCTGGCCGATCTCCTGATCGAAAAGGCGCGGCAAGGCGTGCGCGTCTATCTGCTCTATGACGAGATCGGCTCCAAGGGCCTGCCGAAATCCTATATCCGGCGGCTGCGGCGCGGCGGCATCGCGGTTTCGGGCTTCAACGAGACCCACCATTACCTGCGGCTGCTTGGCCCGATGCGGATCAACTACCGCAACCATCGCAAGGTGGTCGTGGTGGACAACCGCCATGCCTGGGTCGGCGGCCACAATGTCGGCGACGAGTATCTCGGCCGCGATCCCGACTTCGGACACTGGCGCGACACGCATGTGAAGGTGTCCGGCCCGGCGGCCCTCGCCTGCACGCTGTCCTTTGCGGAAGACTGGCACTGGGGCAGCGGTCAGGCGCTGGACATCGTCTCGCCGGGGCCGTTCGAACCGCAGGGCGACGAGCCGGTGCTGGTGATGCCGACCGGGCCGGCCGATCCGCAGGAGGACTGTTCCATCGCCTTTACCGAGGTGATTTCCCGCGCCCGCAAGCGCCTGTGGGTCGTCAGTCCCTATTTCGTGCCGGGACCGGAAATCCAGACTGCGCTTTATGCCGCCGCGATGCGCGGCGTTGATGTGCGGGTGCTGCTGCCGGAAAAGGCAGACCATCGCCTCGTCTGGCTGGCAAGCCATGCCCATGCCGATGATCTCGTCAATCATGGCATCAAGGTCTATCGCTATCTGGACGGCTTCCTGCACCAGAAGGTGGTGCTGGTGGACGAGGACCTCGCCTCTGTCGGCACGGTGAATTTCGACAATCGCTCGTTCCACATCAATTTCGAGATTACACTGTGGTTCAGCCACAAGCCGTTCATCGCCCAGATCGCGGCGATGCTGGAGGCGGATTTACGGCTGGCGCGACGCACCGCGCCCGATGATCTTGACCAGCGGCCCTATCTGTTCCGGGTTCTGGCGCAAAGCGCCCGGCTGCTGTCGCCGATCCTTTAGAGGGTGATTTCCGTGAGCTGGCGCAGTGGCGCCGGTCACCGCGCCACGATATATCTGTTTCCACCCTGTCGCAGCCGGAGCGCCGTGCGATGTCGTTTGTGCCTGATCTTGCCGTCCTTGCCAGCTTCACCCTCGCCGCGATCGTCCTGATCATCACGCCGGGGCCCGACATGACCTTGCAGCTGTCGAAGACGCTGGTGCATGGACGGGTTGCCGGGTGGGTGTGTTTTGCCGGCGCAGTTGCCGGCATCGTGGTGCATACCGTGCTGGCCGCCATCGGCGTCTCGGTGCTGCTTGCAACCTCTCCGTCCGCCTTTCTCGTGCTCAAGGTTCTGGGTGCAGGCTATCTGGTCTGGCTGGCGGTGGATGCCATCCGCAACGGATCGGCCCTGTCGCTCGAAGAAGGCACCGCACCTGACGTGCCCTTGCGCAAGCTGTTCGCCCAGGCCGTGCTGACCAATCTGCTCAACCCGAAGGTCGTGCTGTTCTTCGTGACCTTCCTGCCGCAGTTCGTCAGTGTCACGGACCCGGAAGCGACCGGAAAGCTGTTCTTCCTCGGGCTCTACTTCGTGATCCTGTCCCTGCCCTTCGGGATCGGGATGGTGGCGAGCGCCGGCGCCATCTCGCGGGCACTCAAGACGTCGCCGCGTGCCATCCGGGCCTTTGACTGGCTGTTTGCCGGAGTTATGGGGACCTTTGCCGTGAAGTTGCTGGCCGCCCGCGCGGCTGTATGAGCCTTCGCCTGAGGCCCTGACCTGCCGGTTGCGCTTCAGGCTGGCCATGCTAACGTCACCTCCCCGCCGCTTCGGTTCACCAGTTGAGGAGCACAGCATGACGGAGCCATTGTTCCGCGACGACGCCTATTTGCGCAGCTGCGAGGCCCGTGTGATCGAGGTGACCGGTGACGGGGCCATCGTTCTGGACCGCAGCGTGTTCTACGCCACCAGCGGCGGCCAGCCGGGAGACACCGGGTATCTGGAACGCGCGGATGGCAGCCGCATCGAGATTGCTGCCGCGATCTATGCCGATGGCAAGACCGGGCACCGGCACCTGCCAGCTGCCGGCGCGGACATCCCTGATCCTGGCGAACTGGTGGTGGCGCATGTGGACTGGGCCCGGCGCTACCGGCTGATGCGCATGCATACGGCGCTGCACATCATTTGCGCCGTGCTGAAGACCAAGATCACCGGCTGCCAGATTGGCGAGGACGAGAGCCGCATCGATCTCGACATGCCCGAACCGCCGGAACGCGAGGCCATCGAAGCGGAAATCCGCGCCGCGGTCGAGCGCGACATGGAGATCTCGACGTCGTGGATCACCGACGCCGAACTTGACGCCAACCCCGGGCTCATCAAATCGATGAGCGTGTCGCCGCCGCGTGGCTCCGGCCAGGTCCGGCTGGTGCGCATCGGCGCGGACTTCGACCTGCAGCCCTGCGGCGGCACCCATGTCAGCCGCACCAGCGAAGTGGGCCGCATCGACATCACCAAGATGGAAAAGAAGGGCAAGCTGAACCGGCGCATCCGCATCCAGCTTGCCGACTGACCACCCTTCGCCATCCCCCCCTTTCCCACTCTGGAGTTTCCCGATGACATCCCCGCTCGTATCGACCGAATGGCTTGCCGCCCACATGTCCGCGCCGGATGTGCTGGTTCTGGATGCCAGCCTGCATCTGCCGGGCTCGGGCCGCGATGCCAACGCCGAATATCTCGCGGAACACATTCCAGGGGCCGTACGCTTCGACATCGAGGCGATCAGCGACACAGCCAGCCCGCTGCCGCACATGATGCCGGCACCGCATGTGTTCTCCTCGATGATGCGCAAGCTCGGCATCGGCGATGGCATGACTTTGGTGGTCTATGACAGCGCCGGACTGTTCTCGGCCGCGCGCGGCTGGTGGATGCTCAAGACCATGGGCGCGCCGCGGGTCTTTGTACTAGATGGCGGGCTGCCGAAATGGAAGGCGGAGGGGCGGCCCCTGGAGGATGGCGCAATGCGCAGACCCGAGCGGCACTTTACCGCCCGGATGAACAACGGCGCCGTGGTCGACCTTGAGGACATGCGGCAGATCGTAGACAGCGGCGCGCGCCAGGTGGTGGACGCCCGCTCGGCCGAGCGGTTCGCCGGAACCGCACCGGAGCCCCGCGCAGGCCTGCGGTCAGGCCATATGCCGGGCGCGCTCAACACCCCCATCGGCAGCCTTCTTTCCAGCGATGGCACGGTGAAGGACGCGGCTGGACTTCGGGCCGTCTTCGCCGAGGCCGGGGTCGATCTCGACAAGCCGGTGACAACCTCCTGCGGCTCGGGCGTGACCGCCGCTGCCGTGACACTGGCCCTGACAATCCTCGGCCACAAGGACCTCAGCCTCTATGACGGGTCCTGGTCCGAATGGGGCGCGCTTGCCGACACGCCGGTCGTCACCGGATGAGCGAGCCCCGGCGGGGCACTGCCGCCGGGACCTGCACCTCACATCAATGTCAGGGTGACGACGGGTTCGGACTTCGCATCCAGCAGGATCAGTTTGCCGCGTTCGCTGCGATAGTCGACGGCAGCGTTGATGGCATCGACGAACTTGCGCTCCTGATCCATCACAGCCGGCGGGCACGCCTTGCGGGTGACTGCGAGCGGACCGATCTTCAGGACACCGCCGCCCTGCCGGATCTGGCCGAACATGGTGTTGCACCCGGTGGACCCGGCGACAGTTCCCGCTTCCTCGATTTCGAGGACGCTCTGGGCGTAGTCAATGACACCGTTGCCGCCGATGTCCTCGGCCAGCCACTTGCCGACCAGATCGGCCGGCAGCGCCGTATCCTGGGCTCTTGCGGAAAGCGCAAGAGCCAGAAACAGGGCCAGCGCAAGTGGCAGGCTCATGGCGACAAGACGGGCCAGCGCGCCGAGGCCTGTGTTTCCTGCAAGGCTTCGGACGCGTGTCAAAGGCGCAGGGGCTGCGGGGTGGGCTGTCGTGGAAAAGGTGGCAGAACTCAAGTTCATTTCGTGGGCGGATCTCAAATCAGGCCTCCTGGGCTTTCGCTTCGCCAGACGGACGCAACGCTTAGCAGAGGAGCCGATAACGTTACGTGAATAGGGTGAAAGAAAGACCGCCACGTCTCCCGCCGACAGAAAAATTTGGCCCGTGACACCACAAAGGGCGCGGGAGTTTCCTCCCGCGCCCTGAGCTTGATGACAAACCACAACCTCACCGGTCCCGGCCAAGCGTAGCGCGGAGCCGGGACCGGTGAGGCGGAGCCTTTATATTTCAATGCGTTACCCTGGAGAGACCTTGGCTCTCCGGTCCCGGATCTCCGCTTCGCTGCGTCCGGGATGACGATAGAGGGTTTGTCAGGACTCTGAGGGCGCGGGAGTTTCCTCCCGCGCCCTCGAAGATGCTTGGCCGGGCACCCTGTCAGTGATGCAGGATCTGGCTCAGGAACAGCTTGGTGCGCTCGTGCTGCGGATTGAGGAAGAAGGCTTCCGGCTCGTTCTGCTCCACGATCTGGCCCGCATCCATGAAAATGACGCGGTTGGCGACCTTGCGGGCAAAGCCCATTTCGTGGGTCACGCAGAGCATGGTCATGCCTTCTTCGGCAAGGTTGACCATCACGTCCAGCACTTCCTTGATCATTTCCGGATCGAGCGCCGAGGTCGGCTCATCGAACAGCATGATCTTCGGGCTCATGCACAGGGCACGGGCAATGGCCACGCGCTGCTGCTGGCCACCGGAAAGCTGGCCCGGGTATTTGTGCGCCTGCTCGGGGATCTTGACCCGGGCGAGATAGTGCATCGCAACTTCCTCGGCCTGCTTCTTCGGCATCTTGCGCACCCAGATCGGCGCCAGGGTGCAGTTTTCCAGGATCGTCAGGTGCGGGAACAGGTTGAAGTGCTGGAAGCACATGCCAACCTCGCGGCGGATCTCGTCGATCTTCTTGAGATCATTGGTCAGTTCGATGCCATCGACCGCGATCTTGCCCTTCTGGTGCTCTTCCAGGCGGTTGATGCAGCGGATCATGGTCGACTTGCCGGAGCCCGAGGGACCGCAGATCACGATGCGCTCGCCGCGCATCACCTTCAGATTGATGTCACGCAGGACGTGGAAGTCGCCGTACCACTTGTTCATGCCGACAATCTCGACCGCCACATCCGTGTCGGAGACGGTCATCTTGCTGCGGTCGACCGCGATTTCAATGTCGGAGACTGCGTTCTCAGTCATGGGTTTACTCCAGAATACGTCTTTTCAAGAGGCGGCGCGGACGGACCGCACCTGCTGGGCGAGAGGCGGCGCGGATCGGCCGCGCCGGCCATTCGGCTGAAGCTAACGCTTGTGCCCGGTATGCAGCAGATTCTCCATGTAGATGGAGTAGCGCGACATGCCGAAGCAGAAGGTGAAGAAGATCATCGCGGCAAAGAGATAGCCCGTGTGTCCGGTGACAGGCGTCGCCCAGGTCGGATCCGAGAAGGCCGACTGGATCTGGCCAAGCAGGTCGAACATGCCGACGATCAGCACCAGGGTCGTGTCCTTGAACAGGCCGATGAAGGTGTTGACGATGCCGGGGATCACCAGCTTGAGCGCCTGCGGCAGGATGATGAGACGCATCATCTGCCAGAAGCCGAGGCCAAGCGCCATCGCGCCTTCGTACTGACCCTTCGGGATCGCCTGCAGACCGCCACGCACCACTTCCGCCATATAGGCGGCCGAGAACAGGGTCACGCCGATCAGAACACGCAACAGCCGGTCAAAGGTCATGCCATCGGGCAGGAACAGCGGCAGCATCACCGAGGACATGAACAGCACGGTGATCAGCGGCACGCCGCGCCAGAACTCGATGAAAATCACCGAGAACATCTTGACGATCGGCAACTGCGACCGGCGGCCAAGGGCCAGGAGGATGCCGAGCGGCAGGGACGCGGTGATGCCGGTGACGGCAATCACCAAAGTGACCAGCAGACCGCCCCAGATGCGGGTTTCAACGATCGGCAGCACCACTTCACCGCCGATGACCAGACCGGTCAGCAGGAAATAGGCGACAATCGGGAAAGCAACCAGGAAGAGGGCTGCATTCAGCCGCTTGAAGGGAACCTTCGGCATCGCCAGCGGGATCAGCAGCAGGGCGAAGAGGGCATAGACGATGTTGACCCGCCAGACCTCCTCCGCCGGATAGCGGCCATAGATGAACTGCGGGAAATAGGCCCGCACGAAAGCCCAGCAGGCACCGACATGTTCGCCGGAGCCTTCCGGGGCGAGGCAGGCCTGGCGGTCCTCACCGCTCCAGACTGCATCAATGAGCGCGAACTGCACCAATGGGGCCAGCAGCAGCCAGGCCAGATAGAGACCGATCAGGGTCAGGACCGTGTTGCCGATCGAGGAAAACAGGTTCTGCCGCATCCAGCCGACGGCACCGGAGGTGGAAACCGGAGCCGGCAGCTTGGGCGCGTCCTCGGTGCGGATCTGAAAGACAGGGGGTTGAGCCATTGTGTTCATCCTTACCGCTCCACCAGCGCCATTTTCTGGTTGTACCAGTTCATGAAAGCCGACGTGATCAGGCTCAGCGACAGATAGACCAGCATCCAGATGGCAATGACCTCGATGGCCTGACCGGTCTGGTTCAGCACCGTTCCGCCCATCGATACGAGATCGGGAAACCCGACGGCAACGGCGAGCGAGGAGTTCTTGGTCAGGTTGAGATACTGGCTGGTCAGCGGCGGAATGATCACCCGCATCGCCTGCGGCACGATGACGAGACGCAGGGTCGGTGAGGCGCGAAGCCCGAGTGCACTTGCCGCTTCGGTCTGGCCATGGCTGACGGCCTGGATGCCGGCGCGCACGATTTCGGCAATGAAGGCCGAGGTGTAGATCGTGAGCGCAAGGGTCAGGGCCAGGAATTCCGGGATCAGTGTCATGCCCGTGCCAAGGGTGAAGCCCTGGCGCAGCAGCGGTCCCGTCTCGACAAACACCGGATGCTCCAGCGTGATCGGCATGCCGGTGGCCAGGAAGGCGATGACCGGCAAGCCGATGATCAGCCCGATTGCGGTGAGGAACACCGGAAACTGCTGACCTGTCGCCTCCTGGCGTTTGCGCGACCAGCGCCCGATGCCAAGAGACGCAACGATGGCGCCGATGAGCGCGAAGCCGACAATACCTGCCCCCGGAGCGTAGATCGGTTCCGGCATCCACAGACCGGCAACATTGAGGTGGAAGGTATCAAACAGTGACCACTTGCTGCGCTTGTCCGGAACGGCGCGCAGAACGGCGAAGTACCAGAAGAATATCTGCAGCAGCAATGGAACGTTGCGCAGGATCTCAACATACCAATAGGCGAGCTTGCCGATCACCCAGTTCTTCGACAGGCGGGCGACGCCGATGACGAAGCCAAGCAGTGTCGCCAGGATGATGCCGATGACGGCTACCAGCAGCGTGTTGAGAAAGCCGACCACAATCGCGTCACCATAGGTCGAGGCCTCGGTGTATGCGATCAGGCTCTGGGAGGTGCCAAAGCCGGCGTTTCTGTCAAGGAACCCGAAGCCGGAGGCAATATTCTGGCGCTGCAGGTTGCTGATCGTATTGTTCACGATCGTCCAGCCGGCAAAAACGATCATCGCCAGCAACAGCACCTGGAAGAAGATGCCTCGCGCACGCGGGTCGTTGACCAGCGACACCCTTGCTTCGGGCTCCGCTCCGTCGTTATCCCGAATTGTCATGTACCCTCGCCAAACACGAGCGGCATCGGCGCGTGATTGATGTCCGCACCCGTCATGCCGCCGGCCGTTTCATTTCCCCGTCGACGCGGAAACGGCCATTTTGTCCCCTGAAGGCAAGCCCCGTTGTTGTTCTAGTGGCTCACCTTATGACGCTCGTCCCGGCCGGTTTTATCAACCGGCCGGGACGGCGAGACGGAACCTGGACCCTGGAGAGGCCAGGTTCACCAGTCAGCAGACCTTAGCGGACCGGCGGAGCGTACTGGATGCCGCCCTTGGTCCACAGTGCGTTCAGGCCACGGGCGATGCCCAGCGGAGTGTCCGGACCGACGTTGCGGTCGAAGGCCTCGCCATAGTTGCCGACGCTCTTCACGATGTTGACGACCCAGTCGTTGGACACGCCAAGCGCTTCACCGAAGGCACCGTCAACGCCGAGCAGACGCTTGATTTCCGGGTTGGCAGAGGCCTTCATCTCTTCGACGTTGGCCTGGGTCACGCCCAGTTCTTCAGCGTTGATCATCGCAAACAGCGACCACTTGACGACGTCGAACCACTGGTCATCGCCATGGCGCACGACCGGGCCGAGCGGCTCCTTGGAGATGATTTCCGGCAGAACGATGTGGTCACCCGGGTTTGTCAGCTTCAGACGCTCTGCATAGAGGCCCGAGGCGTCGGTGGTGAACACGTCGCAGCGGCCGGCGTCATAGGCCTTGACCACTTCGTCGGCCTTTTCGAAGGCGACGATTTCATACGGCATGTTGTTGGTGCGGAAGTAGTCGGCGACGTTCAGCTCGGTGGTGGTGCCGGTCTGGGTGCAGACAGACGCGCCCGACAGTTCGAGAGCGCCGGCAACGCCGAGCGACTTGCGAACCATGAAGCCCTGGCCGTCATAATAGGTGACGCCGGTAAAGTTCAGGCCGAGCGAGGTATCGCGCGACGCGGTCCAGGTGGTGTTGCGCGACAGCATGTCGATTTCGCCGGACTGGAGGGCGGTGAAGCGCTCCTTGGCGTTCAGCGGCGAGTACTTGACCTTGCTGGCATCGCCGAACACGGCAGCGGCAACGGCACGGCAGACATCGACATCGAGGCCGGTCCAGTTGCCCTGCGCGTCCGGATTGGAGAAGCCCGGCAGGCCCTGGCTCACACCACACTGGATGAAGCCCTTGGCCTTGACGTCGTCAAGGGTGCCGGCGGACGCGGAGGTCGCGGCAACGCCCATCGCGGCGCCGAGCAGAAGCGGAACGAGATTAGCTTTCATGGATTTGCAGCCTTTATTGTTACCCATCTGTATTTTTTCATCGGTCTTGCCGCCGCAACCACGTCACGCCCGCCTCCGGACCCCCTCCCCGGCCGTAACCGGGTCCCGGTCCTCCCGACAGCACTTCCGGCTGCCTTGCGGGGGACATGATTGAACGCCAATCCAATGAAGGCCATTCGATGGCATTTGACGGGGCGGGTCAAGGGGTTGCAGTTTGGTCTGAGGAAAATTTCCATTGGCGATTCCCCCGTTTCGGACAGAAACGCAACTGCGACGGTGAACATGAGCAAGAAAACGGCACCAACTGATCAGAAACCAGACACAATTATTGTCCACGCCGGACGGCATCCGGACGCATTTCATGGTTTCGTCAACCCACCGGTGGTGCATGCCTCGACGGTATTGTTTCCAGATACCGCACATATGGCGCCCGGTGCCCAGAAGTATAATTACGCCAGGCGCGGAAATCCGACAACAGATGCCCTTGAGGAAGCGCTGACCGCGCTGGAAGGCGCGGCGGGGGCAAAGCTTGCCACGTCGGGGCTCAATGCGGTGGCGATTGCCTGCCTGTCCTGCCTCAAGGCAGGAGATCATTTCCTGGTCGCCGACACCGTCTATGGTCCGACGCGGCATTTCTGCGATACCGTGCTGCCGCGCTATGGCGTTGAAGTGGAATACTATCTGCCGGAACTTGCCGGCGGGATTAGGTCGCTGTTCCGGCCCAACACCGCGGCCATCTACACGGAGGCGCCCGGGTCCCTGACGTTCGAAATGCAGGATATTCCGGCAATCACGGCTGCAGCGAAAGAAATTGGCGCCTTCGTGCTGATGGACAACACCTGGGCAACGCCGCTGTTTTTCAAACCGATCGCCCACGGGGTCGATCTCTCCATCCAGGCCGGCACGAAATATATCGTCGGCCATTCCGACGTGACCATCGGCACCATCGCGGCCAGCGAACGTGCCCTGCCCGGACTGACCGAGTTGCACGGTGCGATGGGCGTGCATATCGCTCCCGATGATGTCTATCTGGCGCTGCGTGGCCTGCGCACCATGTCGGTGCGGCTGGAGCGGCACTACCGCTCGACACTGGCGGTGATCGACTGGCTCGTCGCCCAGCCGCAGGTGGCGGCGATCCGCTATCCGGCGCTGCGGCAGGATCCGGGCCATGCGCTGTGGGCACGGGATTTTTCCGGCGCCAGCGGGCTTTTCGCCTTTGATTTCGCGCCGGGTGTCACCAGAGCGCAAGCGAGCGCCTTCCTGGACGGCCTCAGCCTGTTTGGCCTTGGCTATTCCTGGGGCGGTTTCGAGAGCCTTGCGATCCCGGTCCGGCTGGCGGGGGTTCGCACTGCCGGGACACCGCTGCCGGGTGGGGAAAGCATTCGCCTCAACATCGGGCTGGAAGACCCGGAGGACCTGATTGCGGATCTTTCTCGCGGCTTTGCCGCCATGGCTGGTTAGGCCGCAAAAAGGGCGGGCTGAAACAGCCCGCCCTCAGACGACGGACAAACCCTATAAAGTCATCCCGGACGCAGCGAAGCGGAGATCCGGGACCGGAGAGCCAAGGTCTCTCGGGGGGTAGCGCATTGAAATATTGAGGCCTCGGCTCTCCGGTCCCGGCTCGGCGCGGCGCTTGGCCGGATGACGGCGGTGAGGTCAAGGCTTGTCATAAGCTTCTGGGCGGGCTGAAACAGCCCGCCCCAAACTTCGTCCAGCATGTCAGAAACGTGTTTCAGATCGTCGGATCCCGGCGCTTTTCCTTGAAGATCAGCCAGAGATTGCGGAAATAGATGATCAGGCCGAGCGCCTGACCGGCGATGAACACCGGATCCTCGCGCTGGATGGCGTAGACCAGCAGCAGCGAGCCGCCGCCGATAGAGAAGAACCAGAAGGCAACCGGTACAATGGAGCGGCCGACGCGTTCCGAGGCGATCCATTGCACGATGAAGCGCATGGAGAACATAAACTGGGCGATGAAGCCCAGGATGACCCAGAAGTCGATCTGCTTGACGAAGACGTCGTGCAGCCACTGAAGCAAGTCAGTCATGTCAGGTTTCCCGGCAGGGGCGACAGAAGAACGCAGTCAGGCGCTGCGGTCCGGCGCGGGCGTGATCACCGACACCGCCGGGATGGCCTTGCGCCGGCGGCGCAGCCACCAGACACCGAAGAGATCCAGGGCACCAATCAGCGCCCGGTCGAAGATGCCATATTTCGAGGTGCCATGCCGGCGCTGACGGTCGAGTACATCGACATGCACCACGCCATAGCCCTCGCGGATGACCAGCGCCGGCAGGAACCTGTGCCAGCTGTCGAAATAAGGCAGTTGCAGGAACACGTCGCGGCGCAGGGCCTTGAGGCCGCAGCCGCTGTCACGGGTGTTGTCCTGAAGCAGCGCCCCGCGCAGGCGATTGGCCAGTTTTGAGGCAAGGCGCTTGGCCCGGCTGGCCTTGCGACCGATGCGCTGGCCGGCCGCGAGCGCAACCGCCGGTCCACCGTCCTCGAGTGCCTTCAGGAGTTCAGGGATATAGGCCGGGTTGTTTTCGCCATCGCCATCAATCGTTGCCACGACACGGCCACGGGCATTGAGCACCCCAGTGCGCACTGCTGCACTTTGGCCGCAGGCGCGGGCATGGCGGAGCGGCCTGAGCCAGGGATGGGCCGAGGCATAGGCCGCCAGCACCTGGTCCGTGCCATCGCTTGAGCCGTCGTCAATGACCAGAACCTCGAAGGGCCGCCCCTCAAGCGCGGACGCAATCTCGTCCAGCAGGATGGGCAGGTTATCGCGCTCGTCCTTCGCGGGAACGACGACAGTGACATCTGGCGTGTCAGTCATTTGATGGCCTCCGCATCTGCCGCCGGACGCAGGGCCGAGCGGCGACCCGTTGCGATCAGCCACAAGGCGCGCAGGCCGGTCGCAGCCGAACGCTGGCTGATGATCGGCACGATGCTGCCATTGGCCGACAGGGTGAAACCAAGCCGGCGCCGGGCCATCCAGCGGGCGCAGAACAGGGTCACCGTCATGCCGAGCAAGGTGCCGGCAACCACATCAGACGGATAATGCGCGCCGACCATGATGCGGCTGAACGCGGTCCAGAAGGCCAGGACGATGATCAGCCAGCGCCAGGTCGGGAAAATCAGGGCAAGCGCTGTCGCCAGTGCTGCAACGGTCGTCGAATGGCCGGAGGGAAAGCTGGTGTAGGCCCCGTGCAGGATGAAGGGATCGAAGGCGACCGGGCCGACTTCCTCATAAAGCTTCGGCCGGGCGCGGCCGAGGATCCACTTGAACACGAGTGCCAGGATACCGGTCAGCGCCACGCTGTAGAAAACAAAGGCCGCATAGGTCCAGATCATCGCAAGGGTCAGCCGGACCCGGCCGCAAAGCCGGTCGAAGTCGGCAAAGGCGAGGTATCCGAGACAGAACAGGCCCGTCGACCACAGGATCCAGTGGGCCTTGCCGAAATCGGTAAAGCTGGCGAAGACTTCGCGGTAGCCCGGTGGCAGCGAGCGCAGCCAGGGATAGGTCGGAATATCCGCCAGGATCAAAGCTATGCCGACGGTCAGGAGCAGGATGGCCAGGATGTCCTGCGGCCTCTGGCCAGCCGGCAGGGGATCATGCAGGCGTTCAGCCCGGCGACGGCGATTGCCGATGATCGCGCGGACCTGGCGCCAGTTGCCAAGAAACCGCGCCTTGACCGCCGCAAGCCGGGATTTCCAGCCGAAGCTGTCCGTCTCATACCTGTCCGTCATTGTACTGCTGGTCCTGCCACGTAGAGCCCGAGGTCGAGGGTGCGACCGCCATTGATATTCACGCCCTCTACCCTGCCCCTGAGTTCCGGCACAAGTCCGGTTGCAGCAGCGGCGGCAAGAAAGCTCTCCTCCTGTCGCTTCTCGATCACGGCAATGCGGCAGGGATTGGGCATCTGAGCCGTCTCCGCCAGGAACGCCGCCGCTGCGTCACCGGGGATGAGCCGGGTCTGCGTGCCTTGCAGGAAGACGAAACTCGGCTCGCTGAAGCCACTGGACGACACGTCCGGCGCCTCGCAGGACGAGACTTCGGAAATGGCTGCGGCCAGACGGGGGCTGACCCAGATCGTCTCAAGGGCCGGGCCGGAAAAGCCCCAGACGCCGCCGGTCATCAGCACCATCGCGGCTACGGCGCGCGGCAACGCCGCCAGGGCTTCGCCGTGAGCCAGGCGGATGGCCGCCCACAGGCCAAGGAGCGCGGCAAAGGCGCAAAGCACGACGCCCGGAGGCGACGGCCACAGACCCAGAGCGAAGGGACCGGCCACCACCGCGCCGAGAATCGCCACGGGCAAAAGCGCAACCAGCCCCGCCGACGTCCAGCGCAGGGCGCGTCCGGCTGTTGTCCCCGCCCCCTCCACCAGCGCCGCAGCGGTGACCAGCGCCAGGGCTGGCAGCAGCGGCATGGTGTAATGCGGCAGCTTGGTTGCCACCAGTTCGAAGACAATCCAGGACGGCAGGAACCAGGCGAGCGCAAAAAGTGTCAACCGGCTGTGCCGTTCGGCCCAGATGCGCGGGGCGGCCAGCAGCAGAAAGCCCGGCAGCGGCCAGAACACGGCAAGCATCGCCGCCAGATGGGTCAGCGGCGGCGCACCATGGCTTTCCTGCCCTTCGGACACCTTGCCCAGCAGATCGCGGCCGATGGCCTCCTGGAAGAAGCTGCCCTCGGTGGCAATCCAGATCGCCACAAACCAGGGCAGGATCAGCAAGAGCATCCAGGGCACGCCAAACAGGGGCGCGGCGGCGCGGAACCATGAGGCGCTGCGTGTCAGCAGCATAAGGGCGGCAACGGTCAAGCCGACCACCATCAGGATCACCGGGCCCTTGACCAAAACGCCGCCGGCCATCGCGGTCCAGAAGACGAGGGCAAGGCCCCAGCGTGGTGCGGGACTGTTCGCCAGAAACAGGCGGGCCAAAGCGCCTTGCGCCAGGACGATCGTAGCAAACAGGGTCGCGTCGGTCTTGCCGAGCCGCGCCTCGACGCCGAGGATCAGGGCGGCTGCGACCAGCAAACCGGCGACAAAGGCAACCGGCGGGCCGGCGAAGGCACGCGCGGTCCAGTAGGTCAGGAGAACCACCGCAAGGCCGGCAATCAGGGACGGCAGCCGGTAGACCCACAGCGGGGCATCGGCGCCGTAGCCAGTCGCCTTGGCAGCAACCACCTGTAGCCAGTAGATGCCGATGGGCTTTTTATAGCGCGGCTCGTCCTGCAGCCGGATATCGACATAGTTGCCGGTCTCAAGCATCTGCTTGGAAGCCTGGGTGAAGCGAGGCTCATCCCGGTCCAGCGGCGGCACCGTCCATTGCCCGGGCACGAACAGGATCAGCGCCAGCAGCACGAGTACGGCCGGCGCGATGATGTCATGGCCGAGAAGACGCAGCCAGACAGGACGCTTCACAGGCGCGGGGGCTGCGGAAACGGGAGACGGGCCATCGGCCGGGCTGTGCTGGTCGCTCATGCTGCTCATGGTTCGCCTGACGCATCGGGATGAACACGGGCGGGCTCCCCAGGCCCGGACGCATCCGCTCATTCAATCGCGCTTCCTACAGGAGTGCGGGGAAAAGGGAAACGGAAGACTTCCGCTTGAAGGGACCGCCAGCGGATGTAATGCAGGGCTGACGCGCAGAAAAGCCCCATAAAAGCCTGCCTCTCGACTTGGCCTTGCCGCCAAACTGTCCTACTGCGAGACGATCCGATCCGGAGCGCCAGATGAAACCGCCGATGCAGACCCGTCGCCTGTTCCTTACCAGACTTGGCCTTGCCCTTGCCCTTGGCCTCGCCCTTGCAAGTTGCGCCGGGCTGGAACCAACCAAGCTTGGCCCTGCGACCGTCATCGAGCCCGTTGCCGTGGATGAACCGGCCATGCTGGCACAACTCAATGCCTATCGCGCCAGCAAGGGCGTGGCCCCCGTCTCGCTGGACCCTCGGCTGACGCAGGTCTCGGCGGACATGGCCCGCTACATCGCCGAGCGCGACAGCATGAAGACGCGGCAGCACAGCGCAGAAGGACTGTCGGGACGGCTGGATGCGGCAGGCTACCGCAACTATGCAGGGGCGGAGAACCTCGGGGCCGGTTACGCCTCGCAGGAGGCGGCCTTTGCCGGCTGGCAGGGATCGGCCGGACACGACCGCAACCTGCTCAATCCCTATGTCACGCGGATGGGTCTTGCCCGGGTCCGTCGCTCGGACGGGACCTGGCGGCATTTCTGGGTGATGACCCTGTCACGGCCAGAGGCTGATGGCCGGCCGGTGCTGGTGAACCGCTGACGGGCGCAAAAAAGCCCGGCACCTGGCCGGGCTGAGGTTGATGACAAGCCTCGACCTCACCGAAGTCATCCCGGCCAAGCGCAGCGCCGAGCCAGGACCGGAGAGCCGGGGCCTCTATATTTCAATGAGTTACCCTAGGAAAAACCTCGGCTCTCCGGTCCCGGGTCTCCGCTCCGCTGCGCCCGGGATGACGATAGAGGGTCTGCCATCAGCCTGAGCCCGGCACCTGGCCGGGCTCGGTTTCATCACAGCACACTGGATCAGGCGGACACGCCCTGGATTGCGGAGAGTTTCCAGTCGCCGCCGCGCTTGCGGGCGAAGGTCCAGATCTCGGTGCTTTCACCCGGAAGGTCCGGATTGCCCTCGATGACGTCGCCGGTCTCGCGGTTGAGCATCACGTCGATGCTCTCATAGCGCATGGCAACGGTGGCATAGTCGGTGCCGTCTTCATGCCAGGCCTCGGCGAGATCGCCCTGCAGCAGCTTGACGTCCGTGACATGGTTGCGGCGGCCTTCGGTTGCCAGTTCGCCCAGTTCCTCGGCAAGGTAAGACATGGCCTCCGGGGTGGCGAGACGGCGCAGGGCGGCGAAATCCTCGCGGCCGTAGGCCTCCTGCACGTCCGTCAGCATCTGCTCGAAGCGGTCGAAATCCGCCCCTTCGATCTCGATTGGCGTCCCGGCCAGCTGGGCAGCAGCAGCGTCGGACGCCCCGCCAGAGAACAGGCCGCCAGCGAGACCAGCAAGGCCACCGGTTGCCAGTGTGGCGGTGTTTGTCGCCATGTCGGAGCGGGCGTTCATGCCACTGGACTGGCTGTTGAACCGGTCCGCGTCCGGACGCGGCCTTGCACCGCCGGCAGATGCATAGGCCGGCACCGGGGTCGGCTGACGCCGGCTGGCCAGGAACCGCATCACAAGCATCACGATCAGGGCGATGACGCCGATCTGCAGCAGCAGGCCGAAGAAGCCGGCCATACCGCCCAGTCCCTGCCCCATCAGCATGCCGATGAGACCGCCGACCATCAGGCCGCCCAGCATCGAGCGGCCAAAGCTGCCGAATAGGCCTGGCTGCTGGGCCGCCGGGGCCTGTGCGCCCGGACGGGCCGCCTGGTTGACGCCCGGGTTGGTCGGGCCGGGGTTAGGGGTCATGGAACGCTCAATCGGCGCGGCAGTGCCGGGCGCGGTCGGGGTTGCCGGTGTTGACTGGAAGGTGCGTGTGCCTCGGCTGCCGAAGCCTCCGCCACCGCCCGCGCGACGCGCCTCAGCATAATCGGCGGCAATGAGCAGGGCAGCAAACCCGAGAATGGCGGCAGTCGTAATACGGGTGAAACGGCGAGACACGGATGGCATTTCCTTCTCCGGTAACGGGCTCCGAATGACGGGCTCCGGTTGACTACAGGCCTTAACAAACGGCCCTTTGGAGTGGATATGGGGTTTCCCGTAGGGATTTGAAAGACATGCCGCCAAGGATCGGGAGAAATATTTCCAGATATTTCCAGACACCGGCCTCAGCGGCAAAAAAAGAGGCGGACCCGAAGGCCCGCCGTTAAGTCTGGTTTCCAGAGACCCCAAGAGGGGAACCGGCGAGAGCCGGTGAGAACGCCGCTCCAAAAGTGGAGTTTCAATCTCATCTTTTTTCTAGGCCGGGACCGCCTGCGTGTCAAGCGTACACCTTTGCATCGACGGCGCCATCAGAACGGAAACGGTCGACTGGAGAAATCTCTCTCTCTTTCAATGCCTTGTTGTCCGCCTTCCGCATGGTCCGGTCCATTGAGACGCCAGCCTCCGAAGCGCGGCTGCCAGTCAATCAGGTCGGGACTGACCACTTTCGCACAGGCAAGACCAATGTCCGGGCGGGTCAGATCGAGGATATAAACCCTCATCCGCCGGTCCAGCAGACTGGTGGCCAACGCGTCCGGCGTGAAGGCGGGCGGAAGACTGGTCGCCGCCACAGCACTGTCCGGAACAAGCCGGAACTCCGTTCGGATGTCACGGTTGAGTGCCAGATCCAGCGCGGGCGGCAAGCGATTGGCACCGGGCATCTGGCCGGACAAGCCAGAGAGCCGGAGATCGAGCATCCGCTCCCCCTGAACCAGTTCGGCAAAGGCCGAGCGGATCGCAGCGGCCGCATCGGCAGCCGCCGCAAAGCCGCCGACACCCATCCGCCCGTCGCCTGTCCAGGACAAGGCCATCACGACATGCTGTGCCAGTTCGCTCGGAAGCAGGAAAAATCGGGTGACGCGCTGACGGTCAGCGATCCAACTTGCACAAATTTCAGGCAGAACCTCCTGTACCACCCCCATGGCAAGCGGAGTTATCCCCAGCCGGTTGTACCACCAAAGGCCCACCGCATCGCGCTCGCCGGCTTCGGCAAGGGCCCTGCGGCGCGCCTCCTCCCGGTCCGCCCAGACCGCCGTTCCAACGGAGGACGCAAGCGGCAAGCCAGTCAGACCAGACCAGGTGCCCTCCCCGATCAGTTGTCCAAGTGACGGAAGCTGAACGGCCCCACCCCCGTCAAGGGGCACCGCAGCAAGTCGGCGGGGCGACAGCGCGTTCCAGTCAATCGCCGTGCCGGTCCAATGCCGAGCCAGAACCGGGTAGGTCCGGACCAGAGCCTGCTCCTGCCCTGGGCTGAAGCGCAGCAACGTCCCGGCCGCAATTTCCGCAAGCCCCTGATCGTGAACATGAACGAGCGGATCCGTCAGGCCGCGGGACACGAGACTGAGGCGTTCGGCCATCTCCCCGAGGCAGGATTGCAGCGCTCCGAGCCGGCTTTCCCCCTGCCCGCCGCTGACAAGTGCCTCAAGGCTCTTCAAAGCATTGGCACGCCAGCTGTTTTCAGATGTTGCCGTGACACTGGCGGCCGGCGCATCCAGCATCGCAGTCACCAGACAGAGACCGCTGCCGTCCACCGGAAGGGCCCGGATCGCCAGCGGCCACGCCTCAAGAAGCGGCAGGAAGGGCGTGAGATCGGGCGGCAGCGACGCAGCGGGCGCAACGGCCTCGGGGACGCTTGCTCCCGTTTGCTGCAGACCCAGAACCTGACCGATCTGAGCAAGGTTTTTCCGGAGGCAAGACGAAGCTTCCCGGCCCGGCGCAAGCGGCCCGCCCCCTCCCTTTAAGACAGTGTTAACTTTATCCACAGCCCGGGACCATCCGCCAGTTGCGTTGACGGGGAGCCTGACAGCCCCCCTTGCTGAACGCAATCGGGGCGATGAAGGTAAAGGGGCTCGGACGGACCATGCGGTTCCGGTCCGGCAGCAAGGTCCTGACCTGCCGGCCTGGAACCCTCCACTGGCACCGGCCAGGGCTCAACAACAAGACATCCGTTCCAACACCGGCCCACAACGGGCCCAAAGACCCAACGGCAGGCCGCGGCGCACCCCAAGCACCAGCGGCAGCGGGACACTCATGCCCGCCGCCTGGTCTTTGCGACTGACAGAGGTTCGACATGCGTCAGGAAATTACCCGTGACTCACTCGTCAGCTTTGGCGCCCGCATCGGTCAGCTGGTCAACACCGGTGAAGCCAGCGAAGCCGCCGCGCTCGTTGAAGCCGCAACCTCCGGCACCACCGTGCTGGCCGACGGTGTCGACAGCGTGCATCTCGTTGTTCCTGCCGATCTGGACGCTGCCCGCGTGGAAGCCGGCGACGCGGCCTATTTCGCCGAACTCGGCCGCAAGGCCCTGGGCATCTGCTTCTACGAAATCCTGCCCGAGTAACTGAAAACCCTGCCTGGAGGCCCCGCTTCACCAAGCGGGGCTGATGGCCCGGCCTCCTGCCCGACCTCACGGAGAAACAGCCATGGCTCGCTTCCCGATGCCTGCCAGCAAAGTCGCGGCCCTCGGACGTGTCCTTGCCGAGGCCGGAACGGATCCATCCAAGCGCAAGGCCCTTGTCGACAATCCGAAAGCCGTCTTGGCCAAGGCCGGTGTACCGGCGGATGTCATCGCGCTGTTCGACTTCACCGTCGTTTGCGACACATCCGCAAAGCGGCACGTGGTGCTGCCTTACCGCTACAATCCGGCCAAGCTTGACCGGGTCGACGAGGACTATCTCAACGGCATTGCCGACAGCACCCTTGGAACAGCAACCGCACCGGATGCGGCCAGCGGGCGCAACTGAGGCAGCCGCATCGCGCGGCAGTCACAGGCGACGCAGACCCAGCGTCTCACGCAAGGTGTCGAGCGCGGCATTGAACGTCGCCCGGATCGCCGGCGCCTGGAACATGTTAACCTGCTCGAGCCAGGCCGTCAGTTCGGCTGAATGGGCCGATGGATCGAGCCGGCCGAACTGGGTTCCGATCCGCTGGAGGAGCATGGACCGTGTCGCGGCCGCCTCTTCCGTCAGGCCGGCGCCATGCTGGGCGGCAAGACGGGTGGCAAGGACATGGATGTTGTCGATCGGCCCCCGGCGGGAATAGTCGGCCGCCCGGTCGAAATCCCCCGAGGCGAAGAAGATGTTTGCCATGTAGCCGTAGACGATGCGCGGCGTCGTGGCCAGGCCCTCAAAAGCGCGGAGGGCGAGTTCGGTCGCCTTGCCGATATCGCCGATATGCGCCAGAGCCTCGGCGGCGGAAATGGTGTTCATCGGATCGAGCGGGTTGAGCGCGAGCGCCTGTTTGAACGCCCGTCCAGCGTCATCGGCGCGGCCGGACTGGATCAGCGTCCAGCCGTTCATGCGATGGTTGACCACCTGCCAGGGATCCAGAGCGACTGCCTTCTCGGCAAGCGTCAGGACTTCGTCCTGGTCGAGGCTGCCGATCCCCGGATAAGGATAACACAGCGCCTGTTTCATCAGGATCGAACAGCGACCGGCATAGATCAGACTGAAATTGTCGTGAGACTGCTCGAGTTCGCTGAGGATCTGGAGGGCTTTGCGGTCGGACGCAAGGTTGAATTCCCAGATCAGCGCCTCGGCCTGACACCAGCGCGAAAACGCCGAGCGACCGGGACGCTGGCGCAGCCGGCCGATGATATGGCCATAAACCCGGCTCACCGTCCGGTAGACGGCCTCGATCCGCTCGGAGCGCGAGCGAGCAAGGGTCAGGTCAATGACTTCGTTGAAGGCGATCTGGCCGCTGCTGCGGTTCTCCAGCTGGACGTAGATCCGGTTCAGCATGCGGTCGCGGCGGAAGCGCAGCAGGAAACTGCCCAGTTCACCGCCATCCACCCGCATCGGCGCCGTTCCGTCCTCGCCCATCCAGTAGGCCGCCTCGAACAGTTCGAAACAGCGGTAGGCCGAAAGACCGGCGACGATGTCATCGCGCAGCGACAGCGCAACATGATCGGCCTCGCGCTCGAAGGACAGACTGGCAATCGACAGGACCGGCAGGGTGATGTCCCGGCGAAGCGCCGGCAAGTCCACCATGGAATCAGCCATGGATTGCCCGGAGGGGATCGGTGCGGCGGACGCCGTCACCGGCGACGCCTCGGCCGACAGATCTGCCGGCGGCACCAGGCGCGCGAGGTGCGGTACGGCCTGGCCCGCCCTGGCCGGCTGTTCCAACAGTTGCAGCGTCGCCGGATCCGGCTCCTCGTCGAGAAGGTTACGCAATTCCCTCGTGCAGTCGCGCAGCTGCTGCATGGCCCGTTCGCGCCGGCCCTGGTCCAGAAAATGCCGGATCAAGGTCTGGTGGGCAAATTCATTGGCCGGATCGAGGCTGACAAGAAAACCGGCTATGACCTCGCGCTGCATTGCCGCGCTCGCGTCCGTCACCCGCCGCAGCGCCTCAAGCGCAGTGACAGCCTTTTCGATGACGCTGGAGCGCACCCGCTCCTGCTCCAGCCCGAGCCATTCGGCAAAGGCCGGATCGATGGCGTCAAAGCCACTGAGAAAGTCACCGCCCCAGAGACGGGCAAGCCGGTCGGCGTCGAAGGGAACCTGGCCGGCCAGGAGCTGCTGCAACAGATCGAGGTCGGTGGTGAGGGATTCGCCGAGCAGACTGATCCCGGTGGGCGTCGCCTCGATCAGTGGCACCCCGCAGGCCGCCTCCGCCTGGCGGACATGCGAGACCGCCTGGCGCAAAGAAACGGTTGCCCGGTTGCGATCGCCCTCGCTCCACAACAGCGCGGCGATTTCAGATCGGGTGGCGGAAAAACCCGGTCGACGCAGGAGAAACCCGATCAGGGCCAGCGATTTGCGCGTCTTGAACGAGAACGGCTCGCCCCCCGGCGCGAACAGGCGCACCGGGCCAAGGCATTGCAGGAAAAGTCGTCCAGGCATCGTCAATGTGTCGCTGAGGCCCCATTATCCCGGATGACCGTCAGCCTCCGGATCGCGCGGTGCCAGCTTGACTCAGGCCCGCGTCCTGTCACCGTATCACGCAAGTTTCACGCTGCGAACGGATGATCGCGCCGCAGGATGCAGATGGCCGGCCCGATCGGGCACGCGCCGACCGGTCCAGTGAGGCCCAGTAGTAGAACGGTAGGATCCAGATGTCGAAAGCTGCCGATATCACCCAGAGCCCGAACGCAGTCGCGGGCCATGACAGCGACCTCACGAATGAGTCGCTGAAGCGCATGATCTATTTCACGCGCCGCGAGGCGGAAAAGGATGGCCGCGCCTTCTGCGCCTATCTGCTCAGCCTGGCCCTGAAGGCCCTCGACGAGGAATCCGAGGAAATCAACGCGGCCATCAAGTCGAAGTTCACGCCCGTCGATCGGGTGCAGGACATGACCGCGAACTGATCAACCACAGCCAAAAGCCTGCCGTTTCGCGCGTCCCCGCCGCGATGGCAGGCTTTCACGCATGATAAAGCAGCCCGCCGCTCTCATTTCCGACCAAACGACGTAGAAGTCAGGTCTTCGTCTAAGCTGTAATCTTGGTCGCTGATTGCGTCGTGGTCTCCCGCTGGCTTCGGCTTGCATGATCCACTCTTGTATCGCCTGCCAAGGCCAGGGCACCGCCTTCTTCGGCTTGTTCCGGTTGCCAGATGCGTGGCTTTTAAGGCCGCAACGCTCGGAGGCCGGGTCCTTTGTTGCATGTTTCGATGATTGACCGGCGTCGGCACGCCACCGATCCCGCCGGTTCCTGCTGCGGTTGCGCGCGCCTGCCCTGGCTGGTCCCCTGATCCGCTCGGCAGCCGCCGGAGCGCAGACAAACCGAAGTGTCTTTAGTGGCCATGAGAATGGCTTCGAAGGCCCTACGCGAAACGAGACACTCCAGAGAATCAAACTCTACGCTTCGCAGGAGCCGAGCTGCCGCAAGGTCAGAGCGCACATGAAGCGGCTAACAACGAAGATTAACTGTGGATAACAAACGACTGAATAATCAACGGATATTGAAGCTTGTCACCAAAGCAGTCGGACGCCGGCAAAATAGCAGATCCCAGAGCGTTATCGCGAGATGAAGTGGCGCGCTGTCAGGCCTACGTCGTGTTGATCAGCGTCCAGCCAGGCGCAAGGCCAGCGGCAGAAGGGCAATCACCGCGATGATGCGGAAGATGTGATGCGTGGCGATAAATGCCGGATCATAGCCAAGTGCAAGTCCGATGGCCGCCATGCCCTCGACCCCGCCCGGAGCAAAAGCGACCCAAACCACAGGAAACGCGAGGCCGGTCAGCCAGGCCACGCACAGTGCCCCGAGCGCTGACAGGGCCACCGACACGGTCGTCACCGCCAGGCCCGCTGCCGCAAGGACCTTCAGGTCTGACCGTGCGATCCGGGTGAACCGGCTGCCGATCACCGCACCGGTGACAACGAAGCCGAAGAAGACAACCGGGCCGGGCAAGAACCCCTGTACCCAGCCGAGGGCATGGGCCAGCCCGCTGACCGCCAGCCCCGCCAGAAGATAGGCTGCCGGGCTACCTGCCCTCTCGAGCGCCCAGCCGCAGGCCATGCCGGCCAGAATGAGCACCAATGTCGGCAGCAGGGCGAGCGGCCCTGCCCCACCGGCGGCGCCTGGACCGGATGCGGGCACGCCGGCCAGCGCGGCGATGGCCGGTGGCAGGCACAAGGTCACTAGAAGCAGCCGCATGCTTTGCAGGACCACGACCGAGCGCAAGTCGCCACGTCCCTGCCCCGCCAGCACCACCGCGTAAGACAGGGCTCCCGGCGACACCGACAGAGCCGCGGTATCGGGCTGAAAGCCAAACCGGCGCACCAGGAGGCGCCCGGTCAAAGCCATGGTCAGCACGATTGTCAACGCCAGCCCGAGCAGGCTGACCGGCCAACGCGCGATATCATCCATGATGTCACTGGAGATGCCGGCCCCAAGCGACAGCCCGATGATGCCGAAGGCCAGGTTGCGCAAGGGGTCGGGCACCACTGGACCCAGTCCGGCAAACGCTGCTGCAGCCACCGCCGCCGTGGCACCGAGCAACGCGCCGGCCGGCACTCCCGCCACGGCGAGAAGCGCCGCAGCGGGAAAGCCGATGCCAAGGGCAACCGATAGTCCACGGACGTTCACCGTCGGGCCCTACTCGTCGTTCACAACCGCCCGGCGCCGCCGGGACAGCCAGATCGGCAGGATCACCATGCCCGCCGCAAGAGCATAGAGCATGACCGAATTCACCGACTGGAACAGGATGCCCCAGTCTCCGCCCGAGATCGACAACGCGCGGCGCAGGTTGTCCTCGAACAGGCGGCCCAGCACGAAACCGAGGATGATCGGCGCTATGCTGAAGTCGAGCTTGCGAAGGATCCAGCCAAACACCCCGAGGGCTGTGATCATGAAGAGATCATGCGGGTTCGACACCACCGAATAGACCCCGATGAAGGCCATCACGGCGATGAGCGGCGACAGGTATTGCTGCGGTATGGTCAACATGCGGGCAAACAGGCCCACCAGCGGCAGGTTGATGACCAGCAGGGCAATGTTGCCGATATACATGCTGGCGATCAGGCCCCAGGCGATCTCGGGGCGGGTCTGGAACATCATCGGTCCCGGCGTGACCGAGAACAGCATGAGCGCGCCAAGCAGGATCGCCGTGGTGCCGGACCCGGGAATGCCCAGGGTCAGCATCGGCACCATCGCGCCCCCCGCACTGGCGTTGTTGGCGCTTTCGGGGGCGGCAAGGCCGCGGATATCGCCGTCACCAAACGTGCCTTTGGCGCCATTGATGCGCTTTTCGGTGCCATAGGCGACCGCTGAAGCAACAGATGCGCCCGTGCCCGGCAGAACACCGACAAAGAAGCCGATGATGGAAGACCGCAAGATCGTCCACTTCACGTCCATCATGTCGCGGAAGCTGACGAAGGTCTTGTCGATCTTCAGCGCCTTAAGCTTGCCCGAGAACTGCTGTTCGACCAGGCTGATCAACTCCGCCATCCCGAAGAAGCCGATCACGATGACCAGAAAGTCGATACCAGCCAGAAGGTCAGGCACCCCGAAGGTGAAGCGAACCACCCCGGTGTTGGCATCAATCCCGACCGAAGCCAGCATCAGCCCGATCACCGCCCCAAGAAGCGTCTTGACCGGGTTCGAGCCAACCAGCGAGGCAAGACAGGCAAAGGCAAAGACCATCAGCGCAACATAGTCGGACGGCGAGAAGGTGACCGCATAGGAGGCCATCAGCGGGCCGAACAACGTCATCATCACCACGGCAAAGGTGCCACCGATGAACGAGGCCACCGCCGAGAGCGAGAGCGCGCGTCCGGCCTCGCCACGCCGGGCCATCGGGTTGCCGTCCAGCGTGGTCATCACCGCGCTGGCATCGCCGGGCACATTCAGGAGGATCGAACTGATCCGCCCGCCAAACTCGGCGCCATAATAGACGCCCGCCAGCAGGATCAGCGCAGATTCAGGCGGGAGTTTCAGACTGTAGGCAATGGGCAGCAGGATCGCCACGCCGTTGATCGGCCCGAGGCCGGGCAGCGCGCCGATCAGTGTGCCGGCAAAGCAGCCGATCAGAACGAGGAACAGGTTGAAAGGGTCAAGCGCAACGGCAAAGCCCTGCCCAAGTCCGGTAAGGATGGCGTCCATCGGTATGCCCTCAGAGCCAGGGTTTCAAAATGCCCGCAGGCAGGTTCAGGTTCAGGAGCACCGTGCACATCGCATATCCGAGAATGCCGGATGCCGCGCCGAACACCACGGCTCTGCTCGGGGTCGCGCCCAGGAACAGGCTGAGCACCGTGCAGAACGCCCAGGTGGACAGGATGAAGCCCACCGGTTCATAGGCAGCGGCGTAGCCGAAGAGCAACGCCACCAGCACCGCCAGACGGAGCAGCGTGGCGCGGGTCAGGTTCAGATTGGGAATTTCCGGCCGGATGACAATGAAGCCGGCGCAGATGATCGCCACAAGACCCAGCAGCCGGGGCCAGCCTTCCGGCCCGACCGGGTCATACTGGAATGGTGCCTTGATGACGGTGAAGGCGATGTAGGTATAGCCGAGTGCGACGAGCAGCAGCACTCCGGCAAAAATGCGGTCGGCCATGGCGCCCTCCTTGCGCGAGACGACGAGGACCGGGCGGCAGGCAGCCACCCGGTCCGGACGAGAAGGACGATTACTGGATCAGACCGGTTTCACGTGCGATGAGACGCATGCTCTCGACACCCGTCTTCATCTCGGCGGCAAATTCCGCCCCCGCCTTGTTGTAGGGCAGAAGGCCCTTTTCGGCCTGGTTCTTGGCGAAGGCCTCGGTCGCATAGGCAGCGTTGAAAGCCGCAACCCAGGCATCATAGTCCGCGTCCGATACGTTCTTGCCAAGGTAATAGCCGCGCACAATCGGCCAGACTACGTCATAGCCCTGCTCGCGGGCCGTCGGGAAGCTGTCATAGGGTGCGCCCAGGCGCTCCGGCGCCAAGGTGGCCAGAACGCGCATGGTGCCGGCCCCGATATGGGCGGCCTGCTCGGCAACGTCGCCGGTATAGACCTGGATGGAACCACCCAGAAGCGCCGCGATGGACTCGCCACCACCATCAAAGGCGACATAGCGCATGGCGCGCGGATCAGCGCCCACGGCCTTCAGAAGGATTGCGGCCTTCATCCAGTCCTGCGACCCGACCGATCCACCGGCCCCGAAGACAATACTCGTCGGGTCGGTTGTGACAGCCAATACGACGTCTTCGAGCGTCTGGAACGGGCTGTCGGCCTTGACCACGACCGCACCGTAATCCGTGCCGGCAGACGCCAGCCAGCGCACGTCATTCTCCGTCCAGGCACCGTATTTTCCGGTGGCGATGTTCAGCAGAGAACCAGACGAGAAGGCGACGATCGCATTGCCGTCATCGGTCCGGGTGGTGTTGAACAGGTTATAGGCCACCGCGCCGATCCCGCCGGGCATGAAAGTGACCTGCATCGGTTCCTTGAACTGTTCGGCAAGCCCAGCCTGCGCCACGCGGCAGGTGAGGTCGAAGCCGCCGCCCGGGTTGGCAGGAGCAATGCACTCGGGCCGCGTGATGTCGGCCATCGCGGCAAATCCGGACATGCCGACGAGCGCGACCGTCGCCACAAAGAGTTGTGTGATCTTCATCTGGTTTCCTCCCGTTTGTCGTTGGCAAGAGCAGCAGCGCCCATCCAGAGCCACGTTCGGTGACCTGGGGTGCAACAGCCTGTTCTCCTCCACCTCTGTGCCTAACTGACGGGACTGACCGTGGCTTGACGCGAAACTGACGCGACGCTGACATGGGCCTGAAACGGGTGGTTTCCGGCTGGCAAAGCATCGGCGAGATGGCATACTCCGGCCATGCGCATGCTCCTGATCGAGGACAATGACGAGTTGGCGGAAATGGTCATGGACCGTTTCCTGGCCGAAGGGCACGCCATCGACCGGGAGGCAGATGGCGCGATGGCCGACGCCTTGCTCGTACACAGTCATTTCGACCTGCTCATTCTCGACATCAACCTGCCCGGCCTGCAGGGCACGGAAGTCCTGCGCCGGTTGCGCGCGCGCGGCGACCGGACGCCGGTTCTGATCCTGACCGCCCGTTCCGAGATCGACGACCGTATTTCCGGACTGGACCTTGGCGCCGACGACTATGTTGTGAAGCCCATCGATTTTCGGGAACTGGCGGCCCGCGCGAGGGCATTGGTGCGCCGGCGTTCGGGTCAGGCAGCGAACCAGTTCATCGCCGGCGGGCTGGTCTATGACCGTGCAGCGAAATGCGCGACCTTGAACGGTGTGGACCTGCAACTGCGGTCCCGTGACGTGCAGCTGCTGGAGGCGTTCCTCGGCAGCCTGGGCCGGGTGCTGTCGAAGGAGGAAGTCGCCGACCGGCTCTACACCTTTGAAGAGACCCCGACCCTGAATGCTGTCGAGCAGGCGGTGGTGCGGTTGCGCCGCAAGCTGGAGGGATCACCGCTGCGCCTTCGGACAATTCGCGGTCTGGGATATATTGCCGATGTTCGCGACTAGGATACCCGACCGGCCGTATTCCCTGCGGCGGCGGCTGATGGCAGCCATGCTCGCCGGGTTCACGGTCATCATGGCGGCGCTGGCCTTCGGGTTGTGGAACTATGCCCGCGACGCCGCCGATACCACCTTCGACCTGATGCTGGACGGGGCCGCCATCGCCATTCTGGAAAGCGTCACCGCAACGCCCTCCGGCATTCAGGTCGACATTCCCAATTCCGCCCTCGAAATTCTCGCCCTCGTCGAGGGCGACCGTGCCTTTTACCAAGTGTCGACGGCGGACGGCACGGTGCTCACCGGGAATACCGATCTGCCTGCCCCGCCGGGCCTGGGTCCGCGCGCCTCGCTTCCCGTGGCCGACAGACAGTTCTTCGATGCGCCGCACACGGGCGAAGCCGTCCGTTTCGTCCGTCGCCAGTTGTCGGTGCCAGGCATCACCGGCCCGGTCGAGGTTGCCGTCCAGGTCGGCCAGACCCGAGGCGCGCGCGATGTGATGCAGCGTGACCTGTTCTTCAGGGGCATGGCAATGCTTGCCGTGCTGGCCCTGATCGGCCTGGTCTGCGTGCAGTCCGCCATCCATCTGGCAATGCGCCCCCTCGCCGGAATCGAGGCCGATATCCAGGGCCGCGACCCGGCAAACCTTGCGCCGCTGCGCGCCCAGCCGCCGCGCGAGATCGCGGGCCTGATCGCTGCGATCAACGGGTTCATGCGGCGCCTTGATGCCAGCAAGGACAACGCCGAGTCCTTCATCGCGGACGTGGCGCACCAAATCCGGACGTCCCTTTCAGCCCTGCGCGGACAACTGGAACTGGCGTCCGAGACTGTCGATGCTGCGACCCAGCGCAAGCGGGTTGCGAAGGCGGCTGACCAGGCCAGCCGGACGATCCGGTTGACAAACCAGCTTCTCACCCACGCCATGGTCATCCACCGGGCAGACACCGCCCCGCAGGAGGCGGTCGACATGATCGACATCGCACGCGGCCTGATCGAAGAGGTCAACCGGAGCCCGGATTCTTCAGCAGAGCCGGAATTCGAGGTCCAGGTGACCCCAGGTGCGGAGGACCTGATGGTTGCCGGTGACCCGGTCAGCTTGCGCGAAGCCATGCGCAACCTGGTCGACAACGCCCTGCGCCATGCCGGTACGGCACCGCTGGTGCGCATTGCCCTGTCGCAGGGTGAACTGGGCGGGCAGACAGCACTCGACCTTCGTGTCGAGGACAATGGTCCAGGCATCGCCGAAGCCGACAGGACCCGGGCACGCCAGCGGTTTTCCAGCCTCGGCTCACGGGGCGGCTCCGGCCTCGGGCTGGCGATCGTCGAGGCCTCGGTTAAGGCGCACGGCGGCCGGTTTGAACTCGACGTCTCGCCGGAAGGAGGGCTTTCGGCGCGGCTCCTCCTGCCCGCAATGCCCATCCGGGTGGCTGCGGCATGATGCGCGCCCTCACCCTCGCCTCTGCCCTCGCCTCTGCCCTCGCCCTCACTCTGACCGCAGGCCTGAACGCGGCTGCGCTGGCGCAGCAGCTGAACATCCACAGTGCCACCGACACGTCGGCGATCAGCAACGTAGTTACCAGGTTCGAAGCAACAAACCCCGGAGTTCAGGTCGTCTACACCGAATACAACACCTCGGAGCTGCACAGCGCCGTTCTTGCCAACGGCGGTGCTGGAATGGATGTTGTCATTTCGTCCGCCATGGACCTCCAGGTCGACTTGGTCAACCGAGGCCTTGCCCGGGCGTTTCGTCCGCGAGATTCCGCCGCCCTGCCCGAATGGGCCTCCTGGCGGGACGAGCTTTGGGGGTTCACCTTCGAACCGGTTGTGATGGCCTACAACAAGCCGGCCTTCGAGGGACGCGACCTGCCGCGCACCCGGTTGGAACTGGCCAGCCAGATCCGCGATGATCCTGCCTTTTATAACCGGCGGGTCGGAACCTATGACGTGGCCGTCTCGGGCGTCGGCTATCTTTTCGCAACACAGGATACCCGCCGGGGCTACCAGTTTCCCCGCCTGGTCGAGACGCTCGGCCGCGCGCAGGCGCTCACCTATTGCTGCAGCAGCCTGATCCTCGAAGCCCTGGGGGAAGGACGCCTCGTCTATGGCTATAACGTCATTGGCTCCTATGCGCTCGACATCGCTGCACGTGATCCGCGGATCGGCCTTTACCTCTTGGACGACTATACCCTGGTCCTCAGCCGCACCGCCTTTGTCCCCCGCAAGGCGGAGAACCCGGAACTCGGCCAGCGTTTCATCGCCTACCTCCTGTCGCGCGAAGGGCAAGCTGAAATTGCGCGCTCGGGCGGACTGGTGCCGATTACGGCTCTTGATACTGTCTCCATGCCGGAACGGGTCGTCGATTTCCTGCGCGGCAAACCCCTGTTTCCCATCCGTCTCGGCCCCGGCCTCCTGACCTATCTTGACCGGATGAAGCGGGCGCGATTCCTGACGGACTGGTCCGCATCCTTCGGACAACCTGATGCCCCGGCGCCGTAGGCCTTCCGGCGCCGGGCCGCCTGAGAAGCGCGGCTCGCCGGCTGGACCTCAAGTGCTGTCGCCGCTCAAGCAGCAGACGTTTGCAGACCGCAGGAGACTTGTTTGAAAAAGAGGACTGGCGACCCCGGCAGGACTTGAACCTGCGACCATTCGCTTAGAAGGCGAGTGCTCTATCCAGCTGAGCTACGGGGCCAATTGATGTCCGTTGAAAACGGGCGAAGCTCCGGTCTGTACCGGAGCCAGAATGCGTGAACCGCCAACCGCTGATCACGTCCGGGACGGATGTGTCCCGACCAGCCAGCGCGGTTCAATGGGTCCAGGGAGCAGACCGGTCAAAGCGGAAATTATCCGAATAGGACGCGCCGCGGACGATGCGGTCCTTTGGCTTCTCGACGCGATAGGCAACCCCGAGACGCGACGCGCAGGCCTCTGCCTCCTCGACGGTCTCGAAATACAACCGGACCTGCTGCTTCATGTCTGACGATGAGGTGTACCCCATCAAGGGCTCGACGGTCCGGGCCACTTCCGGCTCATATTCGAGCACCCAGCGCTGGGTCTTGCCCTTGCCCGACTGCATGGCCGTCTTGGCCGGCCGATAGATGCGCGCAACCATGTCGCGTGTCCTGATGTTGACTGTATGTCTCGCGCGTCCCGGAAGCCTTTGCCAGCCATAGCCAGGCAGCGCGTCTGCGCCGGCCCCGAAACATGCCCCGTTTTCCGCGTGTTTGGCATCAATGTCAACATGATGCTGCAGATCGCAACCCACGCGCGCCCATAGGACAGCGATCACGGCCCGCCGGCCTGCTGCAGAACCGGAGAAGGAGGAGAAAGGCAGGGAGGACGCGGCCTGCCCTTTGGAAAAGCGGCCAAAGTCTGCCAAATACAATCGGCTTTGCACCGACGATTGCTTTCGCACCGGCGAAATAGGATTTACGTTCATCAGACAATTATTCGGTCGGACATCTGGCGTTCGCCCCATTGCCCTGACGCCAGCAAAACCGGCCTTCCAGGACCGATGCCCAAGATGATACCGCTGCGCATGAGCCAGTACCAGCATGAGCACAGCATGCCCACGAATGCCCGGCTCATCCGCCTGAGACAAGCTGTTGAGGAAAAGGGCCTGTCCGACATGTGGGACATGATCCTCAGCATCGACTACCAGGTGTCGCATGTCGGCGACCTGCTGCCGGAGATGCGGGAGCAGTTTCTTGATGTAATCGATCTGCTTGTGCGCGCTTTCTCGCGTGAGGCCTGACCGGCTTGCCATTCGAATGGCCATCGCCCGCCTTCACGCCAGGGCGTTGCGAACGGGGGTCGGCAAAAGCAAAGCGGGGTCCGGCAGGGTCTGCAGATAGGCGTGTCCTGTCAACAAATCGCGATCCCCTCAAAAAAAGAATGCGGCAATTTGGGATCAAGCTCGATATGCCTGACGCAGGGCTTTTCGATTCCAAACGACTGCACTCGATATCATGCTGGCGCGTCCGAACTACATGTTTGCCGATCTGGGACTTGATGCCATTGACCGGGGTCTTGCCGATCCGCGTCTCGCGCGGTTCCTTGAGGATGCGCGCGCATCGGGCGGCATTGCCGACAACCGGCTGCGCCTGCACATGCCCCATCTCAGCCTGTGCTCCGACAAGGTTGCCGATGGCGTGCCGCCACCGATTTTCTACGTCGGGCAAGACTGTTCGCAGCGCCAGCTGTTTGGCGACGACTGGACGCGATCCCCTGACTCCGGCCTGCGGACACCGGATGCGGAGCTTGAGGCGGCTGCCGCCGACGGCTATCTCATCGCGCTGGAACGGGGGGCTTATTATGGCTATGCACGCACCCGGCTGCATCTGAACGGCGCCCCGGTTGAAGTCGCCTTCGAGCGGCTGATCATCGCCCTGCGTCCCCGGGCCGGCGCGCCGACCCGGTTCTGCGCCTATTACGGCCTCATCCAGTCAATCGAGCGCTGATATTACGCGCCAGCGTGACGAGATCGGCGTGGCTCGACCAGACCAGCCAGTCATCCGGCCGGATATGCGCCGGCGGTACGATCCAGTGAGTGCCACGCGGGGCAAAGCGGCGGTAGCCAACCCTGAGGCCGAACCCCTTCAGGGCGTTTGTTTCGGCCATCAGGCCATAGAGCCAGTCAGGCTGCCATTTCAGGAGAGCGACAAGAAATCCGGTCTGGGTCAGTTTTTCGGCGAGACCGCGGCCGCGCAGGTCCCGGCGCAGCCAGAGATTGCCGTGGTAGACAATACGGCCACTGAGTTCGAAGGCGTCGGCGGCATGGGCGCCGCCGAGTCGGGCGGTGCCGCCTGTGGGGTCGGCGAAGATCCGGCGCTGCTGCTGCTGCCAGAACACGGCCAGCGGACGATCGCGCAGATCCTCCACCTTTGCAGCCTGCAGCGAGGCCACTTTACCCTCCCCGTCCCGGACGCCGATCCAGAAGGCATTGCTGGCGTGCAGGTCGAAAAACCGGGAGGAGAAATCCTCCATGAGATACTGATCCTCGCTTGCCTGAGCCGCCTGTTCGAAGGCGGCAAAGTCAGCGCTTTCTTCCAGCGTCAGGCCAGCCGCCCGGATCTCGCCCGTCAGGCGGCCCAGGGCCTCGGCGGCAACGAGGGTGGATGTGTCGAAACTGTCCAAAACCATCTACGTCCCCAACATGTTAGCCCGCGTGAAGTTACGCGGCGCGGCAACAGTGGAACGGACGCGGTCTGGTGGAAACCAAAAGCCGCTTGGCAATGCAGCGTTGTGTGTGGCAGGCCGGCCTGGCCAGGCAGAAGCGGGCAATGGCATGAGGCGGCAGCGAGCGAACAGGGGCTGCCGGGTACGCTGGCTCCCACGGTGCTCCCGCAGGCCAGATCCTGTCGCCGGCGAACTCTCGCCAAGTGCTTGAAAAGATGGTCGGGGCAGCAAGATTCGAACTTGCGACCCTCTGCTCCCAAAGCAGATGCGCTACCAGGCTGCGCTATACCCCGATGCCTTGAATTTCATGGGTTTTGACGGGTTATAGCGCCACTGTCAATGCGAACAAACGCGGAAAATTTGGGAGAACACGGAATGAACAGGTTAACATTTCCCGGAATTGTCCCGGAGTGTGTTCACATTGTATTCTCGCCTTGAAAAACACTCGGTAATGCGGCGCAAGCCTCAGCGGCGCTGGATGCTGGGGGCAGTGACGCTCTGGCCAGGTTCGATGCCAAGCCGGGCCGAGGTTCCGGCAACCACCTCCAGCACATAAAGCGCCGGAACGCCGGATGAGATGATCTTCTGCGACAACGGCGTGGTATCGGGCGCGATGGACACGATCTTCCCATCCGCGCCGATGAAAATCATGTCGAGGGCAACATAGGTGTTCTGCATCCAGAAATGCCGCTCGCCTTCGCGCTCGAAGACAAAAAGCATGCCGGCGTCGGCCGCCAGTTCCTTGCGGTTCATCAGCCCGATGGCACGCTGCGCCTCGGTGGATACGACTTCGGCAACAAAGGACACGGGGCCCGTCGCTGTTGCAATTGCCACGGTTTCGACCGGAAGGCCGGCGGCTGACACCGTGGCGGCGCGGGCGGCACGGGCGGCAAGGACGCCGAACAAGATGATAACACCAATCAGCGCGGCCCGGGCAAGGATTGCCGCCGCTTCACGCCAAGAGGCCGTCGGAGCCGGGTGGCCACGAACGGGAAGGGCGCGCGACGGCGCCGTAAAATGGGTGATACGCATGACAAAGTCCCCCTGGACAACGCAAACTCGACTTTACTGATGACGCCGGAACACACCGACATCCGGCCTCCTCGCAGAAGCCCCTGCCCTTTCCAGCGGCTGCCGCTTCTGCGACCACCCCCATCAGGGCTTGCACGCCTTGCCGCCTGGCCAAACACGCCAAGCAGCGAAGACAACAGCTCATTGGCTTGCGGCGAACCACACTCCTTCGATGTCGCCGGAAAACTGTCCCGGCGGCTCGTGTCCTGACTGATCACACGTCCCGCCTGAGCCGACAGCTCAGTGGGACGACGGGATATGTGTACCGGAGCCAACGGGCCTGATTTCCGCAGCCATGCGGCCTTTCGGACCCATGCCGAAGCGAACCAGAACGTCCTGGCCCGGGCGAAGCTCCGTAATGCCGAAGCGGCGGAGGGTCTCCATGTGGATGAAGATATCCTCCGAGCCCTCGCCCTGGGTCAGGAAGCCGAAGCCCTTGACCCGGTTGAACCATTTCACGCTTGCGCGCTCAAACCCGGTTTCCGGCACCACCTGAACGTGGGTGCGGGAGGGCGGCAGCTGGGACGGATGAACCGCGGTGGATTCGTCCATCGACAGGATGCGGAAGGCCTGCAGCCCCCGTGCCTTGTCGAGCACTTCGCAGATGACCCGTGCGCCTTCATAGGCGGTCTGGAACCCGTCGCGGCGCAGGCACGTGACGTGGAGAAGAATGTCCGGCATGCCATTGTCCGGCACTATGAAGCCGTACCCCTTGGCGATGTCGAACCACTTGATGGTTCCCGCGACCTCGATCACGTCGACGCCGACCTCGTCGGCCATCGCCTCGATCAGTCGGGGATCCTGTGCCGTCTTTCCCCCCATCGTCCAACGCCCCATCATCTACGCCGCATCAGCCAGCGGGCAGAAGTCTTGTCCGACTCACGCACCCCCTGATTCCTAACAAAAGGATAACACCAGCCCGCCCCTCCACCAGAGGATTTTGTTAACTAACCACAGTTGCATCTGCTGCAATGCATCAGCACGCCCAGGAGAACTGCCGGAAGGTCTCGCCAAGCGATGTCCGGATGCACCACTCAGCGAGGTCATCCAGCGGCGTCGGCTCCCTGTTAACGATGATCAACTGTGCGCCGGCGTCGGCGGCGATCTCGGGCAGCGCTGCTGCAGGGTGAACGACCAGCGACGACCCCAGAACGAGAAACACGTCACAGCGCCGGGCGGCAGCGACTGCGCGCGCCATCTTCTCCTGTGGCATGGCCTCGCCGAAGCTGATGACGGCGGCTTTCAAAAGGCCATTGCAAGCCTGGCAGCGCGGGCTTCTGCCTGCGGCGACGACGGCCTCCTGATCCTCGATCCGGGCTTTGGCCCTGCAATCGAGGCAATGGGCATAGGTGCCATTGCCATGCAGTTCAACCAGCCGGTCGGCGGCAAGTCCGGCCCGCTGGTGCAGCCCGTCGATGTTCTGGGTGATGACGAGATTGACCTGTCCTCTCTCAGCCAGCCGGGCTAGCGCCAGATGGGCTGCGTTCGGACTGGCGGACGAAAATTCGGCTCCAAAATGGAATCGCCGGCGCCAGTCCTCGAGCCGGGCCGCCTTGTCTGAGACGAAGGCCTGGTATTGAATAGGGATTGTGTTGGCCCATATGCCTCCGGGCGAGCGGTAGTCGGGTATGCCCGATTCGGTCGAGATCCCGGCACCGGTCAGCACAACCACCCGCCCTTCCCGGGCAAACACCTCGGCCAGCACGGCGCTGGCCTGGTCCACATCCTTTATCTGCCGCGCGTCCGATTGGCGTGTCATGGTGCCCACCGCCCTGTTTGAGATCCCGTCAGGTTGTCTGAACCCGGTCTTGTCCGGACAGTTTCTGTCGCACATCGAGGTCCAGGCAAGCCCGGTGATGCCACCACGCCGATTGTAGCCCGCTGCTTCAAGCTTTTCCGAAAGGACACCATGCGCTACCTGCACACGATGGTCCGCGTGACCGATGTCGAGGCCTCGCTCGATTTCTACTGCAACAAGATGGGCATGACCGAAGTGCGCCGGATGGAGCACGAGGCTGGCCGCTTCACCCTCATCTTCCTTGCCGCCCGCGAAGATGTCGACAGCGGCCGGGCCGATGCGGCACCGCTGCTGGAACTGACCTACAATTGGGATCCGGAAACTTATGCCGGTGGCCGCAACTTCGGTCACCTCGCATATGAAGTCGACGACATCTACGCTTTCTGTGCCGACCTGATGGCCAAGGGCGTCACCATCAACCGCCCGCCGCGCGACGGCCGCATGGCCTTTGTGAAGTCACCGGACGGCATCTCGATCGAACTGCTGCAAAAGGGCGAAGCCAAGGCCCCGGCTGAACCTTGGAGTTCGATGGCCAACACGGGCACCTGGTAAGATCCCCGCTTAAGCCATTCTAACCATGAGAGGAGTCCGGTGATCGCCGGGCTCCCGAGGTTTTCCGCCAAAGCACCGGACGCGACCGACGAAAAAATCCGAGCCTGTGGAAAACCATGCAAATACCCTCTTGCAGCCTCCACTCAATCTGCCTATAAGCCTCCTCACACGACGCGGCCCACACGGGCTGCACCGAGTAAGCGCCCATCGTCTAGCGGTTAGGACGTCGCCCTTTCACGGCGAAAACAGGGGTTCGATTCCCCTTGGGCGTACCACTCCATAAGTGGTCGTGCTTTCCTCCCTTAAAGTCCAGTTTAACAACAGCCGGAACTTGTTCGGCCGTTCCTGATGTCTGTTATGGCTCGAAACCCGGCGCCGCAACTGATCGCAGGGCCCCGGGCGCCACAGGCTGGTGCGGGTCGGGATCAGTCGTCACCCTGCGCCTCTGCGGGACCCAAGCGGCTGACCAGACGGTCCAGTTGATCCATCAGGCTTTCGAGTTCCGCCCCGCCGCAGCGCGCTTCCAGCATCTGATAGACCGCCGCGCTCTCGGGCCGGATTTTCTCGATCAGGCCAAGACCGTCAGGTGCGATACGCACCAGGGTCCGGCGACCATCGTCGGCGTCCTTGCGGATAAAAATCAACAGCCGCTTCTCCAGAAGACGAATCATCCGGGTCAGGCTCGGTGCCAGGATCAGCGCCTTGGCTGCCAGCTGAGTTGCGTCCATTTCGCCTTCTTCGGCCAGCACGCGCATGACGCGCCATTGCTGCTCCGTCAGGTCATGGCGCGACAGCATGGGACGAAAATGCGCCATCACGCTTTCCCGCGCCCGCAACAGGGCGATCGGGAGTGAACGACGTGTTGCCCGCAAGTGCCCTTTCGCGCCTTCGGTGTCCGGCCCCTGACCCTCGATTTCGTCCGGTCCCATATAGTCCTCGCTGACTGTGACGCCCGAGGGACGCCCCTCGATCCCTTCCTTCTTGCCTATAAAACATTTGACGGCCATGCGGGTTTATATTTAACATGTTAATTACCAAGAGGAGATCGCGGTCATGCCACATCTGACACTCCAATATGCCGGGCCGGTCGAGGCTACCGTGGACATGACGTCCGCCTGCCGGGAACTGCATGCCGCCATGCTGGCGACCGGTCTGTTTGAACTGGGCGCTGTGAGGGTTCGGGCCTTGAAGGCCGATCATGCCGCCATCGGTGACCTGCTGCCGCACAATAGCTTTGTCGACATGATCCTGCGCATCGGCACGGGGCGCAGCGCGGAGGAGAAGAAGGCAGGCGGCGATGCAATCTTTGCAGCAGCCGGAGCGATCTTCGCCCCGCTGCTTGCCGAGCCGCATTTCGCCCTGTCTCTCGAAATCATCGAAATCGATCCGGCCCTGAGCTGGAAGCGCAACACCATGCACCCGCGTCTGCGGAACGCCGAGAAGGACCGTCCATGAGCGACCTGCAAAAGAACCTGGCCCGTGCCGAAGACTATCTCGCCCACTTTGCTCGCGATGGCGTTCTGAACCATATCGGCGGCGTCTCGGTCGCAGCCGACAGCGGCGAGACCTTCGAGACCCGCTCTCCGGCCGACGGCCGGCTGCTGGCCAAGGTCGCCAAGGGCGGTGCCTCCGACATCGACAAGGCGGCCAAGGCAGCCAAGGCGGCATTCAAGAGCTGGGCCGCCCTCTCCGGCGCCGACCGGCGCAAGATCCTGCACAAGATCGCTGACGGCATCGTTGCCCGTGCAGACGAGATTGCCTTCACCGAGTGCATGGACACCGGCCAGGCGCTGCGGTTCATGTCGAAGGCAGCGCTGCGCGGGGCGGAAAACTTCCGCTTCTATGCCGACAAGGCCCCGGAAGCGCGCGACGGCCAGTCGATCCAGGCGCCGGGACAGGTGAACATCACCACCCGCCATCCGATCGGGCCCGTCGGCGTGATCACGCCGTGGAACACGCCCTTCATGTTGTCGACGTGGAAGATCGCACCGGCATTGGCGGCCGGCTGCACCGTCGTCCACAAGCCGGCCGAATTCTCGCCGCTGACCGCCCGTCTGCTGGTCGAGATTGCCGAGGAGGCCGGCCTGCCGAAGGGCGTCTGGAACCTCGTCAACGGCTTCGGCGAGGACGCCGGCAAGGCGCTCACCATGCACCCGGACATCAAGGCCATTGCCTTTGTCGGCGAAAGCCGCACCGGCTCTATGATCATGCGCCAAGGCTCCGAGACGCTGAAGCGCGTTCACTTCGAGCTCGGTGGCAAGAACCCGGTCGTGGTCTTCGCCGATGCCGATCTGGAGCGGGCTGCGGATGCCGCTGTCTTCATGATCTATTCGCTGAACGGCGAGCGCTGCACCTCCTCGTCCCGCCTGCTGGTGGAAGAGAGCATCCATGACGCCTTCGTCGCCAAGGTTGCCGAGAAGGCCGCCCGCATCAAGGTCGGCCATCCGCTCGATCCGGACACGGTCATCGGCCCGCTGATTCACGAGGTGCACGAGAAGAAGGTTCTCTCCTACTTTGACATCGCCCGTGAAGATGGCGCCACCATTGCCGTCGGCGGCCAGAAGCTCGGCGGTGAGTTCGCCAGCGGGCATTATGTCAGCCCGACGCTGTTCACCGGCGCGAACCAGTCCATGCGCATCGCGCAGGAGGAAATCTTCGGCCCGGTCCTGACGGCGATCCCGTTCAAGACGGAAGAGGAAGCCCTCACTATTGCCAATGACGTCGAATACGGCCTCACCGGCTACATCTGGACCAATGACGTCACCCGCGCCTTCCGTTTCTCGGAAAGCCTCGAGGCCGGGATGATCTGGGTGAACTCGGAGAACGTCCGCCATCTGCCGACGCCCTTCGGCGGCGTCAAGAACTCCGGCATTGGCCGCGACGGCGGGGACTGGTCCTTCGATTTCTACATGGAAACCAAGAACATCGCTTTTGCGACGCACGCCCACGCCATCCCCAAGCTCGGCGGCTGATCCCCGCTACACCCTGACCAGAACAATCCGGCAAAGTCTCCGGGAGGACCCGATGCCCATTCCTGCCCCCAATCTCTATCCGCCCTTCAACATCGTGCGGCTGAGCCACGTGGAATTCACCGTGCGCGATCTGGCTGCATCGCGCGCCTTCTACGTCGACATCCTCGGCCTTCAGGTCACCGACGAGACCGACAGCGAGATCTACCTTCGCGCCATGGAAGAGCGCGGGCATCACTGCATCATCCTGAAGAAGGGTGAGACGGCGACCGCCAACCTGCTCGGCTTCAAGCTCTTTGACGAGGATGACCTGACCAGGGCTGAGCAATTCTTCAAGGCAAAGGGTCTGCCGGTGGAGTGGGTCGAGCGGCCCTACCAGTCGCGCACGCTGCGCACGCAGGATCCGCACGGCATTCCGCTGGAATTCTACACCCGTATGGACCGGCTGCCGCCGATCCACCAGAAATACGCCCTCTACAAGGGCGTGAAGCCGCTGCGCATCGACCACTTCAACTGCTTCACCCCGAGCGTGGACGAGAGCGTCGCCTTCTACAACGAGATCGGCTTCCGGGTGACGGAATACACCGAGGACGAAGTATCTAAGAAGCTCTGGGCCGCCTGGACGCACCGCAAGGGCGGCGTGCATGACATCGCCTTCACCAACGGCCGTGGCCCGCGCCTGCATCACACCGCCTTCTGGGTGCCGACACCGCTCAACATCATCGACCTGCTCGACCTGATGGCCACCTCCGGATATCTCGCCAACATCGAGCGCGGCCCGGGACGGCATGGCATTTCCAACGCCTTCTTCCTCTACATCCGCGACCCGGATGGCCACCGCATCGAGATCTATTGCTCCGACTACCAGACGGTCGATCCGGACCTGGAACCGATCAAGTGGGACCTGAAGGACCCGCAGCGCCAGACGCTCTGGGGGGCGCCGGCGCCGAAGTCCTGGTTCGAGGAAGGCAGCCTCTTTGCCGGCGTCGAGCCCGTTGCCGCCAAGCTGGACGCCCAGCCGATCGTGGCCCCGTGAGGAGATGACGACATGACCATCGCCCTGCCCTCATCCCGACTCGTCGGCTTTCACAGGAACGGCCAACGCCGCTATGGTCTGGTCAACGGCGATGGTGTCGTCGACCTCAGCGCCCGGTTCGGAGCCCGCTGGCCAACCCTGCGCAGCGTGCTCGCAGACGGCGCGCTGTCGCGGCTGGTTGAAGAGGGCTCCGGCCTGTCGGCAGACCTGGATCTCGACGGTCTCAGCTTCGACCTCCCCGTCACCGACGCAGACAAGTACATCTGCGTCGGCGTCAACTTCCCCGACCGCAACGAAGAGTACAAGGACGGCCAGGCCGCGCCGTCGAACCCGTCCCTGTTCGTGCGCTTTTCATCGTCCTTCACAGGCCACAACGCGCCGCTGATCCGCCCGCCGGAATCGCATCAGCTCGACTACGAGGGCGAGATCGTCATCGTCATCGGCAAGCCGGGCCGCCGGATCTCCGAGAAGGATGCACTCTCCCATATCGCCGGCCTCAGCCTTGCCAACGAAGGCACGCTGCGCGACTGGGTTCGCCACGCCAAGTTCAACGTCACCCAGGGCAAGAACTTCGACCGCTCCGGGTCGCTCGGCCCCTGGTTCGTGCCCTTCACCGGCGAGGAGCAGATTGCCGACATCGCGCTGGAAACCCGGGTGAACGGCGAGCTGCGCCAGTCGGACCGCACCAGCCGCATGATCTTCTCCTTCCGCAAGATCATCGCCTACATCTCGACTTTCGCCACGCTGCTGCCGGGCGATGTCATCCTGACCGGGACGCCGACCGGCGCCGGCGCACGTTTCGATCCGCCGATCTGGCTGAAGCCGGGCGATGTCATCGAGGTCAGCGCCGACGGGCTCGGCACCCTGACCAACCCTGTTGCCGACGAGGTGATCTGATGCTGAGTGCCGCCGAAATCGACGCCGCCGCCGCCGCCCTCGATGAGGCCGAGCGTGCCCGTGTGCAGACCGGGCTCCTGTCCCTGAAGCACCCTGGCATGACCATGGACGATGCCTATGCGGTCCAGGCCGCCTGGGTGAAGCGCAAACTCGCGGCCGGGCGCAAAGTGACCGGCTGGAAGATCGGCCTCACCTCCAAGGCGATGCAATACGCGCTCAATATCAACATCCCGGATTCGGGCGTGCTGTTCGACGACATGGCCTTCGAGGATGGCTCGGTCATCCCGGAAGACCGTTTCATCCAGCCGCGCATCGAGGCGGAGATCGCCTTCATCCTGAAGGCCCCGCTGAAGGGACCGGATGTCACCGTCTTCGACGTGCTGAACGCGACTGACTACATCACGCCCTCGCTGGAAATCCTCGACACGCGCATCGTCCGGGTCGATCCCCAGACCAAGCAGACCCGCACCATCGTCGACACGATTTCCGACAACGCCGCCAACGCCGGCTACGTGCTTGGCGGCCGGCCGATGCGGCCCGATGCGGTCGACATGCGCTGGATGGGGGCGATTGTCTCGAAGAATGGCGAAGTGGAAGAGACCGGCCTCGGCGCTGGCGTTCTCAACAATCCGGCCCGGGGCATCGCCTGGCTTGCCAACCGGCTGGCGCAATATGGCATGGGCCTGTCGGCCGGCGAGGTTGTGCTGGCCGGCTCCTTCATCCGCCCGGTCGAAGCCCCGCACGGCTCGTCGATCCACGCAGATTTCGGACCTTTTGGCAGCGTGAGTTGCCATTTCCGCTGAAAAGCCACGCTTTGTGACGCGCACGACGGACAGGCCGTATCATCTGACCGATGATGCGGCCTGCTTGTATGAGGACGCGACCCGTGGCAGAGATTTGTCTACCGTAGCGTCCATCATTGTCCGCCGGAGGAACACGAAGATGCTTGCGCGCGCACTTGCCGTTCTGGTCGTCCTGATCGCCGGAATCTCGCCGGCGCTTGCCAAACGCGTTGCCCTCGTCATGGGCAATGGTGACTACGCCCATGCAGTTGCCCTGCCCAACCCCGCCAATGATGCGCGCGCCATGACGGCGAAACTGCAGCAGCTCGGCTTCGAAGTGGTCGCAGGCTATGACCTCGACTATCAGGGCATGCGCCGCACGGTCGCCGATTTCGCCAAGACGGCGCGCGGAGCCGAGATTGCGCTGTTGTTCTATGCCGGGCATGGCATGCAGGTGGGCGGCGTCAACTACCTGATCCCGATCGACGCAAAATTCGCTGACGAGACCGCGCTCGACTTCGAGACCATTTCGGCGGATTTCGTGCTGCGCCAGATGTCGAATGACGTGAAGGTGCGCATGGTGTTCCTCGACGCCTGCCGCGACAATCCGCTGGCCCGGACACTGGCGCGCAGCATGAGCCCCAGCCGCTCCGCGGCAGTGGGGCTCGGCCTTGCGGAACTCAAGATGGAAGACGCCGGCGCTGAAGGCTCGGTGATCGCCTTTGCCACCTCGCCGGGAGATGTGGCGCTGGATGGGTCCGGCTCCAACTCGCCCTTCACCACGGCGCTGCTGCGCCACATTGATGCGCCGGATACACCGATCCAGAACGTGATGACCCGGGTGACCGGCGACGTTTACCGCGAGACCGGTGAACGTCAGCGCCCGTGGGTCAATGCCTCACTGATCGGCGAAGTGTTCCTGAACCGCTCAACGGGAGCCGCTGCGACGGCCTCCGGAACGACCGCCGCGTCCGAACCGGCACCGACCGCCGTCTCCGGCACGGTTCCAACTGCGGCAAGCCAGATCGCCTGGGAACGCGAGAAAGCGCTCTGGGATGCCGCGCAGGCCGCCGGCACGGTGGGCGACTATTCCGCCTATCTCGCGGCCTACCCGAACGGGACTTTCGCCGAAGTCGCCCGCAACCAGGTTACCCGCCTGTCCGGCGGCACCACGGCGCCGACCGAAGGGCAGAACGAACAGGCGATGGCCAGCACCACTGCCCCCTCCGCAGCAGCAGCCGAACAACAGGTCGCAGTTCTGACCGAAGGCAACAGCGCCTCGCGGACGGCGCCGGCAGACATGGCAAATCCGGCGAGCCAAATCACGGCCACGGAACAAGGCTGGAGCCAGATGCGCCGGCGTGAAGTGCAGCTGCGACTGAACCTTGCCGGTTTCGATGTCGGCAAGCCGGACGGCGCCTTTGGCAACCGCACCCGCAGCGGCATCCGCGCCTGGCAGACAGCAGCCGGTCAGCCCGCAACCGGCAGCCTGAATGAGCCGCAGTATCAGATGCTCGTCGCCCAGACGCAGGCCGCCTACGTGGTGATCGCCGAAAAGCTCAAGCAGCAGCAGGCGCAGCGCCGCGATGCCCGCAGTGCCCAGAGGCAGCAGCCCCTTGCGGATGCCCCCGGAGCCCCTGGCCCCGAACGCCTGCCGCCTGAAGATCAGAGCGGGATCGACGGAGCCGCCGGGGCTGCCTTCATCGGCGGGGTGCTGGGCGGCGTTCTTGGCGGGGCGCTGGGGCGGTAAAGGAACCTTAAGTTCGGGAGGTCGCTGTCTGGCGCGACGGGGTGGCGTCGCTGGAGGCGGCAGGCTCAGCCTCTTCCGGGACCAGCATCAACGCCGGGCCCTCGCCGTCCATCCACAGACGAGCGTCATCCAGCGTGAGAACAACCGTTTCAGTCATGAGGCCGCGCAGCTGTCCGCGCCACAACAGCCGCTGCGGCCAGCGAGCCGGCAAGGCATCTCCGACCGGACCGGTGAAGGCAAGGCGCACAGCAGCGTCCTTGGCAATGGACTCGATCCGGCTTGCCGTGTTGACCGTGGTCCCCATCACCGTGAAGGAGCGGCGAGTCTCGCCACCAATATCGCCGACCAGCGCCGGTCCGGCATTGAGAGCGATACGCAGGTCAAGTTCCGGCTGCCCGGTCCGCCGGCGCAGTTCCGGCAGCAGATCAACGACGGCAAGCGCGCAGGCCACGGCCCTTGCCTCCGGGTCGGCCACATCATTCGGCGCGTTCCAGACCGCCATGACGGCATCGCCAATATACTTGTCGATATAGCCTTCCGACCGGGTGATCTCGGTGCCGATCGCATCGAAGACGGTGTTGACCACCTTGACCACCTCGCGGTCGGGAAGGCGCTCCGACATGCGGGTGAAGCCGACGATATCAATGAAGCCAATCACAACCTTGCGGGTCTCGCCGCCAAGATCCGACAGGCGCTCCTCCTCCGCCATGGCCCGGATCACCTGCGGTGACAGATAATGCCCGAACAACCGGACCAGTTCCCGCTCACGCCGTTTCAGGACCGCGACCTGGGCAACGCCGGCCACCATCAGTGCAATGAACCCGGCTGTCGGCGGCGCACCGGCTGGCAGCAGCCAGCCGGACATCAGGACCGCGAAGGCGAGCCCGATCCCGGCCAACACCAGCCCAGCGACCACCAGGGGCAGGCTCGGCAGCGGCAGGTTCAGGCCGGCGAATGCGCCGACCAGGGCAAAGACAAAGATCAGCGCTCCGACCAGCGGCAGCGGCGCTTCCGTGACCGTGCGGGCCACCAGCGGCGATCCGATCAGATCCGCGAGAATGAACACACCGCTCGTTGCCGTGCGAACGGGCGGGCGTCCGGCCGGTCCGGCGCTCTCGCCCACTGGCGTTTCGCGTGGCAGAAATCGGTCGAGGTAAAGATGCTCATCCTCGTTGGGCAAGGTCGAGCCGAATAGGATGACGCGGCCCTCGGCAAACTGCTTCAGCTTTTCCGCCCCGTCCGGCGCATCCATCAGGTCAAGGACATCAAGCAGCGACAGATAGGGAACGGATGTTGCCAGCCGGGCCCCGGGCACGGCAACATAGGGCCTGTCGACCACGGCCCCGGCATGGCCAAGCATCGCATCGACAAAGGCCGGGGAGGTCTCCAATGGCAATTGCGGCCGATGCCGGCGAACGACGCCGTCATTGTCGGTCAGGATCTCGGTCGACCGCACACCGTCGCTGCCGGCAGCAGCGGAAATCGAGCGATGCGGGATACCTGTCGAGGTGCGGGCGACAACGACGCGGCCCCGGTTTTCATACAGGAAACGCAGAAACTGTCGGTCATAGCCCTTGAGGCGGGCCTCGCCGGTTTGCGGATCAGCAAAGGCATCAGCGGAAAAGGCGAAGACAAAGTCGAGGCCGATGGCCGTGGCCCCGGCATCGAACAGCGCAGTCCCTGCCTTGGCAAAAGCCTGCGACATGAACACCCGCGGGATCGCTTCCAGCCGCTTTGATGTCAGGGAAGCCTGGTCGAGACCGACCACAGCAACAGGAAAGCGGTCCTGCGGCAGGTCGGTGACCAATGCCCTGACCTGGAGCAGCCGGTCGGAGACCCAGCCCTCCCAGAGCGCACGCGTCGCACCGACACCCGCCAACAGTCCAGCGATGACCGCGATGACAATCACCGCAGCCTTCAAACGCCGGCGTTCCCTGGCGGCTGTCGCTGCCCGCGCGGCTTCGTTCATTTCACGACGACAACCGCCGTTTCCCGGCCGACTTCAAGCGGGTCCAGCGTGAACTGGCGAATTTCAGCTTCGCCCGTGCCCGCACGCGGCTTGAAGGTCAACTCGATCGGGACGCCATTTCCCTTGCCTTCGGCCGGGGCCACGAGATCCGGCATGTCGGCCAGGACCTTGTCGTCCAGTTTGTATTCCTGCGGCGCACCACCATCGACCGAGACGAAGACGCTGTCATAGCGCTCCTTCAGGTCCTCGCCGAACCGCAGCATCAAGGACGCCGCAACCTTGTTTTCGGGAATCAGCCCGCGCATGGTGACCGCCAGGCCCTTGCCGCCGTCCGTACCGGCGTTGCCGGCTTCTTGCTTCAGGCAATTGCCCGGACGCAGTTCCTTCTCCTCGCCTTCAGCGATGATCAGGCCGGACGAGGTGGCTGTGACGCTACCACCGGTGATACGCACCTCGCGGCAGGCGGTGTAGTCGAGAAGGTCGACGTAACCACCGGTGCCGAGGGCAATTTCATCGCCAGGCACCAGTTCGGCGAAGGCCGTGGCATTGACGCCCTCGGACCGGTCCAGCACCATGGCTACCGGGTCTGCGGCGAAGGCGGCTGTTGCCGTCAGCGCAGCAAGCGAAACGCCGGCAGCCAGACGGCGCAGAGCCTGTCCGGCCTTGCGGGAAACGTCAGGAAAACTCCAGATCTGACGGGCCATGCCATACTCCTCAAGCGTGTCAGCGGGGTTGTTGCTCAAGCCCCTGTTCGAATCTCGATCTCGGGTCTGAGCCTAGCGGCAAATCAGTTCCGAACTGTGGCAACAATCACAGGACTTGCGGGTTTTACCGGGACAGGCCTGCCCCATTTGCCCGCTCGGGCTGGCGCACACCCACCCCAGAAATGGCGAAAGCCCGATCTTGCCGGGCTTTCTCCGTGTGTTGGCACCTGACGGGGCGTTTGCAACAGACGGCCCGGAACGCGCAAGACTTCAGTTGCGATAGGATTCTTCCTGCATCGGCCGACCAGGGTGGGAGCCCTGGAACTCCGGCCCCGGAATCGACGGCTGCGGGGGACGGTATCCATCACGGGGGCGATGGGGTTCCGGCCGGTACGGCTCAGGCCGATAGACGGGCGGACGATACTCCGGCGGCCGGTAGTGGGGCGGACGATAGACCGGGGGCCGATAGACGGGCGGGCGATACACCGGCGGCGGAACGACAATCACCGGAGGCGGCACGACCACCGGCGGGGGCGGATAGTAGCCGCCGCTGACCGGAATGAGGTAACGACCGCTGACAAAGCCGCGATAGCCGGCATAAAACACCGAACACCACGCATTGCACGCACCGACCTCAACGAGTGCACCACGCGGAATGACCAGGATTGGCGCGTAGTTGGTTCCAGGACCTGTCCGCATGTTGAGATCTGCCGAGGACTGGGCTGTCCAGGCAAAGGCTGCACCGGAAGACAGAAGCCCGCCGAGAAGAACAGCATTGAATAAAAACTTGCGCATTTCACCACCTTGCTCGAACGGGGTGAGGGATAAAAAATACTTCACAACCCATGACGCCGGGCGCCAAAGAAAACAAGATCACAGAAGGCCTGCCTCTGCTTCACGTCTGTTTCACGCAAGCTAGAAAGGCATTTGGGCGTTATTGTGTCGCAGCCCTTGCCCTTATCCAGCGTGCCCCTCATAGGCTAGAACTGCACCGGCAAGGTCCTCCAGCGCAGCACCAACCGATTTGAACAGGGTGATCTCTGTGTCAGAGGTCCGGCCCAGCGCGGTGCCCCGCGTCAGGTCATAGAGATCACCGGCAATGGCCTCCGGTGTCAGCGCGCCCGACTGCAGCGGAATGACGATATCGCCCCCCTCCTTCATCGCCCCTGCGCGAGTGTCGACATAAACCCGCGCCCGGCGTATGGCAGCGTCGTCACTTTCGCGCATGGTCGGCTTGTAGGCGCCAACCAGATCGACGTGGCACCCCTCCGGCAGCCAGTCGCCAAGGATCAGCGGCGTTTGCGACATCGTGGCGGCGCTGACGATATCCGCCGTGCGAACAGCCGCCTCCAGATCGGCTGCAGCGACCACCTCGACGCCGAGATCGGCTTGAAGGTCGGCAGCGACCTCTTCGGCGGCCGCAAGTCGGCGGCCCCAGATCGTCACTTTGCGGATCGGCCGAAGGGCGCAATGGGCCTCCGCCAGTGGGCGCGACAGGCTGCCCGTCCCCGCAATCACGAGATGGCCGGCATCCTTGCGGGCGAGATAGTCGGCCGCCAGCACCGAGGCAGCCGCCGTCCTGCGCGCCGTCAGCACGGCGCCGTCGATAAGTGCGAGAGCTGCACCGGTGCGCGCGTCAGAGAGGATGTATTGCCCGGAAATAGAGGGAAGCCCGCGCGTTGCATTGCCCGGCATTACCGTCACCAGCTTGACCCCGAGATACTGCCCCGGCGTCCAGGCCGGCATCAGCAGCAGCGTCGCGTCAGGCTCACCCGGGACCCCCATCGTGTGGTGATGGCGCACCGGCATCTCGCAGCCTGCGCGGAACATCTCCCGCAGCGCCTCGACCAGCGCCTTGTAGGGCAGCGCCGCAGCCGTCTCGATATCGTTCATCACCCGCATGGCCCTGGCTCCCGAAAAGTCGATTTCTAAGCAGCGGCCAGACTAGACCGCACGGAACCGATTTCAAGGCCAGCCCCTGCAGTTTCTACTGGTACTGATCGTATGCCGGGATTACGGTTTTTGGCGTTGCCCACCGTCCGGACCGCCCACTCGCCATGACCATCCTGACCAGCGTTGATCAGCTCGAAGCCATCTACGGCCCGACCGGGCCCACCTCCACCGTCAAGGAAAGCCCGCGCCTGACGCCAATGTATCGCCGGATGATGGAGGCTGCGCCCTTCTGCGCGCTCGCGACCAGCGGTCCGGAGGGGCTTGATTGTTCGCCCCGCGGCGACAAGGGCATGTGTGTCGTCATCGAGAACGACACGACCCTGATCATGCCGGACCGGCGCGGCAACAACCGCATCGATTCCCTGCGCAACATCGTGCGTGACCCGCGCGTGGCGCTGATGTTCCTGATCCCCGGCTCCGGCAACGCGCTGCGTGTCAACGGCAAGGCCGTTGTCAGTGTCGATCCGGCCCTGCTGGCCCGCCTTGCCATGGAGGGAAAAGCTCCACGCTCGGCCATCATCATCACCATCGAGACGGTCTACTTCCAGTGCGCCCGCGCCATCCTCCGCGCCGGCCTGTGGGACGAGGCTGCGAAGGTTGACCCGAAAACACTGCCGACCGCCGGCGACATACTCGCCGACCTGTCGAATGGCACGATTGGCGGCAAGCCATACGACGAGGAATGGCCGACCCGCGCAGCCGCTTCCATGTGGTGAGGTAAACCATGTCGCTTGAACCTTTGCTGGCCGCCGGGCCAGTTGTCTACACCCACGCCTTTGCCGCCATTGCCGCCGCCGTGTTGGGCATTGTCCAGTTCGCCGCGCCGAAGGGCACCCTGCCCCACCGCTCGCTCGGCTATCTCTGGGCTTTCCTGATGTTGTGGGTCGCTGGATCCAGCATGTTCATCCATGGCATCCGGATGATCGGCCCGTTCAGCCCAATCCATATCCTGTCAGTGGTCACGCTCATCGGTGTTCCCATGGCGGTCTGGGCCGCGCGAAAGGGGCAGATCACCAAACATGCCAAAGCCATGAAAGGCTACATGCTCTGGGCGCTGCTGGTGGCCGGGATCTTCACGTTCTACCCCGGCCGGCTGATGTATCAGGTCGTGTTCGGTCCCTCGGACTGAAATCCGACATTCCCCCCTGGCTTCAGCGTTTCGTCAGCCAAAGCACATTGAGAAGGCTGGCGAGTGCCGGCAGGATCGCTGCGGCAAGCAAGGCAAGGCCAAGAATTCGGCCTTCGCCTGTCATCGCGGCGATCACGATCAGCGCAGCGCCGCCAGTTGCAAAGGCCATCCCGGCAAATCGGTTTGCCTGACGCCAGGCAACCGGATCTCGCAGCGTCGACGGTCGTCTCAGCCCGGCATAAGGGTTAGGCTGGGTTTTCGGCAGGACATTGCCAAGCAACATCAGAAACAGGCCCAGCGCGACACAGATCAGGCGCAGGACATTGACCTCAAGCCCGGCGCCTGCGGACAGGATGATCGTCTGACACAGGGCAAAAAGCCAGATCATGCCGACGACGGCGACCGCCATGGCTGCGCGCCCTGCCCGCACAGCTTCAGCCGGCGCATATCGCGTCAGTGCCATGGCCCCAAGGGTCAGAATGAGACTGATTGCGGGCAGAAGCAGCAGGGCGATATCCCGTCCGAGATACGAATCCGCCTGACCGGTCAGATCGAAATGCACCGGCAACGCGGCCTCAGCCGGCAGCAGCAGGAACCCCGCCAGCGTCAGGCCGGCGATCAGGCCCAGCCCCACAAACCCTGCGGCCCCCAGTGTGCCGGGACGCGATGTGTCAGCCATCAGGCTTGGACTTTCACTCATTCCTGCTTTCCTTCGCTTGAAGATGGGCTTTCAGTCGCGCTCCGGCCATCCGTCAGCGTCAGGACACCCGCCAGCGCCTCCTCCAGCAACGACATGTTGAGCTGGTAGATCAGGCTCGTTCCCTGCCGTTCGACGGACACCAGATCCGCCTCGCGCAATTTCTTGAAATGCACGGACATCGAAGGCTTCGACAGGTCGAACCCGGCGGCAAGGTCCCCTGCCGACAAGGGGCCGGACCTGAGCCGGGCCAGAATCTGGCGTCGCACCGGATGAGCGAGCGCCTCGAACACTTGGTTGAATGCCATACGGGCTCCTCTTGGCCCAATGTTTAGACGATTCTCTAATTAAAGGCAAATCTAAATATTGGCGCACATCACGTCAGCGAATTTGGAAAGTGGCAATGGCTTGCCCATATGACAGGATGGGAAACGGATGGCCGACCGTAGCCGTCTCCCGCCCTGCCTCTCCGCCACCCAAGGTATTCCGATCCATGTCCGACAATCCGCTGCTCTCCACCTGGTCCACGCCTTTCGGCCTGCCGCCTTTTGCCGATATCCGGTCGCAGGATTACGTCGCGGCCTTCGATACGGCGATGGCCGAGGCAAGGGCGGAGATCGACGCGATCGCCGGTCAGGCGGACGATCCGACCTTTGACAACACGATCCGCGCCATGGAGACGAGCGGCGAGGCGCTGACCCGCGTATCGCGGACCTTCTACAACCTCACCGGCGCCCACACGAACCCGGAGCTGCAGGCAATCGAGCGCGAAATGGCGCCGAAACTCTCGCTGCATGGGTCGGAAACGCTGCTCAACCCGAGGCTTGCCGCCCGCGTCTTTGCCCTGTGGGACCAGCGCGACAGCCTGGACCTCACTCCGGAACAGGCCCGGGTGCTGGAGCGCTACCAGTTGATGTTCACCCGCGCCGGGGCAAGGCTCGGCGATTCGGCCAAGGCCCGCATGGCCGGGATCAGCCAGCGGCTCGCCTCCCTCGGCACCCAGTTTGCCCAGAATGTGCTGAAGGACGAATCTGACTATCAGCTCGTGCTCGAAACAGAGGCGGACCGGGCCGGTCTGCCGGACTTTCTGCTCGCGGCGGCTGCAGCGGCTGCCAGGGAGCGCGGGCTGGAGGGCAAGCATGTCATCACCCTGTCGCGCTCCTCGATCGAGCCCTTCCTGCAGTTTTCCACCAACGGGGCCTTGCGCGAGGAGGCATTCAAGGCCTGGTCCGCGCGCGGCGAGGCCGAGGGCCCGACCGACAACCGCGGTGTCATTGCCGAGACGCTGGCGCTGCGTGCCGAGCGCGCCCGGTTGCTCGGCTACCCGAGCTATGCTGCCTACAAGCTGGACGACAGCATGGCCAAGACGCCGGAGGCGGTGCGCGGACTGCTGACCCGCGTCTGGGGTCCGGCCGTCGAGCGCGCGCGCGAGGAAGCCGAAAAGCTTGCCGAGGTCGCCCGTGCCGAAGGCAACAACGCGGCCATCGCTCCCTGGGACTGGCGTCACTATGCCGAGAAGGTGCGCAAGCGCGACCATGATCTCGACGAGACCGAGCTGAAGCCCTATCTGCGGCTCGACAAGATCATCGAGGCCGCCTTCGACACCGCAACCCGCCTGTTCGGCCTGCGCTTTGAGGAAAAGCACGGTCTGCCCGTCTATCATCCGGACGTGCGCGTCTTCGAGGTGAGCGATGCCAAGGGCAATCACGTCGGCCTGTTCCTCGGCGACTATTTTGCCCGCCCCTCCAAGCGCTCCGGCGCCTGGATGAGCGCCTTCCGGTCACAGCACAAGCTCGACGGCGAGGTCCGGCCGATCATCGTCAACGTGATGAATTTCTCGAAGGGCGCGGACGGTGAACCGGCGCTGCTCACCTTCGATGATGCCCGCACCCTGTTCCACGAATTCGGCCACGGCCTGCACGGGCTCCTGTCCGATGTCACCTATCCGATGATCTCCGGCACCAGCGTGGCACGGGACTTTGTCGAGTTGCCCTCGCAGCTCTACGAACACTGGCTGAGCCAGCCGGATGTGCTGTCGCGCTTTGCCGTGCATTACAAGACCGGCGAGCCGATGCCGAAGGCCCTTCTCGACAAGGTGCTCGGCGCGCGCAACTTCAACCAGGGTTTCGCCACGGTCGAATACACCGCCTGCGCGCTGATTGACCTTTCCCTGCACGAGATGCCGGATCCGGCCGGCATCGACGTCACCGCCTATGAGGCCTCAGCCCTCAAGGACCTCGGCATGCCGTCGGAGATCACCATGCGCCACCGGCTGCCGCATTTCGCCCATGCCTTTGCCGGCGAGGGCTATTCGTCCGGCTACTACAGCTACATGTGGTCGGAGGTGATGGACGCGGACGCCTTCAGCGCCTTCGAGGAAACCGGCAATGTGTTCGATCCGGCGACGGCGGAAAAACTCTACCGCCACATCTATTCCGCCGGCGGCCGCCAGGACCCGGATGCCGCCTACAAGGCCTTCCGTGGACGCGGCCCGGACATCAACGCCCTTCTGGAAAAGCGTGGCCTGGCGGCAGCTTAAGGGCAGGCAGGTCCCGGCGGCTCCTCAACAAAGCCTTCCGGTGGGTTCACCGCGGGAAGGCCCGGCTTGCGGCGTGAAGCAGCATAACCAGAAGCGTTGCAGCGGCGGCGACCGGACCAACCAGCAGTGGATACCAGCCCTGTACCAAGCCCTGACTGAACAGCGGAATGACCAGCCCCATGGCGGCAGCGGCAGCCGCCAGCAGGACGGCGGCCAGCCGGATCGTCAGGCCCAGGCCACGCCCGGCACACCACCGGTCCACCAGACCGGCCAGCAGGGCAGGAGCAAGACCCAGCCCGTAGGATGGCAGCAGAGCGGCAGCCACCACCGCCAGGTTCAAGGGATTTGCTCCCAACAGCCACAACACCAGCACGCCCGCAATGGGCGGCCCAAGCAGGAGCAGGAACCAGAATGCCGATGCGCTCTGCGGTGGCGGCGCAGCGTCCCTGTCGCGCGGGACCATCTGGGAGCATTTGCGGCGGAACCGGCGGCGCCGCAAATACTCTATCGCTTTATTTTCACGCAACTCCGGACGCAAAACCAGCTCCCCCTTTTACCGGTGTTGCTCTAACGCACCGTGCCGAAGCCGGGGACACCAAGGCCCAGGCAGAAGATGTTGCCGCCACGCTTGTTGCGAATGACACAGGCCTCGCCGCCGCCGATATCGGCCCGGTAACCCGTGGAGAAGACCGCCTCGCCAGAGGGATCGCGGGCCCGGATCGTGCCGCCCTCGGACTTGTCGCTTTTCTGCAGCGTCGCAACCGCTGCCCCGCCCTCATAATAGGCCGCGACAAGGCGCTCCTTGCCGACCAATCCTGCGCCCACCGTGCCATTGCCTGCGAAGGCATGCACGAAACCCGATCCGTCGCTGTCTGCGGCAAGGGCCGCGCTGTTCTTGCTGCCATTTCCAACATAGACAAGCCCGGTCCCGGCCACGGACGGATTCTCGCCTGCGGCGGCGATCACCTGGCCGCCCGCGCCAAACAGCCTGAGGGCAACGCCGCGCCCGTCAAAGGTTCCAAGGCCTGCTGCCGGCTGATCGTTCTTGCGAACAACAAGTCCGAGCAGCGCCGGCCCTGAGCCAAGCTCGAACTGGCCTTCAGTCGTGGTGCCGCGCATCTGGATGCCCTGGCCAGAGCTGGCCTTCATCTCGAAGACCGACGTGTCGCCATTCACAAGGGTGGTACGATTGGTCTCACCTCCTTCCAGCGACAATCCGCCCGCCTGGTTGCCGAGATAAAGCTGTGGCGGCTGGCCCTGCTTGAGCTGGATGTTCGTCGTGCCCCCGCCAAGGCTGCTGAAGGTCGCGCCAGCTTCATCGACAAGCAGTAAGGTGAAGCCGGTCTTGTCGACAACCTTGAACGGGGCCGTCACCGTGCCCTTCTGGCGCTCCAGCTCGGCGACGCGGTTCTCCAGTCCATCGATCCGCCCCTTGTGTGCCTCGATCAGTTCCATGACGGCTGCCGTCGACTGTTTGAGCGCCTCGACCTGAGCCTGCAATTGCGCCAGGTTCGCCTTCGAGTGCTCGATCTCGATCATCTTCTCGGTGTTTTCTTTCTCCAGCCGGGCAAGGCGCTCCCGTAGCTCCTTGCCGCCGTTGGAAATATCGGAAATGGCCTTGCCGAAGGCATCGAGTGTCGAGCCGACCGCATCGGCAATCATCTTGCCGTTTGCGACATTCTCAAGCTGCTTGGCAATCGCACCGGCAGAGTTGACGAGCGGCTGCAACTCCGCCGGCACATGTTTCTCGATCTCGCCAACAACTGCATCCGTGGCGGCGTTGGGGAGGTTTTTCACCGTGTTTACGGCATCTTTTGCCGTCGACAGCGCATCCTGTGCCTGAGCCGTCCCCGGCAGCTCCTGCGCCACGGCTGACGTAACAAACCCGGACTGCAGCAGCCCGATCAAAAGAAAACCTGCAAGAAGGCGCATCGACACCACTCCTCAAAGATGAGATAAATCTTGAATTGATGACTTATTGAGCAAAATACCAGAAATATTTACAAGTTTATCAGTATTACACAATTAAAACTACTAACACTTCTCGCGTAAGTTTAAATACTATGATATTTTCTTATTTTATAACTATAATCTCATTTATAACATGCCCTGGAGCAACATCGACTTCAGCCACTCCAGTGCGGCCAACGGAGTCCAGGGCAATGATGCGGTAGCGGCCAGCCGTGACAATCTGCGTGTAGTCGCGTGGCACACCGACCTCGAAGAGCGGCTTTTCCGGAAAGATGCCGCTGCTGGCCGGGCCGAAGACCGAGATCAGGATGTTGACCGATGCCTCACCTGAAGCGGCCTGTGCTGCCATGGTCAACCGGCCCGCCGCCTGGTCGATGCGGACGGTCTGTTGCTCCCCTGGCCTTGCGACGAAGCGGACGCTGGCCGTGGCGGTGCCGGACACCAGTGCCGCTTCCCATTCTCCCGGCATCAGCTTGAGCTGTGGACGTGCTTCGGCGTGGTTCTCCAGCGCAGGCCCGACCGCCGCGCCGCCAAGAACGCGCAGCGGGCGAACCGTCCATTGCGCATCCCGCCAGTCGGAAAAGACCTCGCCGCCAGGCGCAAGCGCCCCTTCAAGAGCAACGCTACCTGCCCCGATCGACACCCGGACCGTCTGGTCCTGGCCTTCTACGACCTCTGCCTCAGCCGGGATTTCGGCCCCGCCAAGCGACAGGATCACGGCGTAGACCCCGGCTGGCAACACGGCAACCGGCTGCGCCACTGCATCGAAACCAACAACCAACTGCGTTTCGTCCCGTCTGGAAATTCGCCAGGACAGTTCGGTCCCGCCCAAAACCGGTGCCGCCTCACCCTCAAGCGCGGCTTCCAGTCTCAGGCGACCGAGATGAAGATTGAGCACAAGGCTTTCCCGGCCGCCGGATGGAACCAGCACCTCACCTTGCGCTTCGCGCTTCCCGGTGGTCACGGCCACCGCATATCGCCCCGGCGCAAGCGCCAGGGCAGGAGCCACGCCGGTTGGCGCCGTCAATGGCGCCTGACCATCCAGTGGTGTCACGCTCCAATCGAGGGGGCCGGCAAGATCAAGCTCGTCAAGGGTCATCCCCTTCGCCGCGATCAGCGACAGGTCGAGCCGCCCGAGGTCAATGCCAACCTCGACTGGCAGGCCACCGGCCTTGTCGATCAAGACTTGGGTGAGTGATGCAGCGTTGGCGCCCTTCAGCCCGACTGTATAGGTTCCCGGTTTCAGAACCAGCGCGATGCCCTCGCCGCCTCCTTCATAAACCGGTCCCCCGCCCTCAGCCGCCCGCACTGTCCATGCCAACGGCACGCCAACCAGCGTCTGCATGTCCTTGGCAACGGCCACGAAAGACACCGGGACCGGTTGAGGCTCGGCCACGGGGGGCCTGACGGGCTCCGATGCCAGAGTGGGCACTGGGGTAGGTACTGGGGTGGGCACTGCAGCGGCCGAAGCAGTCTGTCCAGGCTCAGGCTCCGCCACGCCGGTGCTTGCCGCAAATGCCGAAACGGCTTCCTGCAAGTCCCCGGCTCCTTCGGCACTCCGCATCAGGCCGCCACCTGCCCCGGCGATACAAGCAAGCGCCTTGCTCTCCGCCTCGGTCAGACCGAAACCGATCACGTGAATGAACACTTTGCCATTCGCCGCACGCAGCGCCCGGGCAACCTCGCAGGGATCCTCGCCACAGGTTTCAAGGCCATCGCTCAGCAGCAGGATGTTGCCACCTGTCTCAGGCAAGAGCCCTGCGGCATGGCGCAGGGAATCGGACAACGGCGTCTTGCCGCGCGCGCGCAGCTTTGCAAGCGCGGCAGTCAGGTTGTTCAGGTGCACCGGCCCCGGCGGGCTCAGCGTCTCGATATCGCCGCAGTCGCTCTTGCGGCGATGTCCATAAGCCACCAGCGCCAGAGACGCGCCCGGTTTCCAGCGCGCAACGTCCTCAGTCAGGATCTTGCGTGCCGCATCAAGCCGTGTCTCCCCGCCGATGCGCTCCGCCATGCTGCCGGAGGAATCGATGATCAGAACCGCCGGTTCCGTAGCCCGCGCGCCGGCCAGCGGACATGCCAAAGCCGCACAAGCGGCAAGCAGCGCGGTCCCCATGCCATGGCGAAAGGACACAGGCATCATTGCACCGGCGGGGTGATGTTGCTGTAGGAAATCGTCATCTCGATGTCCGTGTCAGTCATCTTGTAAGGCAGGCCATCGGAATCGCCGACCCAGAGCGTCTGCACGCCGGGCTTTGCGAGGCTTTCCGCCCCCTTAAGCGCTGGCGGCACGTAGGTGTAGGTGGTCATCGACCTGCCGTCGATCATGTCTGCTCCGGCCTTGGCGCAATCCTTCAGACTGGCGGCATCCGGGACAACGGCCTTCAGGATGCCGAGGCGACCACCCGGCTTCAGGGTGACTTTCTGCCATTTGTCGCCGGGGTTGACATAAAGAACATCGCCAATCGCAATCGACTGGATCGGCGGCATGTCCGGCATGCGGACCATCTGGCTGTAGCCTGGTACAGCGGCCAGGGCCTCGAAGGCCTTCAGGATGGCCGCGCATGTATCCGCACGAACGGGACTGGCCGCAAGGCAGAGCGCAAGACACACAACAATGCCTGTGCCGTAGCGTATCTGCGCTCTGCCCGTGTCTGCGGCCTGATGAAGCTGATGGGGCCGTGTTCCTGCCATGTTCTGCGCCTTCTGGTTGACCTGTGCACAGGCCGCATGCTTTCGCCCCGGGACGAAAGCCTTGCCCAAGGGTCACAGCAGTCACCCCGATTTGAAAGATACCATTTGATACCAAAATGAGGGCAGCAGGCCTCCCGGAGCAGGAGACCGGTCAGAATCCAAACCGGAGCCAGGACCTGAACCAGAATCCAAACCAGAGCCAGAGCCAGAGCCAGAGCCAGAATCAGGGCAAGGGCGGCAGCGACTTGATCAGCGCAACCAGGGCGGTCTGCTGATTTGTTCCAGTCTTGCGGAAAATGCGGATCAAGTAATTGCGCGCAGTGCCAAAGCCGATCCCCGCCCGCTCCGCCGCCTCTTTCAGCGACAGACCTCCGGCGATGAGTGCGGCCAGTCTGGCTTCCGCGCGGGTCAACGAAAAAAGCTGGCGCAGGGATATGTGCACCTGATCCGGCACTGCAGATGAAATCCCGCTGATCATCACCAGCGCGCTTCCCGGCGGCATCAGGCCATAGGCGCTGCTGCCGGGAAGCGGGGCAACCGACACACCATACTGGCGTGCAGGCTGGCCGCCGCCCGCAGATACGGACAAAAGCAGCGTTCCACCGGCACTCACCATGCCATGCGGGGTACAGACGCGCCCGACAAGCTCCTGGAAAGCCGCAGTATACGGCAGTGCAGCGGTACAGACCTGGCCATCTGACAGTTTCAACGGGCCGGAAGGGCTGGAGAGAATCGCTTCCGCCGCCTCATTCATCCAGCCAAGCCGACAATGACCATCGAGCAGAATGATGCCAAACTGCATCTGCGCAAAAGTTGCGACAAGCGAGGAGGTTTTGCCAATGGCCCGCTCCATTTCGCCTGCACGCAGCAGATGCGGCACGATCCTGTCGAACAGCCGGCGTTCGGAGGTGCTGAAACTGGGTTGTGTCTGGGTTCGGGTGACATGGATGCAAACGGCCGCCTGTGCATTCTCGAACAGCTTGCAACTGATAGACTCATGCAGCCCCATTGGGTGGTAGACGTCATTCCAGAGCTCCCGGCCGTGCAGCGCGCGGGTATCAACGATCTCGTCCCAGGAGTAACTCTTACCGACAGCCATTGCCTTTTCGGCGATCGCCAGCGGGTCCCGGGTGTAGGCTCCCAGGAACAGGGATGTGGTAAACTGCGGATCGTCGTGCGTCTCATGCGAGACGGCGCGAAGATCCGAGGTTCCAAACGCCGCAATGCAGGCGCGCGCACCGCCAAACAGGCTGCGCACCCCCTGCATGACACTGGTCCAGTCGCCGCTGCCATAGGCTGCCGAATAGATGCTGTCCACAAGCTGCAAGACAGGCTCTGACCCAACGGTCGCCATAGCTCACCTTTCCGCTGCCAGCGTGCCGCCGAACAGCTTCCGACCAGCCCGGCGGAAGCACCCGGCATGGCCGCGACACACTACGCTACGGCAGCTTCCAGGTGCAGTGGAAAAACACTGCCTCTGACCTTGCTTCGGGATGCGCGGGGGCATTGGCCCGTGAGGGACAGGATCAGACCAGGTGAGGCAGTCCGCGGCACGCAGCCATGCGCCAGCGGACTGCGCGGCTCAGCTTTCCTTGCCCGAGACGCCGGCCGATGAAAACGTCGCCATGCCGGCATGCACGCTGGCGGCGGCCTTGACGATGCCGGCGGCCAGCGCCGCGCCGGTGCCTTCGCCCAGACGCATGCCGAAATCGAACAGCGCCGTCTTGTTCATGGCAGCGAGCGCCCGGCGGTGCGCCGGCTCGGCCGAGACATGGCCGAACAGGCAGTGATCGAGCGCGCCCGGGTCCATCTTGTAGAGCACGGCTGCTGCCGCCGTGGTGACGAAGCCGTCGACGATGACCGGCGTGCGCTGCAGGCGGGCGGCGAGGATCGCACCGGCCATGGCGGCAATCTCGCGCCCGCCGACCTTGCGCAGCACTTCCAGCGGATCATTGGCGGCGCTGCCGAGCCGGGCAACTGCCTTTTCCACAGCCACGCGCTTGCGCTCCAGGCCCGCGTCATCCACGCCGGTGCCAGGGCCAACCCAGTCCGCCGCCGTGCCGCCGAAGAGACCGTTGAACACGGCCGCCGCGATGGTGGTGTTGCCGATGCCCATCTCGCCGAGACAGAGCAGGTCCGTGCCGCCAGCCACCGCTTCCATGCCATAGGCCATGGTGGCGGCGCAGTTCGGCTCGTCCAGCGCGTCCTCGTCGTCAATCGGCGGCGTCGGCATGTCGATGGCGAGATCGAAGACCTTAAGGCCCAGGTCATTGGCGATGCAGATCTGGTTGATCGCCGCCCCGCCGGCCGAGAAATTCTCCAGCATCTGCCGGGTCACGCTCTGCGGGAAGGCAGACACGCCCTTGTCGGCAATGCCGTGGTTGGTGGCAAAGATCGCGACCAGCGGCCGGGTGATCTTCGGCGGCGCCTTGCCGGACCAAGCCGCCAGCCATTCAGCGATTTCCTCCAGCTTGCCGAGCGAACCTGCCGGCTTGGTCAGTTCGGCATCGCGGGCGCGCACGACAGCGGCGGCGGCCTCGTCCGGGCCGGGCATCTGGGCCACCAGATTGCGGATATCGTCAAATGGCAAGGCGGATTCGGACAGGGACATGACAACGGGCTCCGGAAGGGCGCGGCAGACGCTGCCGGTTGGCGGCGCGGGTTTGCCGTTCTATAACTCTCAGGCGACAAATGACAACGGGTGGGCGACAGGTCCATGCAAGAGACCGACATGGACGAACGCCCGGGATGGCAGGTGACCGGCTGGCGCCTTCTCGCCGATGCCGCCGGATGCCTGCGCTTTTTTTCAAGGTTGCCGGTGCCTCAGATCGGGCCCTATGACGATGTCTCCGGCGCACCCGAGTTTGCCCGGATGGCCCGGGCCATGCCCCTCGCCGGTGCGCTGCTGGCCCTGGGACCGGCGCTGCTCTGGCTTGGGCTGCAGATGACCGGCCTGCCCGCCTATGCCAGTGCCGCCCTTGTGCTGGGAGCGATGATCGCCCTGACCGGCGCGCTGCATGAGGACGGACTGGGAGACGTGGCCGATGGCTTCTTCGGCGGGGCGACGCGCGAACGTCGGCTGGAGATCATGAAGGACAGCCGCATCGGCGCCTTTGCGGCCATTGCGCTGTCGCTGTCGCTTGTCCTCAAGATCGCGCTGCTGGCCGCCCTGCCGGAGCGCTTCGGCCTTGCGGGCAGTCTGCTGCTGCTGATCGGGATGGAAGCGGTGTCGCGACTGCTGTGCCTGTGGCAATGGGCCCAGCTTCCATCGGCCCGTCCCGACGGGCTTGCCGCGCGTTTCGGGGTGCCGGGCATGGATGGAGTTCTGAACGGCTTGGGCCTCACAGCGCTTGTGCTGCTTCCGCTTGTCTTTGTGCTTCCGTTTTTGTCACTCGTCTGCGGGCTTGCCGCCGGCGCACTGGCAGCGCATGCTACAGGCCGGTTGGCGTTTGCAAAGATCGGCGGCTTCACCGGCGACGTCATCGGCGCCGTGCAGCAGTTGTCGGCGCTGGCGTTCCTGTTGGGGGTTCTGGTGCTGGCATGATGCAATTGAGCAAGTATCTCGTACGGTTCGCCGCTCTTGCCATGACGGCTGCACTGCTCGCTGGTTGCGGCAGCCGCCCAGTGACAGGGGCGCTAGCGCCCAACACGGCGACAGCCGAAGGAACTTCGATCGAAGAGCTTCTGGTCGTGACCACACGCAACCGGTCCGAGGCCCCGGGCACGCTGTTTTCCGGCGAACGGGCCAACCAGCGCGACTTCGCCGAGGTCGCCATTTCCATCCCTCCGAACCACGCGTCCGGCCAGATCGAATGGCCAGACAGCCTGCCTGGCGACCCGGCTCGCCACATGGTCACGCGCAAGGCCAGCTATCTGAATGGCGATGACGGCTTCCGCGCTGCCGTCCGCCGCGAACTGGTGGCCCGCCAGCCCAAGGACCGGAAAGTGTTCCTGTTCATCCACGGCTACAACACCCTGTTTGCCGAAGGCGTCTTTCGGTTCGCGCAAGTGATGCATGATTCCGATGCGCCCGGCGTGCCGGTGCTGTTCACCTGGGCCTCGCGCGGTGACCTGACCGACTATGTCTATGACCTCAACAGCGCTGCCGTCGCCCGCGACGAGTTGGAGCAGACGCTGGAGGATCTGGCCAAAAGCGGCGCGCTCGAGGTCAACGTGCTCGCCCACTCGATGGGCACCTGGCTGATGATGGAGACCCTGCGCCAGATGCCGCCGGAGCGGCGCAAGAGGCTGTCGCAGAAGCTGAAGCGCATCGTTCTGGCCGCCCCGGACATCGATGTCGACGTCTTCAAGGACCAGATGCGCCGCATCGGTCGCCTTGATCCCCCCATCATCCTGCTCCTGTCCAAGGACGATAGGGCACTCAACGTGTCCAGCATCATCGCCGGTGGCAAGGACCGCGTTGGACGTTATGGCGACGACGCCGAACTCGCTGCGCTTGGCGCAGTGGTCATCGACCTGACCAATCTGGAGGGACCGGACGCGGCACACCACTCCAAATTCGCCGCCTTCGCCTCCATCGCTCCGCGTCTGACGGAGGTCTTGCAAAAGGACAAGCTGACCGTCTCCGGCAACGATGCAACCGGCAGCCTGGGCTCCGCCGGTAAGGATCTCGGTTCCTTCGTCAAGAGCACCGTGCAGGTGGCCGTGACCTTGCCCGTGACACTCGTGACCGCTCCGATCATGCTGGTGACCGGGGGCCGCTGAGCGGCTCCCGCCCCCGAACAAGTGCCGCTCCTCTTGTGTTCTGCCTGGATCCCCTTACATGGCAAGCATGGAAAGTCCCTGTGTCCGCATCTGCGTGATGGATCCCGTCTCCGGTCTCTGCCGGGGCTGCGCCCGCACGCTCGACGAGATTGTCGCCTGGGGGACGATGTCCCTCGACCAGCGGCGGACAATCATGAGTGAACTGGACGGGCGGATGGACCGGATCGCGGTGGTGGAGGCCGGTCAATGAACGGCAAGTCACTTCTGCGCGGCCTGGTCATCGGCGCGCTGGTCCTGGCCATGGTTGGCGGCCTTGTGGCGTATTTCTTCGACTTTGCTGCTGTCGACCAGACCTTCGAGGCCAATGACGACGGCCCGAGGATCGTGGCCCTGTCGGCGATTGCCTTTGTCATGCTAGCCAGCCTGGTGTTTGGACCACCGCGCCTGCGCGAGGTCCTGACGGCTGTGGCGACCTGGGGCACGCTCGGACTGGTGCTGGTTGCCGGCTATACCTATCGCTTCGAGCTCGCCGGTGTCGGTTACCGCGTGCTGGGAGCGCTGGCGCCCGGCATGGCCGTCAGCCAGGGCGACGGCAGCGTCATGGTCGTGCGCGACCCGAGCGGGCATTTCCAGATCGAGGGCGATGTCAACGGCAGGGCGGTCCGGTTTCTCGTCGACACCGGCGCGTCGGCTGTGGTCCTAACCCATGACGACGCACGCCGGGCCGGGATTGACGTGAACGCCCTGTCGTTCAGCGTACCCGTATCGACCGCCAACGGCCGCACGCTGGTGGCGCCGGTGCAGATCGAGACCCTTCAGCTGGCCGACATCCGGCTCAATGGGGTGCGCAGTTTTGTGGCCCAGCCGCAGAGCCTGGAGACGAGCCTGCTCGGCATGAGCGCCCTGTCCCGCCTGAGAAGCTGGACCGTCGAAGGCGACCGGCTGGTGCTGAACCCCTGACGGTTCGGCTCAGCCCAGGAGGCTAAAGGCGAAGCGGAAAGCCACGATCATCAAAAAGATCCCGAAGGCCAATTCCAGCCGCCGCTTCGGCCAGGCATGGGCGAGACGCACGCCAAGCGGCGCTGCCAGCGTCGTGACCGGGATGATCAGGGCAACCCCGAGCAGGTTGACATAGCCGAGCGAAAAAGCCGGCAAGCCGGGCGCGCCCCAGCCAGCCCAGATCATGCCGATGACGCCCGGCACGGAGATCAACACGCCGACGCCGGCCGAAGTGGCCACGGCCTGATGGATCGGCCGGCTGTACAGCGTCATGAACGTATTGTTCATCACCCCGCCGCCGATCCCCATCAGCGTGGACAGAAACCCGATCAGTGCGCCGCAGAGGGGGCGGATGGGAAAACCGGGGATGTCATCGCCGAGGCGCCAGCTGGCCCGGTTGAACAGCATCCTCAAGCCCACCAGCATCGCGATGACAGCAAAGATGCCTTTCAGGCCGTCGCCGGAGACATGCGCCGCAACGAGAGCTGCGAGCGCCACCCCGAGCGGCAGGGGGATCAGCCAGCTTTTCAGGAGGGCTTCGTCCACCGCGCCCCTGGCCCGATGCGACAGGAAAGAGCGCAGCGAAGTCGGAACAATGATGCCAAGGGAGGTCGCAACGGCCACATGCATGCGCACGCTCTCGTCGACGCCGAGCAGAACAAAAAACTGATACAACACCGGCACGAGCACCGCGCCGCCGCCAATGCCGAACAGGCCGGCCAGCAGGCCCGCAACGCCGCCGGCAGCCAGCAGGCCAAGCACGAGACCGAGGGTCTCGACCGAAAGAAGCTGAAAATCCATGAACCTGTCCTGGGATGGTCGTCCCGGGGCAAGGGACGTCGGAGGAAGGAGGGGTTTGTCTCCCCTTGCTGCCACAAGCCTGCGGACATGTCACGCCGAACAGGGCCTTCAGCACGCGCAAGTGTGCGAACGAGGAAAGTCGTTTTGCCGGTTGCGACGGTTTGCCCCTCCCCGGGCGCACGACTTGGGTTAAAGTCGCGGGAAAGGCTTGGACATCGCCCGAGGGGCGTGACCCGCCACCCACCAGACCGGATATCGGCCGATGATCAAATACCAGACCCCGGAGCCTGCCGCGACCGCGCCCCTGTTCCGCATCGGCCTTGTCCTTGGAGGGCTGACCGGGGCGCTGGGAGTGGCCCTGTCGGCGCTGGCCGCGCATGTGGACACCACCGGCCTGCTGGCAACGGCTGCGCAGATGCTGATGTATCACGCACCAGCCTTCCTGGCCCTTGCCGCCGTGGCGCAAGTGCGCCGCGTCCCGTTGCTGCCGCTGGCCCTGGGGCTGATTGCTATCGGGCTGCTGCTGTTCTGTGGTGACCTTGCCAGCCGTGCCTTGCGCGATGCGCGGCTGTTCCCGATGGCGGCCCCGACCGGCGGCATGATGCTGATCGTCGGCTGGGCCGCTGCGGCAATTTCAGCGCTGCTGGTGCGGCCGCGTTCCGGGCAATGAAAAGCGTATTGTTGCAACGCGAGATGGAGTAAAGAAGCGCCGTCGGCCGCGCTGCCCTCCCTCTCTGCGCGGCTCTTTCCGAGGATCAATCTTGGACCAGAGTAGCCCTCTTTCCGCCACCGGACCTGAAATGAACACCCTTGCTGGCCAGTGGCCAGCGGACTTCATCCCACCATTTCCGCTCCGCCATGACCGGACGCCGCCGATCCTCGAGCTGATGGGCCTTGCTCGTCGCAACTTCCTGTCGATCTGGACCAAGGGCAATTTTGCCTCCCGCATGATGACCCAGCAGGTCCTGCGGCGGATGGTCGTCATCTGCAACAGCCCCGACGTGGTGCAGGAGGCCTTCCAGACCCATCACGTCGAACTGCAACGCAAGAGCCCGCAGATGCGCCATGCTCTGGCGCCACTGATCGGCGACGGGCTGTTCATCTCCGACAGTGAAACCTGGGCGCGCCGGCGCAAGGTGGTTGCACCGATCATCCATGGCTCGCGCGTGCCGGGCTTTGCCCCGATCATGATCGACACGATCAAGGAACAGCGCGAGACCTGGGCCAACCGAGGCGATGGCGCTGAAATTGACGCGCTCGCCGACATGGCGCATCTGACGGCGGAAATCATCTGCCGGACGATCTTTGGCCGGCAGCTTGGCAAGAACTACGCCCATGAGGTCGTCGAGGGCTTTTCCGAGTACCAGCGCCACATCGACCAAGTCGACCTGCCCGCCATGCTCGGCCTGCCCGAATGGCTGCCGCGTTTCCGCAAGCCGGCCGTGCGCCAGGCAACCAAGCGGATCCTCGGGGTTCTGGACGAAATCATCGACAGCTATCAGATCCAGAAGGACAATGGCGAAGCCTCCGTCATCGGCGGCCTGCTGGAAGCCCGCGACGAGGATGGCAAGCCGCTGACCCGCGAGGCCATTCGCAACGAGGCGGCCGTGATCTTCATGGCCGGGCACGAGACAACCGCCAACACGCTGGCCTGGACATGGTTCCTGCTGTCGCAGTCGCCGCGCGTACGTGCCCGACTGCACGAGGAACTGGATACGGTTCTGGCCGGCGCGACCCCGACCTTCAAGGACGTTGCCCGCCTGCCCTACACCAAGGCGATCATCGAGGAATCGCTGCGGCTCTACCCGCCGGTGCCGATCCTTGCCCGCGAGGCGATGGACGATGTCATGGTCGGGGGCCGCAAGCTGCCCAAGGGCACGATCCTGATGGTCGTGCCGTGGCTCCTGCATCGCAATCCGCTGTTGTGGGAGGACGCCGACGCGTTCAATCCGGACCGGTTCCTGCCCGGTGCGGCCGCCCGCCCGTCGAAATATGGCTATGTACCGTTCTCGATTGGACCCCGCATCTGCGCCGGCCTGCAGTTCGGCATGACCGAGGCTATCCTCAGTCTGGCCATCCTGGCGCAAGGCTTTGACCTGAAACTGAAGCCGGGTACGGATGTGCAGCCAGCCTGCCGCCTGACCCTGCGCCCAGGCGACGCCCTGCCGATGACCCTGACCCGTCGAAACTGAGAGCCAGGATCATCATCGGGCGCCCCTGAGAGGACATCAGGGTTTTGCCCCGTCAGGCATTGTCACGCCTTGCAGATGGCGTTGCCACCATCGGCGAACATGGCCGAGCCGGTGACGAAGGACGCGTCGTCGCTGAGAAGGAAAGCGGCGGCGGCGGCGATTTCCTCCGGCGCTGCGATGCGCTTCAGGGCATGCAGCCCGGCAATCCAGGACAACGCGCCCGCATCACTCGGGGCCATTTCGGTCAGCGTTCCCCCCGGCAGCAGCGCATTCACCCGGAGACCGGCCGCGCCATGTTCGGCCGCCAGCACCTGGGTCAGGCCGATCAGTCCGGCTTTGGAGGCCGCATAGGCCGCCATGCCCGGCAGGCCGACGCCGTGCCCGACAAAAGTGGAGGTGAAGACAATCGCACCCTTGCCGCCATTGGCCAGCATGGCCGGGATCTGGTGGCGGGCGAGATGGAAAGCGCTGGTGAGATTAACCGCCAGCACCCGGTGCCAGTTGCCCGGTTCCATCTGTGGCAGCGGACCCATGTCGCCGACCATGCCGGCGTTGTTGAAGGCCCCGTCGAGACGGCCATAGGTGGCAAGCGCTGCCGCCACCAGCGCCTCGGCATGGGCGTCGTCGGCGACGTCTCCGGCCACGCTGACCGCCTGTCCGCCGGCGGCCTTGATCTCGGCGGCGAGCGCCTCCAGCCGGTCGCCGCGCCGCGCGCCGAGGACAAGTTTTGCCCCGCGTGCCGCAAAGAGCCGCGCGGCTGCCGCGCCAATGCCGCTGCTGGCGCCAGTGAGGATGATGACCTTGTCGGTGAGTTGCATGTGTCCGGTCTCCGGTTGGGAATACCGGCGGACCCTATGCGTCGGCGCCTGCCACCTCGACCCGAAACGCGAGCGGCAAGACTTTGTTTTTCTGTGGTTTTTTGTGCTTTCGATCGGGTTTCGGGTGGTCAGGGGCTGTTGCCTTGCCGGGTACGGGGACAGCAGCCACACACTCGGGCGTCACCCCGGGCGAGAGCGAAGCGGAGACCCGGGGCCCACTCGTTTGCAGAGGGCCAGAGAGGCTCGCGGGGCTGCAAAGTCAGCAGTGGCAACGGCGTGCGATGGGGACTGCTCTGGAAACGAGTGGGCCCCGGCTCGGCGCTGCGCTTGGCCGGGGTGACTCGGAGAGGGGGCATTGGCTCCGCCCCCCTTCTGTCCTTCCCCCCGTCTCAATCCTTCAGCCGCGCGGCGTGCCAGGCGACATGATCGCGGGCGAAGGTGGCGACGAAGTTGTAGGAGTGGTCGTAGCCGGCCTGTAGCCGCAAGGTGCCCGGCGTACGGGTGGTGGCGAGCGCCGTGGCCAGTGCCTCGGGCTTCAGAAGGTCGAGGAACTGGTCTCCAAGCCCCTGATCGATCAGCATCTCCCTCTTCCAGCCTCTGGACGCTAGCAACAGGGCGGCGTCATGCTCCTGCCAGAGCGTCTCGTCGGGGCCGAGATAGGCGGCAAGTTGCTTGCGGCCCCAGGTCGATGCGGTCGGGTGGGCGATCGGCGCAAAGGCGGACAGCGTCCGGTACAGCTCCGGGTGACGCATGGCCAGGGTCAGCGCGCCGTGGCCGCCCATGGAGTGACCGGTGATGCCGTGCCGGTCGGTGACCGGAAACTGCGCCTGCACCAGCTGGCGCAATTCGCGCACGACATAGTCTTCCATCCGGAAATGCGGTGCCCAGGGCGCCTCGGTGGCGTCGACATAAAAGCCGGCGCCCTGGCCAAGGTCATAGGCGGCGTCATTGGCGACGCCCTCGCCGCGCGGGCTGGTGTCGGGAAACACCAGCGCCAGGCCGAACTCCGCCGCATGGGCCTGCAGCCCGGCTTTGGTCATGGCGTTCTCATGCGTACAGGTGAGGCCCGAGAGATACCACAGGCACGGCACCGACCCCTGGCTCGCCTGCGGCGGCATATAGACCGCGAAGGTCATCGGCACGCCGCAGGCCGCGCTGTTATGGCTGTAAACACCCTGCACGCCGCCAAAGCAGCGGCTTTCGGAAACGGTCTTCATCACGTGCGACCTCAGTAAACGACGACCGAGCGGATCGATTCGCCCGAATGCATCAGCTCGAAGCCCTTGTTGATGTCCTCGAGCGGCATGACATGGGTGATCATCGGGTCGATCTCGATCTTGCCATCGAGATACCAGTCGACGATCTTCGGCACGTCGGTGCGCCCGCGCGCGCCGCCGAAGGCCGTGCCCATCCAGGTGCGGCCGGTGACGAGTTGGAACGGACGGGTGGAGATTTCCTGGCCGGCGCCGGCAACGCCGATCACCACCGACTTGCCCCAGCCGCGATGCGAGGCTTCCAGCGCCTGGCGCATCACCTTGGTGTTGCCGGTGCAGTCGAAGGTGTAGTCCGCGCCGCCGATCTGGTCCGCGCCGCGCTTGGTCAGGTTGACGAGATAGGGCACCAGATCCTCGCCCACTTCCAGCGGGTTGACGAAATGCGTCATGCCGAAGCGCTCGCCCCAGGGCTTCTTGTCGTTGTTGAGGTCGACGCCGATGATCATGTCGGCGCCGGCCAGGCGCAGGCCCTGGATCACGTTGAGGCCGATGCCGCCGAGGCCGAAGACGATGGCGGTCGCACCCATCTCCACCTTGGCCGTATTGATCACCGCGCCGATGCCGGTGGTGACGCCGCAGCCGATGTAGCAGATCTTGTCGAAGGCGGCGGCCGGGTTGACCTTGGCCAGCGCGATCTCCGGCAGGACGGTGTAGTTGGCGAAGGTCGAGCAGCCCATGTAGTGGTGCACCTTCTCGCCGTTGATGGAGAAGCGCGAGGTGCCGTCCGGCATCACGCCCTGGCCCTGGGTCGAACGGATCGCCGTGCACAGGTTAGTCTTGCGCGACAGGCAGGACGGGCATTCGCGGCATTCGGGCGTATAGAGCGGGATGACGTGATCGCCCGGCTTCAGGCTGGTGACGCCCTTGCCGACTTCGACGACAACGCCAGCGCCCTCATGGCCGAGGATCGCGGGGAAGATGCCTTCCGGATCGGCGCCAGACAGGGTGAAGTCGTCCGTGTGGCAGATGCCGGTGGCCTTGACCTCGACCAGCACCTCGAAGGCGCGCGGGCCCTCCAGCTGCACAGTGGTGACTTCCAGCGGCTTGCCTGCGGCAACGGCAACGGCGGCGCGAACGTCCATGGGGTCGATCCTCTTTAAATGGAATAGGTGGGGAAGTTTGGCGGCACCATAGCCGAACCATGCCCGGCAGGGCCAGCCCGTGCTGTCGGGCAGGCGCCCAACCTGCCGCGAAATGCGACAGGCTGGGGATGATTTCAAAGGCTTGCCGGTGTCAGGCCGGTATCAGGCAGATGTCAGGCCGGTATCAGGCTGGCGCCGCCACCAGCCGGTCCTGCCGGTGCAGATGCAGCGCCAGCATGACCAGCACGATCGGGGCGAGAAACAGGTTTGCTGCCGGGATCGCCAGCCAGATGCCATCGGTGCCGAGGAAGCGGGGCAGGATGGCGAGGAAGGGCAGTTGCACCAGCATGTTGGCCGCCGCGATCATCAACGCCCGGCGCGCGTCGCCGATGGCCTGGAAGTAGGTCGCGACGATGATGATGAGGCCTTCCAGCATCATCGTGAAGAGATGCAGGCGAATGCCATGTTCTGCCGCCGCCGACAGCACCGGATCCCCGGTGGTGAACAGGGCGACGAACACCTCCGGTACGATCAGCAGCGCGGCCACAAGCGCGCAGCCAAGCCCGAAAATCGAGATCATGGCAAGGCGCAAGGTTCCAAGGACCGCCTTCCGCTCCCCCGCGCCATGGAAATAGCTCACCAGCGGTTGCATGCCACCGCAGATGCCCTCGCCCAGCAGGTAGTAGAAGGCCATGTAGTAGTCGGTGATGGCGAAGGCGGCGACCTGCACTTCCGAGCCGAAGCGCATGAACAGGTAATTATGCAGCATGATGACGACACTCATGTAGAGATACATGATCATGCTGGTGAACCCGGTGACCAGGATTTGGGCAATCCGCCCCAGCCGGATGCGGAAATCAGAGAGCCGCGGCCGGAGCGCCATCGGACGGCCGAACAGGAACCACAGGCAGGCGATGTCCGACACCGCTTCGCCAGCGACCGTTGCCGCAGCCGCCCCCGACAGGCCCCAGCCGAACTCGACGATAAAGACATAGTCGAGCACCAGATTGACCAGCACGCCGGCGAACATGGCCAGCGTGGCGCGGACCGGTGCGCCGGTGTTGCGCACCAGGAGCGGCAGGACAGCGGCGCCCATGACCGAGATGCCGCCAAGGCCGCGCACGAACAGGTAATCCATGCCATGGCGGACCACCTCGTCCGGGGCGCCCTGGAACGACAGGAAAGCCTCGCGGCACAGGATCAGGAACACGCCGCCGACGAGGCCGAGGATGACCACAAGCAGAAGCGACAGGCCGAGATAGCGCCGGGCGAGCGCCACGCGGCCCGCGCCATTGGCCATGGAGAGCAGCGCCCCGCCGCCAATCCCGATCATGGTGCCAACCGCCAGCACCACGCCGACAAGCGGCCAGGCCATGTAAATGCCTGAAAGACCCGGCGTGCCCATCACATGACCGATGAAGATGCCATCGATCATCATGTTCAGCGCCTGAACCACCAGCGCCGCCACTGCCGGCAGCGTGTAGATCAGGAAGGTCCGGGGAATGCGCGTGCTGTCCATGGAGCTTCTCAAAAATCGGTCGTCAGATTGCCCCGCGCCTTGGCGAGAAGGCGGGAGAGTTCGGAAAGCTCTTGCGGCTCGAGCATGGCGGCAAGGCGGGACGCGGTGTCGGCGTAGATCGTCTGTTCCTCCGCCTCCAGCGCCTGACATTTCGGCGTTAGCACAAGAAGCACCGAACGGGCATCCTCGCCGCTCGCACTGCGGCTGATGTAGCCGCGCACTTCCAGCTTGCGCACCATGGCGCTGGCCGAGGCGGGCGTTACCTGCAGGCGCTGAGCCAGCTCGCCCAGACGGAGCGGGCGGCCGGCGCCCAGCAGCGCATAGAGATAATCCAGCTCGTTCGGCGTGAGGTCCATCGAGCCGCTGCGGCGCGATTCCTCGCGCCAGCGGAACCACATGTGCCACTGCAGGCAGCGCAGGCTTTCCTCGAGATCCATGATATAACCTTTTGTTAGTTTGTCTAACTAACATGATGGCAGCGGTGTTTTCAAGCCCTGTCCGTCTTGGGCCGCCGGACCTCCCCTCTCCTTCGTCATGCCATGACTTGATCATGGCATCCATGCCGTGGCGGTGCGGACCATGCGGCGGGGGTGGCGGGGCGAGCCACGCAGACGCTCCCCGGGTGGAGAGGGCACGGCATGGATGCCATGGACGAGCCATGGCATGACGAAAGCGGTGAGGAACGGTCGTGGGGATGGGCCGCTGGCCCTCGCCTCTCCTTCGTCATGCCATGACTTGATCATGGCATCCATGCCGTGGCGGTGCGGACCATGCGGCGGGGGTGGGGGGGCGAGCCACGCAGGCGCTGCCTGGGTGGAGAGGGCACGGCATGGATGCCATGGTCGGGCCATGGCATGACGAAAGCGTTGAAGTGGCAGCGTGGAACCAGCGGCTGGCATCGGCGACACTTTCTTCTTCTGCGACGCAGCATGTCGGATTCAGACCATCGGTTGACCGATCAGGAAGCCCCCTTGACGGCAGGGTTGGCGATGATGGCACCCTGCCCTGTCAGCGGCCGCACCCGGTGCTGGAGAGCTGGCAGGATCCATTCACGGCATCAGACCAGGGGCAAAAGCGGCGGCCATGACGCGCTATTCCTTCCTCGAAGTGGCGAAAAACGCCTTCAGCGCCCACAAGAACTGGGGCCGGCAGTGGCGTTCGCCCCAGCCGAAGCCGGCCTATGATGTGATCATCATCGGTGCGGGCGGCCATGGCCTTGCCACCGCCTATTATCTCGCCAAGGTGCATGGCATCACCAATGTCGCCGTGCTCGACAAGGGCTGGCTCGGCGGCGGCAACACGGGCCGCAACACCACCATCGTGCGCTCCAACTATCTCTGGGAGGAAAGCGCGAGGCTCTACCAGCACGCGCTCGATCTCTGGGACGGGCTGTCGCAGGACCTGAACTACAACGTCATGTATTCGCAGCGCGGCGTGATGATGCTGGCGCATACGGTGCATGACATTCAGGTGTTCAAGCGCCACATCCATGCCAACCGGCTGGCCGGTGTCACCAACGAGTGGCTGAGCGCCGAGGAAGCCAAGGAATTCTGCCCGCCGCTCAACATCGACAGGAACATCCGCTATCCGGTGATGGGCGCGGCGCTGCAGCGCGTCGGCGGAACGGCGCGGCATGACGCGGTCGCCTGGGGCTACGCGCGCGGGGCGGATGCACTTGGGGTTGATATCATTCAAAACTGCGCCGTCACCGGCATCCGCCGGGCCCCGACGGGCGAGGTGACCGGTGTTGAAACCACACGCGGCTTCATCGGTGCGAAGAAGATCGGCTGTGTCGCCGCCGGCAACACCTCCGTCGTCATGGCGATGGCTGGGTTGAAGCTGCCGCTTGAATCCAATCCGCTGCAGGCGCTGGTGTCGGAGCCGGTGAAGCCGGCCTTTCCTTGCGTGGTCATGTCGAACACGATCCACGCCTATATCTCCCAGTCGGACAAGGGCGAGCTGGTGATCGGCGCGGGCACGGACCAGTTCGTGTCCTATTCCCAGGCGGGTGGCTTGCACATTACCACGCACACGCTTGATGCCATCTGCGAGCTGTTCCCGATGTTCCGCCGCATGCGCATGCTGCGCAACTGGGGCGGCATCGTCGACAACACGCCCGACCGCTCGCCGATCATCGGGCTGACACCGGTGCCGGGGCTTTATCTCAACTGCGGCTGGGGCACGGGTGGCTTCAAGGCCACGCCGGGCTCGGGCCATGTCTTTGCCCACACCATCGCCACCGGAGCCCCGCATCCGGTCAATGCCCCCTTCTCGCTCGACCGGTTCCGCACCGGACGGCTGATCGATGAGGCGGCCGCGGCCGCCGTGGCTCACTAGAGCATGAGGCCGAAAAGTGTGTAGCGGTTTTCGGAAGACCTCATGCTCCAACCTGTTAGATGCGATCAAGTCATGCTGCTGATTTCCTGTCCCTATTGCGGCGTCGAACGGCCCGAGACCGAGTTCCGCTACGGCGGCGAGGCGCATATCGCCCGCCCCGCCGATCCCTCGCAGCTCAATGACGAGGAATGGGCTGAGTTCCTCTACATGCGCAGCAACACGCGTGGCCTTTATGCCGAACGCTGGCGCCATGCCCATGGCTGCGGTCGCTTCTTCAACGCCGTGCGCGACACGGTCAGCGACAAATTCGTCTGCACCTACAAGGCCGGCGAACCCAAGCCCGACCTCGACGCCCTTGCCAGCGCCTCCCAGGAAAAGGACGCCCGCTGATGAGCGCCCAGAACCAGAAATCAACCCAGAGCGCTCGCCTTGCCCGTGGTGGCCGCATCGACCGGTCGCGGACGCTTCAGTTCAGGTTCGACGGCAAGGTGATGCAGGCGCATCCGGGCGACACGCTCGCCTCCGCGCTGATTGCCAACGGCGTGCATCTCGTTGGCCGCTCGTTCAAGTATCACCGCCCGCGCGGCATCCTGACGGCCGGATCGGAAGAGCCGAACGCGCTTGTCGGCATCTACCGCCACGGCGACCAGACCCCGAACCTGCGCGCGACACAGGTGGAGGTTTACGAAGGCCTAATGGCGATCAGCCAGAACCGCTTCCCCTCGCTTGGCTTCGATGTTGGGGCAGTGAACGATATGCTGTCGCCATTGTTCCCGGCCGGCTTCTACTACAAGACCTTCATGTGGCCGAAGGCGTTCTGGGACAAGGTGTACGAGCCGGTGATCCGCGCCGCTGCCGGTCTCGGCAAGCCGCCGAAGCTGGCCGATCCGGATCATTACGCCAACCTCTATGCCCATTGCGACGTGCTGGTGATCGGCTCCGGTCCGGCGGGTCTGGCGGCTGCGCTCTCGGCCAGCGAGACGGGCGCGCGGGTGATCCTGTGCGACGAGCAGGCGGAAATGGGCGGCTCGCTGCTCAGCGAAACCGGCTCCACCATTGAGGGCCTGCCGGCCGCCGACTGGGTCGCCGCCACGCTGGCGACGCTCGCTCAGCGGGACAACGTGACGCTGCTGCCGCGCACCACTGCGTTTGGCTATTTCGTGCAGAATTTCGTCGCGCTGGCCGAACGCGTCACTGACCATCTGGCTGAGCCGGATGCGAGCCTGCCGCGTGAGCGCATGTGGCAGGTGCGGGCGAAAGAAGTGGTCATTGCTGCGGGAGCGCATGAGCGGCCGATGGTGTTCCCGGAGAACGACCGGCCGGGCATCCTGCTGGCCAGCGCCGGCCGCACCTATCTCAACCGCTATGGGGTGACCGTCGGGCACCGGGTGCTGGTGACCACAGCCTGCAACAGCGCCTGGGCCGCCGCCTTCGATCTGGCGGATGCCGGGGTCGAGGTGGTGGCGATTGCCGACATGCGCGCCAATCCGCCGGAGCATCTGTGCGAGGCGGCCGCACGCCGGGGCATTCGTGTCGAGGCGGCCTGCGTCGTCACCGGCACCAGCGGGCGGCTGCGTGTGTCGAAGGCGATGCTCGGCCGGCTGCGCAAGGACGGCAGCGTGGTCTCTGCGGGTGATGTGACCTGCGATGCCATCCTGATGTCCTCCGGCTGGACGCCGTCGGTCAGCCTCTATTCGCAGTCGCGCGGCAAGGTCGTTTGGAATGCCGAGCACGAGGCGTTCCTGCCTGGCGCCAGCGTGCAGCGGGAGCGCTCCGCCGGAAGCTGCCGGGGTGTGAATGGCCTGGCGGCGGTGCTGGAGGACGGCTATGCCGCCGGCGAACAGGCTGCAGAGGCCGCGACCGGTGCCACGCGCAAGGGCGGCCGCCTGATGGCAACCGGTGGCGAGGCTTCGACCGGCGGCTATCTTGGCGCGCTGCCGCATGACCGCAACGCCGGCCGGGTGAAGGCCTTTGTCGACTACCAGAACGACGTCACCGCCAAGGACGTGCAGCTGGCGGTGCGCGAAGGCATGATGTCGATCGAGCACATCAAGCGCTACACGACCACCGGCATGGCGACTGACCAGGGCCGCCTGTCCAACATGAACGCGCTGGCGATTGCCTCCGGCGCGCTGGGCGCACCGCTGCCGCAGGTGGGTCTGACCACCTTCCGCCTGCCCTATTCGCCGACGACCTTCGGCACCTTTGCCGGCTCCTCGCGCGGCGATGCCTTCGACCCGGTGCGGCGCACGCCGTCGCATGACTGGGTGGTGGCCAAGGGCGGCGTCTTCGAGGATGTCGGCCAGTGGAAGCGCACCTGGTATTTCCCGAAAGGGTCCGAGGACATGCACGCGGCCGTCGCGCGCGAATGTCGCGTGACGCGGCAGGCGGTCGGCCAGTTCGATGCCTCGACGCTCGGCAAGATCGAGGTGGTGGGCAAGGACGCGGCCGAATTCCTCGAGCGCTTCTACACCAACCCGTGGAAAGGCCTGAAGCCCGGCCGCTGCCGCTATGCGGTGCTGCTCAACGAGGCCGGATACATCATTGATGACGGCGTCGTCGGGCGGCTCTCGGAAGACCGGTTCCACGTCACCACCACCACGGGCGGCGCGGCGCGGGTCTTTGCCATGATGGAGGATTTCCTCCAGACAGAATGGCCGGATCTCGACGTGTGGATCACCTCGACCACCGAGCAATATGCGGTGATTGCGGTGCAGGGCCCGAAGGCGCGCGAGGTGATTGCGCCCTTTGTCGAGGGCATTGACCTCTCCAACGAGGCCTTCCCGCACATGAGCGTCGCTTCGGGCCGCTTTGCCGGCCTGCCCTGCCGCCTGTTCCGGGTGAGCTTCACGGGCGAACTGGGCTTTGAAGTGAACGTGCCGGCGCGCCATGGGGCCAAGGTGTGGGAACTGATCAACGCGGAAGTCGTCAAGCACGGCGGCTGTGTCTACGGCACCGAGACCATGCACGTGCTGCGCGCCGAGAAGGGCTACATCATCATCGGTCAGGAGACCGACGGCACGGTGACCCCGGACGACGCCGGGCTTGACTGGGCCATCGGCAAGAAGAAGTTCGATTTCGTCGGCAAGCGCTCGCTGTCGCGTCCGGACCTCGTCGCCAAGGGCCGCAAACAGGTCGTCGGCCTCATGCCGGTCGACCCGAAGCAGATGCTGGAAGAAGGGGCGCAGATCACCGCCGAAGCCAATCCCGCCAAGGGCATGCCGGCGCTGGGCCATGTGACCTCGGCCTACTGGAGCGAGGCGCTCGGGCGGACCATTGCGCTCGCCATCGTCAAGGATGGCCGCGCCCGCCACGGCGAAGTGCTGAATGTGCCGATGCCGGCCGGCGCGATCCCGGTGAAGGTCGTCGACCCCGTTATGTATGACCCGGAAGGAACCCGTCTCAATGGCTGAGCTCTACACACCCGCCGCAAGCCTTGCGCCGGTGCTGCGCCAGGATGCGGTTAGCATCCAGAAGACGGCTCCCCTCGCCCGCCTGTCGTTCCGTGGCCGCGCGGAAGCGCAGACAGCGGTTGCCGGCGCACTGGGCTTTGCCTTGCCGCAGGCGCCGCTGTCGGCGGCCACTGGCGCAGGCAAGGCCGCCCTGTGGCTTGGGCCCGACGAGTGGCTGCTGCTGGCACCCGAGGCCGAGTTGGAGGCCTTCGAGGCCGCCGTCAACGCCGCTGTCGCCGGGCTGGCGGCATCCGTCACCGACATCTCGCACCGGCAGGATGCGGTGCTGGTGAGCGGTCCGCGCGCGACCTGGCTCATGAACTCCGGCGTGCCGATCGATCTGGCGCTGTCGGCTTTCCCCATAGGCATGGTCACGCGCACGCTCTGCCACAAGGCGGAGGTGATCCTGTGGCGGAGGGCAGAGGACCAGTTCGTGCTGGAGTGCTGGCGCAGCTTCCAGCCCTATGTGCTGGAGCATCTTCTGGATGCTGCCCGGGAACTGTCGGCAGCCTGACGCCGTCAGAAGATCGCGTCGAGAATGAGGTGCATCAGTCCGGCAATCAGCGCCGCAGCTGGCACCGTCACCATCCAGGCGGCCAGGATCGTCATGACATGGGAGCGGCGCACCAGCAGGCGCCGCTTCTGCTCCTCGCGGCTGCGGATCGGGCGCAGTTTTGTCCCGGCCTTGCCCGACGGGACATCCGCCCGGTAGCCAACGCGCTGCGTCTCCCACTCGCGAAAGAACCCGACGCCGAACACGGCGCCGACCGCCACATGTGTTGTGCTGACCGGCAATCCGAGCGCCGAGGCGAGGATCACGGTGACCCCCGTAGCCAGCGCGATGCAATAGGCACGCATCGGATTGAGCTTGGTGATCTGCTGGCCAACGAGGCGAATGAGACGCGGGCCGAACAGGATCAAGCCCAGCGAAATGCCCACGGCCCCGATTGCCATCACCCAGACCGGAATGCGCACCGTCTCGCTGATCGCGCCAGCCCCAAGCGCATGGGCAATGGCGGCAACCGGGCCGACTGCATTGGCAACATCATTGGCGCCATGGGCAAAGGACAGGAGCGCCGCCGCGCCGATCAGTGGCCAGGCAAACAGCTGGCGGACGGACTGGTTGCGATTTTCGAGCCCCACAGCCTGGCGGGCAATCACGGGCCGGACCAGCGCATGGGCGGCAACGCCGACAATCAAGCCGGCCAGCAGCGCATGACCAAGGTCCAGCGCCACGACGCGGGACAGGCCCTTGTAGGTCAGATAGGTCGCGAATGTGCCGGCCATCACGCCGATCAGCCGCGGCACCCAGCGCCGGGCTGCATCGATCTTGTCGAACTGATAGACAACCTTGCTGCGGATGAAAGCGAGGATCAATGCCGCAAGTAAGGCGCTCAGCAACGGCGAGGCAAGCCAGCCCGCCATGATGAAGCTGACCACTGACCAGTTCACCGGCTCGAACCCCAAACCGGCAATGGCCCCGCCCAGGACCCCACCGACCACCGACTGGGTCGTCGAGATCGGCGCTCCGATCCAGGTGGCAAAATTCAGCCAGAGGCCGGCGGCCAGCAGCGCTGACAGCATCACCAGCGCGAAGTCATCCGGGGTTTCTGCGTCGAGTGGCGTGATGATACCCGCCGAAATGGTCTTGATCACATCGCCGCCAGCAATCAGCGCGCCGGCGCTTTCGCAAACTGCTGCCATGATAAGGGCTGCTGGCAGGCTCAACGCCCGCGCCCCGACGGCCGGGCCGACGTTGTTGGCCACGTCATTGGCGCCGATGTTGATCGCCATGTAGCCGCCGACAGCGGCGGCGGTGATGATCAGGATGCTGCCTGGCAAGGCCGGTACATAGGCTATGGCGATGACGGCGCAAAACACCAGAAACAGGAAGGCAAGGCCGGGCGCCACGAGCTTTCTGCCCGTGTAGCCTGCGGCATCCTCGATATAGGCGAGCTTGTCGAGATCCTTGTCGAGGATCGACTTCTGGTCTGTCTTCACGTGATGCTGCCTGTTGGCCTCCCGACCATGTCCGCCGATACAGTGGTTCAAGGCCGGATCTGAAGGGCCCTGATGCGCCGCTTCCGTTATTGATTATGTCTGCGACCAGATCGTGACGTCGCGGCACATGCGGGTCAGAAGCCTGGCCACCTCGGCCTCGTCGGCAAGGCTTGCGGCGTCCTCGACCGGAAGCCAGCGCAGTTCCCGTTCGCCCCGCTCCGGATATTCATCCGCCTGCGCTTCTGCTTTGAGAAGATAAACCAGAACATCGGTGGGAACGCGCAAGCCGCTGTCGAGCCCCTTGGTGGAGCGGATCCTGGCATAAGGGTGGCGCCGGACACGGCCAATCACGCCTGCCTCTTCGAAAGCTTCGACTTCTGCCGTGCGCTCGGAGGCACGATCCAGCAGCGGCCAGCCCTTGGGCAGGATCCAGCGGCCCGTGCCGCGCGAGGAGACCAGCAGGACTTCACGGCGGCCATCGCGCACGCGATAGCACAGGGCCGCGATCTGCAGCCGGGCCGGACGCAGGAACATCTCGCGCAAAGCCTGCCAGAGGCGATGCAGCGGTGATCGGGACGTCACAACCGGGTCCGGATATGAAAGCGGGGCGTCCGTCATGGCACACGCTTCCGATCAAAACAGAGGAAAATGCTCGCGGCACCTCGCCCGCTCATTTGAGCATCGATACACTTGAAAAACGTTCATATGAACCGTCTGTCAAGGTAGCTAGAGACAGAATACGGCTGAAATCCGGCTTTTGCGTTAAACAAGCGCCGAAACCTCAAATGAGTTGTGAATTGGCAACTGTGCGCAGCAACCGGCACACAATCTTTAGTCGGCTTATTAATATCCTGCCTATTGGCGGCAGATCTCGACGCCTTGCGCGCTCCAGGCGCCCGGCCAGACTTCGGCGGCACCGGCGCGCAGGCGCCGAACCGCGTCAATCGGCGGATGAACCACCACATAGGGCTCTTCGCCGTTCTCGCCGCCGGTGGGCGTCAGGCTCACCGCCGTGCCTGTGTAACCGAGTTCAGCCTCGCATGGGACATAAAGCGCGGCGCCGGAAACGTTGGTGTCGTTTTGTGTCGTACCCCTCGCAACCCCGGTGCAGCCACACAGGGCGACCGAGGTCAGAAGCTCAACGGCCCGCGCCTTGGCGCAATCATAGACGCGATGATAGCCGGAGAGCATGCCGGTCATGGAGGGAACAAGCAGCAGGTCGAGGTGCTCTTTCGCGAGCAGGCACGACAGGGCCGGCATTTCCACGTCGAGACAGATCAGCATGGCGATGCGCACGCCCTCGACCTCGAACACGGTCAGCTTCCGGCCCGGCGTCAGCACCCAGGGTTCCGGCGCTTTCTCGAACGGGGTCAGCGACAGCTTGTCGTGAACATGGCGGCAGCCATCGGGGGTGAAGAAGATGGCGCGGTTGGTGTGCCCTCCCCCGTCCTGCGGCCAGGGCATCGACCCGGCCAGAAGAGAGAGGCCGTGGCGCACGGCCAAGGCCGCAAGCTGCGGCTCAATGGCGACGGCGACCTCGGCCAGAAAGGCCATTTCGCCCGTGGGCGCCAACCCTTGCGGGCGGAAGGCAAGACAGGCCTCGATGCAATATTCCGGCAGCATCAGGAGACGCGCGCCATCGGCCTTTGCCCGTGCCATGCGCTGGTCGATCGCCGTGACATAGGCCTCGGGCGAAGGGGGAGCAAACCCGAGGTTCAGGGAACACAGGGCAATCGGAAACTCGGCCATGACACACCTTGCTAGATACCGGCTTCGGACACGGGTGTCCCGGTCCGTTTCAACAGGCCGGCAGTTTGGCCAAGATGGGACGAATGGGAAAGCGGGAAAGGGTCAGTTGCTGGCAGAAAGACCAAGCTGGACGAGCATGGCAACAAGCCCAAAGACAAGACCGGCTTCGGCAATGAGCGGGATCATCGGGGATGGTGTTTCGGGGCGTTCAAGCAGCGCATCGGCGCGAACCCGGTAGAGGCCGGCAAGCGCCCGGTCCGTCGACCGGTCGAGTTCCGTGAAGATTGCCTTCAACCCGTCCTGAGCAGCCATGATCTCCCCCCGCCGATTCCTTCAGCGACAAGATCAAGACTAGCGGCAGGATGTTGCGACATGGTTAACGGCGGTAAACCTTACAAGGGGCGGCCTGCTGTCCAAAGCCCGGACTGTCCGTTCTCGTTCAGAGTCACCCCGGCCAAGCGCAGCGCGAGCCGGGGTGACAACAGAGGGTTTGTCAACAGTCGGCTTTACAAGGGGTTCTTCTGCGGGTCGGCGACATCGAGGATGCGCAGTTGCACACGTTCCGCGCCCTGCCAGGTGTCGAGCGACAGGACGCCGGCGACATGCATCGGCCGGCCGCGTGAAGCGAGCAGCGCTTCGCCGAAGGGTTTCTCGGCCGCCTTGAAGGCAATGCCCTTCAGGCTTTGTCCATCGGCACCGGCGATGGTTGCCCGGACATGGCCGTTGCCGACCACATCGGCAAAGGAAATCCGGTGCGCAGGGAAGGCGAAGACCGGTTCCGGATGACCGGCACCATAGGGCCCGGCGCGCTCCAGGCCGTTGACCAGATCCAGCGTCGCCCCGCCCGCCGTCAGGGCAGCGTCGATCTTCATTTCGCGATTCGATGCAGCCACTTCCACGTCTTGCTTCAACATGTCGTTGAAGAAAGCGGACAGCTCCGCTTCGCGCTCGCGCCGCACCGTCAGGCCGGCCGCCATGGCATGGCCGCCCCCCTTTTCCAGCAGCCCCTCCTCGACCGCCTTGCGCACCGCCCGTCCGAGATCGACACCGGCGATGGAGCGCCCGGACCCGGTGCCCTTGCCCGTCTCGTCATAGGCAATCGCAAAGGCGGGGCGGCGATGGGCTTCCTTCAGCCGGGAGGCAATCAGCCCGACGATGCCAGGGTGCCAGCCATCGGAGCCGGTGAGCAGCACGGCGGGGTCGTCGTTGGCGATCTTGATCACCGCCTGCGCATCCCCCTCTTCAAGCATGATCGCTTCCATGGCCTGGCGCTCGGCATTCAGCGCATTGAGCCGCTCGGCAATGGCACGGGCTTCCGTGTCATCCCGCGTTGTCAGCAATCGCGCGCCAAGCGCTGCATCGCCGATGCGCCCGCCGGCGTTGATGCGCGGGCCAATGAGAAAGCCGAGGTGATAGGCGGCCGGCTTGCCGCCGACCCGCGCAACATCGCTGAGCGCAGCAAGACCAGGATTGCCCCGGCCATGCATGGCGATCAGTCCCTTGGTGACATAGGCGCGGTTGAGCCCCTTCAGGGGCACCACATCGCAGACGGTGCCGAGTGCGACGAGATCGAGCAGAGCCAGCAGATCGGGAGCCTGCCGGGTCAGGAACGCGCCACGGCGGCGCAGCTCGCGGTTGAGGCCGACGAGGAAGAGGAACGTCACCCCGACTGCGGCCAGATGCCCCTGCCCCGACAGGTCATCCTGACGGTTGGGATTGACGAGGGCGGCAACGGCGGGAAGTTCGACACCGCACTGGTGGTGGTCGATAACCACCACATCAAGGCCGAGCCGCTGTGCAGTCTCGAAGGCCTCGAAGGACGTGCTGCCGCAGTCGACGGTCACGAGCAGCCTGGCGCCGCCCTGGTACAGCGCCTCGATGGCCGGGCCGTTCGGACCGTAGCCTTCGATGATGCGGTCGGGGATATGGATGGCCGGAGTGAGGCCGAGGGCCTGCAGATACCGCGCGAGCAGAGCCGACGAGGTGGCCCCGTCCACGTCATAGTCGCCAAAGATGGCAATGGAGACGCCAGCCTCGACCGCGTCGGCGATGCGGGCCACGGCGCGGTCCATGTCAACGAGCCCGGACGGATCCGGCATCAGCGCCTTGAGGGTCGGATCAAGAAAGCCTTCTGCGTCCTCAAGTCCGACGTCGCGCCCGGCCATGACACGGGCCAGCACGTCCGGCAGCCCGAGCCGCTGGGCCATTGCCATGGAAATCAGGCCCTGTGCCCGGGTCTGGCGCTCGCGCCAGACCTGTCCGTTGGCAGAGCGGGTGACGCCAAGCACGAGCCGCCCGCTGTCTTCGACCGACATGGCCGTGCTCACTCTCTTCTCTCCTCATGACGGGCGCCCATGTGGCCGCCCGTCATCCGGGACCTGCTCAGTCGAGGTGAAACTTCTCGATCTGGGTATGCTGGGCCTTGATGTAGCGCACCGTCCCGGTCGAGGAGCGCATCACCACGGTATGGGTGGTGATGTGATGACGGCCGAAGCGGACACCCTGCAGGAAGTTGCCATCGGTGACGCCGGTGGCGGCAAACAGCACGTCGCCGCAGGCCATTTCTTCCAGCTGATACTTGCGCTTGATGTCCGAGATGCCCATGCGGTGGGCTCGCTCGACCTGCTCGTCGCGGGTGATGACCAGACGGCCCTGCATCTGGCCGCCGATGCAGCGCAGGGCAGCGGCTGCCAGCACGCCTTCCGGCGCACCGCCGATGCCGGCATAAATGTCGATGCCGGTTTCATCCGGGTCCGTCACGTGAATGATGCCGGCGACATCACCATCGCCGATGAGACGGATCGCGGCGCCAGTGGCACGGATTTCCTCGATCAGGCGGGCATGGCGCGGACGGTCAAGCACGCAGGCGGTCACCTCATGCACCTTGACGCCCTTGGCCTTGGCCACGGCCGCAAGATTTTCCGCAATCGGCAGGTCCAGATCAATCGTGCCAGCCGGATAGCCCGGTCCGATGGCGATCTTTTCCATGTAACTGTCCGGCGCGTTCAGGAGGCCACCTTCCGGCGCCATGGCAATGACCGCCAGCGAATTTGGCAGGTTCTTGGCGCAGATCGTCGTGCCTTCGAGCGGATCAAGGGCAATGTCGACGCGCGGGCCCTGCTTGGTGCCGACGTTTTCACCGATGTAGAGCATCGGGGCTTCATCGCGCTCGCCTTCGCCGATCACCACCGTGCCATCGATCGGCAGGTTGTTCAGTTCGCGGCGCATGGCATCCACGGCAGCCTGGTCGGCAGCCATTTCATCGCCGTGGCCCCGCAGGCGCGCAGCCGAAACAGCTGCGCGTTCGGTGACACGGGCAAGTTCCAGCGTCAGGATACGATCCAGAGCGCTGTGGGCCGGTGCGGCTTCCTTTTTCGACATCGATGTCCCCCAAATCCTCAAGCAGGGTGATCCCGTCAGGGATACGTTCAGGCCAGTTTCTCAATCCGGATCATCTGCGGCGCATCCGCCACAACGCCCTTGGCAACAATTGCTTCCAGCGCTTGCTTGACTGCCGTCTCGGTCGTCTCATAGGTGATGAGAATGACAGGTTGCGGTTCGCTGCCCTCGCCCGGGGCCCGGTCGGCAAGGCCCGGGGCGTCTGCCCGGCGCTGCACGATGGACTCCAGCGAGATATTGGCGTCCGCCATCGCCTTGGCGATGGTGGCAAAGGCACCCGGACGATCAAAGACCGACAGGCGGATGTAGTAGCCGCCTTCATGACGGCGCATGCCGGCGCGGGTGTAGTCGGTGAGTTCGCCGCTTGGCGCTCCCAGCATCGGTGCAATGTCGCCGCGGGCAATGTCGGCAATGTCCGAGGCCACCGACGAGGCCGTCGCGTCGCCGCCGGCACCGGGGCCGACGAGCACGATTTCCCCGACAAAGTCGCCGTCGACGGCAACGGCATTGAGCACGCCATCAATGCGGGCAATGGCAGAAGTTTTCGGCACCATGGTCGGATGCACACGTTGCTCGATGCCGCTGTCGGTCTTCTGGGCAACGCCCAGGAGCTTGATGCGATAGCCGAGTTCATCGGCCGCGCGGATATCGGCGGTGGTGATCGAGGTGATGCCCTCGAGATAGATATCGTCGGCAGCAATCTTGCAGCCGAAGGCGAGGCTCGTCAGCAGCGCCAGCTTGTGCGCCGTGTCGTTGCCCTCGATGTCGAAGGTCGGATCGGCCTCGGCGTAGCCCAGGCGCTGTGCATCGGCAAGGCACTCGGCGAAGGACAGGCCCTCGCGCTCCATCCGGGTCAGGATGTAGTTGCAGGTGCCGTTGAGGATGCCATAGACGCGGGCGACCGAGTTGCCGGCCATCGCCTCGCGCAAGGTCTTGACGATCGGAATGCCGCCGGCGACCGCCGCCTCGTAGTTGAGGCTGACACCGGATGCTTCAGCCAGTGCGGCAAGTTCCACACCATGCTTGGCGAGCAGCGCCTTGTTGGCGGTGACCACATGCTTGCCGGCTGCGATGGCGGCGCGCACCGAGGCTTCAGCAGAGCCGGAGGCTCCGCCAATCAGTTCCACGAAAACGTCGATCTCGGATGAGCCGGCGAGATCCACCGGATCATCAAACCAGGTGTAACTGGACAAATCGACGCCGCGGTCACGAGTTCGGTCACGGGCACTGACTGCGGTGAGCACGACCGGCCGGCCGCACTTGCGGGCAAGTGCCGCGCCGTTTTTCGACAGAAGGCGGACAAGTGAAGCGCCGACCGTACCCAGTCCCGCAACACCAAGTCTCAATGCAGAAGCCATGCGATCCGAGTTCCCGTTGTCAATTGTCCTTTCCGGACGAATTCCGGAGGGACGTTCAGGTGCCGCGCGGGCCTGAGCGTTTGGCAGAAGAGGCTGGCTCTTTTGCCAAACAGTCTCAATCGTCAGCGCGAGACGCTGATCGGGACGACGTTGTGCAACGTTTCGTCTGCCGTTTCAAGGAAGCGGCGAAGATTGCGCGCGGCCTGACGCAGGCGCTTCTCGTTCTCCACCAGGCCGATGCGGACATATTCATCGCCGTACTCGCCAAAACCAATGCCCGGAGACACGGCAATGTCGGCCTTCTCCAGCAGCAGCTTGGAGAATTCGAGGCTGCCCAGCGCCTTGAACTTCTCCGGGATCGGCACCCAGGCGAACATGCTGGCTTCCGGGGCCGGGATCTCCCAGCCGGCGCGGCCGAAGCTCTCGACCAGCACATCCCGGCGGCGCTTGTAGGTGGCGCGCATTTCGGCGATGCAGTCCTCCGGGCCGTTGAGGGCAGCGGTGGCGGCCACCTGGATCGGCGTGAAAGCGCCGTAGTCCAGGTAGGACTTGACGCGGGCAAGCGCGGCGATCAGGCGCTCGTTGCCGACGGCGAAGCCCACGCGCCAGCCCGGCATCGAGAAGGTCTTGGACAGGGAGGTGAACTCCGCCGTCACCTCGATGGCGCCGGGAACCTGCAGCATGGACGGCGGCGGGGTGTCGCCGAAATAGATTTCGGAATAGGCCAGATCCGACAGGATGAAGATGTCATGCTTGCGGGCGAAGGCAACCACATCCTTGTAGAAGTCGAGGTCGGCGACATAGGCTGTCGGGTTGGCCGGGTAGCACATGATCACGGCGATCGGCTTGGGCACCGAATGGATCACGGCGCGCTCCAGCGCATGGAACACTTCCGGACCCGGCTTGGCCGGGATCGAGCGGATCGCGGCGCCCGCCATCAGGAAGCCGAAGGTGTGGATCGGATAGCTCGGGTTCGGGCTCAGCACCACGTCGCCCGGGGCGGTGATCGCCTGGGCCATGTTGGCAAAGCCTTCCTTGGACCCGAGGGTCGCGATGACCTGGGTGTTCGGATTCAGCTTCACGCCGAACCGGCGCTCGTAGTAGGCAGCCTGGGCCTTGCGCAGGCCGGTGATGCCCTTGGAGGCGGAATAACGGTGCGTGCGCGGGTCGGTCACGACTTCCGTCAGCTTCTCAACGATATGCGGCGGCGTCGGCAGATCCGGGTTGCCCATGCCGAGGTCGATGATATCCGCGCCCTGCGCCCGCGCCGCTGCCTTCAGCTTGTTCACCTGTTCGAACACGTAAGGGGGCAGTCTGCGGGTCTTGTGAAACTCTTCCATGGCGCGGGCCTCGTGATCCTCTGCGGCGTTGTGCGGCTTTGCTGACGTCTTTCAGCCCCGGTCAGCGCACAGGGCCGGGACTGGCGCCCTTGTAGCAGCAAGCCCTTCTTTCCGCACGCGCCTTTGCAAGGGCCGCGCGGGTATTTTTACCCGACTAACGGCCCTCGATATCGGCCAGCGCTGCCGCGCCGTGCCCATTCTGGAGACGTCGCAGTTCACCGGGGGAACTGAGTGGCCTGCGCACCTGGCCACGACCGGCCATGGCGCTCATTTCTGCAATCGTGCGCTCGCGCTCCGCCTCATCCAGAACGGCAGAGACCGCCGGCTGGGCCGGGTCGCCGGGCATGGCGGTGTTCACGTCCGCTGCTGACGGGTGCGCAACAGCCACGGGATAGGCTGGCAGGCTCGGCGCCGCGGGTGCCCGCCGCGGATTGGAAACGGCCTCGATCAGCGATGTGTCCGGCTCCATGGCACAGCCGGCTGCAAGCATGGCCAGCCCCAGAACCCGGGCCCCCACAGATAGCCGCCTGGCGACCGCAGGCCGGACCGGAGCAGAAATGTGTCTCACCACCATATCTCCAAAGCCAAACGCCCCCGCCGGTTCTGCCTATCTTAGCTGCATGACAGCCCGAACTCAAAGCAGGCAGGCTGGGTGACACGGACGGGGGAGATTCGCAAGCTCAACCCTTTGCAGGGCTGGTACCTGAGAATTGGGCATTCGACGCGGCGGAAACCTGTGTCATAAATTTGATGAGCAGCCGGGTCACAACGGTGCCAGAAGCAAAAAACGTGCGGGAGGGAACACCGAAGATGGCCGATGATCGCCAGAGTCCTTTGGTCCAGTACATCGTCAACAATCCGGAAGCCTTTGCGCAGAACCTTGCCAAGGTGCTCGAACAAGGCGGCAAGGCACTGGCCGCCTATCTCGAACCGCGCGAAAAGGGCGAGGTGAAAGCCGACGGCGCCGAGGAACTGACCTCGATCATCAAGACGCTGGCGCAGGTGGGTGAGTACTGGACGTCCGATCCGAGCCGAGCGGTCGAAGCGCAGGGCCGCCTGTGGTCCGGCTATATCAATCTCTGGAACTCGTCCCTCAAGCGAATGATGGGCGAACCGGCCGAACCGGCCATTGCCGCCCCGCCGCGCGACAAGCGCTTCGAGGATCCGGACTGGCAGGAAAACCAGTTCTTCGACTTCCTGAAGCAGTTCTACCTGATCACCTCGAACTGGGCCAATGACATGGTCGCCGAGGCCAACGGGCTGGACGAGCACACACGGCATAAGGCCGATTTCTACGTCAAGCAGATCGCCAATGCCCTGTCGCCGTCGAACTTTGTCCTGACCAACCCGGCCCTCTTGCGCGAGACGCTGGAGAACAACGGCGAGAACCTCGTTCGCGGCATGCAGTTTCTGGTCGAGGACATCAAGGCCGGCCACGGCGAGATCAAGATCCGCCAGACCGACGCCAGCAAGTTCGAAGTTGGCAAGAACCTCGCCCTGACCCCGGGCAAGGTGATCGCCGAGAACGACGTCTGCCAGTTGATCCAGTATACGCCGACCACCGAAAAGGTGCTGAAGCGGCCGCTGCTGATCGTGCCGCCCTGGATCAACAAGTTCTACATCCTCGACCTGACGCCGGAGAAGTCCTACATCAAATGGGCTGTCGACCAGGGGCACACTGTCTTCGTGATTTCCTGGGTCAACCCGGATGAACGCCAGGCGCAGAAGAACTTCGAGCACTACATGCGCGAAGGCATTCTCCATTCGCTGGATGTGATCAAGCGCGCCACCAAGGAAGACAAGGTCAATGCCATCGGCTACTGCGTCGGCGGAACCCTGCTGGCCGTGACGCTTGCCTATATGGCGGCGACCGGCGACGAGCGCATCGGCTCTGCCACCTTCTTCACCACCCAGGTGGATTTCACCCATGCCGGCGATCTCAAGGTGTTCGTCGACGAGGAGCAGATCTCGCTGATCGAGCGCAAGATGGCCGAACGCGGCTATCTCGACGGCTCGAAAATGGCGTCGGCCTTCAACATGCTGCGCTCGAACGACCTGATCTGGCCCTATGTCGTCAACAACTACATTCGCGGCAAGGAACCTTTCCCGTTCGACCTTCTCTACTGGAACTCCGATTCCACCCGCATGCCGGCGGCCAATCACTCGTTCTACCTGCGCAACTGCTATCTGGAGAACCGGCTTGCCAAGGGCGAGATGGTGGTCGCCGGCGAAAAGCTGGACCTGAAGAAGGTTACGATCCCGATCTACAACCTGTCGGCCCGCGAGGACCACATCGCCCCGCCCCGGTCTGTGTTCCTCGGGTCCTCGGCCTTTGGCGGACCGGTCGACTTCATCCTGTCCGGCTCCGGCCACATCGCCGGCGTGGTCAATCCGCCGTCGCGCGGCAAGTACCAGTACTGGACCGGCGGCAAGCCGGAGGGCAATCTGGAGGACTGGATCGCCGGGGCGAGCGAACATCCCGGCTCCTGGTGGCCGCATTGGGATGCCTGGATCCGCGACAAGGACGGGGCCGAGGTGAAAGCGCGCAAGCCGGGGGCCAACCGGGTAAAGATTCTTGGCGACGCGCCGGGTTCTTACGTTAAGATGCGGGTATAGCAAGATCCATGCATCGGCTTGTCTCCCAGTCCACTTGGCCGTTTTGGCCAGGTCCCGGGGGACAGGCCAGTGGAGCCCTCGGACCGGCATCGCGCACGGTCTGCCACCGGCCTGGTCCTTGCCGAGATATCTTACAGCGTATCCGGTCCCGGGCGGCTCCTGTGCCGCTCCGACCCCAGGAGAGACCGCCGCAAGGCGTGCCGTGACCCATGGCAAGCACCGCAAACACCCATCCGGCAAAGACCCAGCCGAGCCCCCCGCGCCCGGCCGTGATGCCGGCCCGGCAGATCCGCTGGTACGCGATGGCGGCGCGCATGTGGCGGCGGCCACCCGGACGCCTGACGCTGGCCATTCGCCTTGCCCTCTTGCCCCTGATCCCGGTGGCGTTGTGGCTGCATGGCCTTTATGGCTGGCCGGCGGCCCTGGCGGCCACGGCGGCACTCGGATTTGCCGCCACGCGCTTGCCGCGCCTGTCGCCCTTGCGTCCCGCTGCCGTGGTGGCAACGGGCCATACGCAGAACAGTCGGCTCCCCTGGCATGTGCGGGCGTTGCTGGGCGAGAGGATGTTCCTCAACCGCATGATCGTGCCCGTGCCGGGCAGCACAACGCGCCGCGCCGCCTTGCTGCTGATGGCAACCTTCGCCGGCGCCGCGCTTGCATTGATCGCGGCCGTGTCCGGCAGCCTGGACATGATGATCGCGGGCCTTTGCACGGCGCTGATCGCCCAGGTCGCTTATCTGGTGCTGGCGAGCCGGCTCTATGACCGGATGCAGGATGCCGACGCGCTCTATCGCGCCTGGCGCCGCCCGGCTTTCAACGACAACATCGAAGGCACCCGCAAGCCGGGCCAGGCCGCCTGAGCGCGGGCCAGGCCTTTTGGCCGAAGTGGCGTCCATGCCCTTGCGTCAGAGCAGGACGTCCGAACGGCGCGTCACATCCTGCCGCCCCGTCCGGCTTTGTTCGGTCATTCCATCACGCTTGCGTCCGCCTTTCAGCAAGCAGACCAAGATAATGCTGCGCCACGGTTGCCCCCGCGATGGAGGTGATGTCGGCGTGGTCATAGGCCGGAGCCACTTCCACCACATCTCCGCCGACGAAATTGAGATCGCCGAGGCGGCGCAGGATCATCAGCGCCTCGCGCGACGTGAGCCCGCCGGCGACCGGCGTGCCCGTGCCCGGCGCGAAGGCCGGGTCGAGGCAGTCGATGTCGAAGGTCATATAGGCCTTGGCATCGCCCACCCGTTCCTTGATCAGGTCAACCACCGCGTTGACGCCGAGCAGTTCCACGTCCTCGCCGTAAAGGATTTCAAGGCCGCAGGTCTCCGGCGCGTGGGTGCGGATGCCGATCTGGATTGAGCGTTCCGGATCGATCAGCCCCTCGCGCACCGCGCGGCCCGTGATCGTGCCATGGTCGATACGCCCGCCGTCATCTGGCCAGGTGTCCTGATGCGCGTCGAACTGCACCAGCGCCAGGGGCCCGTGCTGGGCGACATGGGCGCGCAGGAGCGGCAAGGTGACGAAATGGTCGCCGCCGATGGAGAAGAGATGCACGCCCTGCTCCAGGATCTCGCGCGCCTGCGCCTCGATGCAGGCCGGGATCTCGCCGTTGCGGCCGTAGTCGAAGGAACAGTCGCCATAGTCGACCACCGCCAGCGTCTCGAACGGGTCGGCGTGGAACGGATATTGCGGATCGCCGTCGAAGATCGCCGATGCCCGGCGCACGCCCTGCGGGCCGAAGCGCGCACCCGGGCGATTGGACACCGAGGCATCAAAGGGCACGCCCAGGATCGCCACATCGACGCCAGCCAGATCCCGGCTGTAGCGCCGGCGCATGAAGGACAACACGCCGCCATAGGTCGGCTCATGCGCACCGCCAGTCAGGTGCTTGCCGAACACGGCGTTGTCGGTCGGACGGGGACGGATCGTGGACATGGGGGCTCCGGAAGTTTCGAGAGGCAATGCTTGCTTCTACAAATAGGCCGAGACAGTTTTCCGAATGTGTGTAGCAAATTTATAAATCTGCGACACGCTCGCTATCTCATGCTTGGTCTCCTGCCTTTCCTCGTCAAACAGGCCAATGTACTTGACACTTTTGGCGTTGAACCAGAATCGACATACTGGCTTTCGATTGTTGTCGTCAAAGTTCACACCACAATAACTTTTTGTATCTCTAATGAAAATTCTATCCACATCTGCGATTTCGGCGCATATTGCACGAACGATCAAGAACGCTTGTGCTTCCTCGTCAGTCGTTACAACCTCTAGAGCAACGGACAAAACGTCCGCGTTATCTTGATTTACTTGCACCTCCGGCCGAACAGCCGGCTGAAACGCGACACCGAGTTTTTCAGATATTTCGCTCCGAACAATGCTTTCGAGCGCGGCTCGGATAGAAGGCTTGAGCTGCTCAACCACTCCTTTGGTAAGGCTTCCGTCGTATATTTCCTTGCCAACGAATCTTACGAAGTTTTCGTCTGGATCATGCAGCTGCCGCTTTAGATAGCCTGACGCCAAGTCGGAGTATCGAAGAACCGACGCCGTTGACAATACCGCGTCCAAATCAAACGAGTCGCGGTGGAATTTCTGAAGGCTTTCCAACTGAAATTTGTCATAGTTCTCAAAGTTGAACTTAAAAAAAGGACTTTTGTCCATCTTGTTCTTCTCTTCGATATCGGAGAAAAACCACACTTCGCGCCCATTCGAAAGAATGGCCAGTCGTGCGTCGGTCACAGTAAAATACCTAAACAACTGGCTATACTGAACACTTCCAAGATTTGTCGAAAATGGCTTCGCCTCAACAAGGACAGCAACTTTGCCGTCAATTTTGAGGGCGTAGTCGACCTTTTCCCCCTTTTTTATTCCGACATCAGCGCAAAACTCGGGCACGACATGCGAAAGATCAAAAACATCATATCCAAGAGCGCGAATGAAGGGCACGATTACTGCCATCTTCGTCGCCTCTTCTGTCTCCGCAATTTCAGCGTTGTGTCTTGACCTGCGGGCAACGTCCTTGATTGCTTCTTCGAAATTCATTCCAGCCCCCATTTAAATCACAGCGCGCACCCCCTTAGTTCAATTCGCATAGATTGCATTGTCAATCACTTCCTTATCTGAGGCGCTGTTTCTGCTCCCGCTCGAACATCAACAAGTGAAGTGCTTTTGCGTAAGCCAAGGCCACGGTCTGTCCTAAAACGTAAACAGTTGTGACCGTGCCCGTCATCTGACCCGCTCGGTCTCCTTTGGCCTTGCAACGAGTTCGATGTCGAGGGCCTTCAGGACCGCGAGTGTTGTCTTCAAGGTCGGATTGCCCTCGCGGCTGAAGGAGCGGTAGAGCTGTTCGCGCGACAGTCCTGCATCTTCTGCGATCTGGCTCATGCCTTTCGCGCGCGCGACGACGCCGACGGCATGGGCGATGTACCCGGCATCACCCGACGCCAACGCATCGGACATGAAAGCCGCAACGGCCTCTCGGGACGTCAGCAGTTCGGCAGGATCAAACAAGCTGATCGTTTCAGGCATTGTCCTCTTTCCAGTCTGCCAGCAGTCGCTTTGCCAGCGTGGCGCGGCATAAGCATGATGCACTGCTGTCTGAAAGCGACCGTCGCACGATGGCCAACCGTGACCTCACCGGAGTCATCCCGGCCAAGCGTAGCGCCGAGCCGGGACCGGAGAGTCGAGGCCTCCATTTTTTGTTGATGCAACCCTGAAGAGACCTCGGCTCTCCGGTCCCGGATCTCCGCTTCGCTTTCGTCCGGGATGACAGCATTGAGACGGAACGCGATCAAACTGTAGTTTAAAAACGACACTCCTGCAATCATGCCGCACCCATTGCCGATCGGAGACCTCGCATCGGACCCTCCGGATGCCTCTTGATCTCCCTGCGTGAATTTGCAGAGGTGATCTCGCATTGACGCCAATTGCCCCCGATCACACGCCGAGACCTCTTCCCATGTCCTTTCTCCGCATCTACTGGCGCGCGCTCGGTCTGCTCTGGCCGGAGGTCTGGCTGGCGGGGCTGATTGCGGTGGCGGGGACTGCGCTGGCGCTGGTGCAGTTTGCCGAGCCGCTGCTGTTCGGTGCGGTCATCGATGCGCTGACGACAGGCGAACCGGCAGCAAGTCTTGTCGGGCTATGGGCGCTGTTCGGATTTCTCTCGGTCGCCGCCGGGGTTTTCGTGGCGCTGCAGGCGGACCGGCTGGCGCATCGCCGGCGGCTTGCCGTCATGCGGCGCTATTTCGAGCATGTCATCGGTCTGCCCAGCACCTTTCACAGCGGAGCGCAGTCCGGCCGGCTGATCGGCGTCATGCTGAAGGGATCGGACACTCTGTTCGGGCTCTGGCTGTCGGCCTTCCGCGAGCAGGTGACGGCACTGGTGTCGCTGGTCGTGCTGCTTCCCGTCGCCTTTTCCATGAATGCCGCGATGGCGGCGCTGCTACTGGCGCTGATGGCCGTCTATGTGCTTCTCAATGGCCTCGTCATGCGCAAGACCCAGGCCGGACAGGCGGATGCGGCGGCCTATCACGCTGCCCTCTCGGGCCGGGTCGGCGATGTCATGGCCAATGTGACGCTGGTGCAGAGCTTCACCCGGCTGCAGGAGGAAACCCAGGCCCTGCGCGAGCTGATGGGACGGCTGCTCTCGGTGCAGAATCCGGTGCTGACCTGGTGGGCGATGACCTCGATCCTGACCCGGGCCGCCTCGACGCTGACCATCGTTGCCATGTTCGCACTCGGCACCGTGCTGCATGCACGCGGCGACGTCAGCGTTGGCGAGATCGTCTCCTTCGTCGGCTTTGCGACGCTGCTGATCGGGCGGCTCGACAACATCACCGCCTTCGTCACCCGCCTGTTCCTGGATGCGCCGGCGATGCAGCAGTTCTTCGAGGTGCTGGATGCGGCCAGCGACCTGCCGGAAAAGCCCGGCGCGCGGCCGCTTGCCGTGCCGAAGGGCCATGTGGTGTTCGAGGGCGTCTCCTTCCGCTATGCCGATGGCACGGCGGGGCTCAGCGAACTCGGCTTCGAGGCCCGCCCCGGCGAGACGGTGGCGCTGGTCGGCCCCACGGGTTCGGGCAAGAGCACGACGCTCGCCCTGTTGCAGCGGCTGCGCGATCCGGCGACGGGCCGGGTGCTGATCGACAGCACCGATATCCGCGATGTCACCCTCGACAGCCTGCGCCGCCAGATCGCCGTGGTGGCGCAGAACGCCGGCCTCTTCGACCGCTCCATCGCCGAGAACATACGCATCGGCCGGCCGGAAGCCAGCGATGCCGACATTCGCGCGGCTGCCGACATGGCCGAGGCGACCGGCTTCATCCTGTCCCGGCCGGAGGGATTTGACGCCCGCTGCGGCGAACAGGGCAAGGCCCTGTCGGGCGGCGAGCGCCAGCGCCTGGCCATCGCCCGGGCCATCCTGAAGGACGCGCCGATCCTGATCCTCGACGAGGCCACCTCCGCGCTCGATACGGAGACGGAAGCAAAGGTGAAGCGGGCGCTGGATCACCTGCGCGCCGGGCGCACCACCTTCATCATCGCCCACCGCCTGTCGACGATCCGCGATGCCGACCAGATCCTGTTCCTCGAACAGGGCCGCATCGTCGAGCGCGGACGCTTTGCCGAGCTGGTGGCACGCGGCCGCCGCTTTGCCGACCTGGTGCGCGCGGGCGCGTTTGAGGATCCCGATGACTGCACGGACGCCCCCTGACCGGGCCGAGGCAATGTCCGTTGATTTTTGCAAGTGCCGGACGTCACACTTCCCACGAGGGAGAGGGGGCGGAGAGGCCTCGAAAACCGTCTTGCGACGAGCCCTGGCCGGAACAGCGATCCTCCTTCCCTGCCCTGTCGACTGCCTGGCTCAGTTCAATGCAACGACAGCGCAGGCCCAGGGCGTAACCCGGGTTCGCCCATAGTCCGCTCGCGTCTGGCAAAAATCGCGAATTATGACAATCCCCGGCCTTCACAACCCAAACCCGTCATTGTATCGCTGCACAATTCCTGAGCCGTGCGGCGCGAGGGTTTGAGTCTGCTCCAGTCGAACGCTCCCGGTCTGCACGCCATTGATACAACATAAGGAAGCGTGCCTTGGCGATGACGACTGCAGACCGGATTGTCCAGCTGTTCCAGAACGTTCTGCAGCGCACGCCGGAAGTTTACTACTCAACCACCTACGCGCATCTCGTCGACAAAGGTGTGCGGAGTTTCGACAGTTTCCGGGATGAACTGGCCGGCAGCGCTGAAGCCGTCACCTATGTCGATCAGGTGATCCGCATCTATCAGGCGGCTTTCGGACGCGTGCCGGACACAACCGGCATCAGCGGCTGGGTGAAGGACCTGCGCGCGGATGCCACTGCCCTCTCGAAGGTGGCGGCCGGCTTTGTCAATTCGCAGGAGTGGAAGAACCGCTACGGCGACAACAGCGTCAGCGATGTCTCGCTCGGCGCGCTGTACCAGAACGTGCTGGGCCGTGCAGGCTCTGCGGCCGAGATCGCCGCCTGGAAGGCCACGGGCCAGCCGATGACCCAGATCCTGATCGGCTTTTCCAATTCGGCCGAGTTTCAGGCCAAGTCCGCCGCTGCCGTTCTGGCGCTCAAGACGGCAGCCGGGACTGTCGCGGCCGCCGATCTTGCCAAGGTCTACAACGGCAAGAGCCCGCTCGACATGTCAAACCGCGACGGCGCGCTGATCCTCACCGCCGGGGACGACGTGATCAAGGCCCTGGATGCAAACAGCACGATCATCGGCACGGTCTCGACCGGCGCGGGTGGCACATTCCAGAGCGGCGACCAGATCGATGGCGGGGCAGGATACGACACCCTGCGCCTGATCAATGACATGCGGTTCGGCGAGACGGTCCTGCCGGTTGCCAGCGTCCGCAATGTCGAGGCGCTGCATCTGGACTATCTGGACTATGGCCTTACCAACAACCAAAGGATCGATCTGCGGTCGTGGACCGGGCTGGAGAGCGTGAGCGCCGAGACTTCCGGCTCCTGGACGATGCTGACCCATGGCAACGTGCGGGAGGTGACCTCCTCTGGCTGGAGCGCCGCGATCATCGAGGACACAGCGGGTGCCGGCGGCGACAGGCTCGCCTCGGTGACGCTCTTTTCCTCCCGCCAGGCGACGATCCGCTCGGACGCCCTGACGGACCTGAAGCTCATCAGTTCCCGCAACAACGACCACACCAGACCGGAGGTCTTTAAGGTCGAGGCCGCGGCGCGGCCGCTGAACCTGGACCTCGTTTCCACGACCCGGGCGATCCACGTCATTGACGAGACCGCCACATCGCTGCAGATCCGCGTCTTTGGCGGCCTGTCGAGCATTTCCAGCTTCTCGCCTCGGGCGACCAGCGTGTCCGTGGACGCGGACGAGATCATCACCTTCGAGACCGTCGACTGGGCGGCCGCGCGGAGCCTCACCATCACCGGCGACAGCATGGTGCTGTTCCTCGACGGGCCGACGGCCCTCACCACGCTGGATGCCACCGGCAGCAGCGGCGATATCACGGTGACACGGGAGATGCTGAACACCTCGATTGCCAGCGGCGCAGGCAGCGACCGCTACACCTCGGCCTCGACCAGTTCCAGCACGCGGATCGATCTGGGGGCGGGCGACGACTGGCTGGCGATCCGCGGGACAGACTACGGCAGCGTGAACGGCGGGGCTGGCATCGACAGGCTGGTCACCCAGGTCGCGAGCATCACCAACGGCGCACTGCCCGCGGCAGCCTCGCGCTTCAGCGGCTTCGAGGTGCTGGAAGTGGAATCGAGTGGTCTCACCGCGCCCCAGACGATCGATGTCACCGCCTTCAATGCCACCGGGCAGAATGCGATCACCACGGTTGCCTTGACCGGACGCATCGTCGGTGAGCCAGTGACGGTGAAGGGCCTGGCCTCCGGCGGCACGCTGCAGCTGTCGGGCTATTTCGTGAACGGGGTCACTGTCGTCGTGGATGGGGCTGCGACGCGGGAAAATGACAGTTTTACCATCGCATTCAAGGGCTCAGACGCCACGGTGGGCGGTTACGGGATCCAGCTTGCCGACGTCGAGACGGTGAATTTCCGCGCCGACACCACGCCACCACGGGGCGGCAGCGGCAATTTTACCGGCAACGCTGTCCAGACCATCACGGTGACGGGCGACGGCCCCTCGCTCTGGCTGGGCGATTTTTCGGGGACTGCGCTCAGGTTCCTTGACGCCGCCAGCTTTGCCGGGGGTGTCGGCCTCACGGCAAAGGACGTGCTGACCGGGCCTGTGACCGTCCTCGGCGGCAAGGGCAAGGACACCATCTCCGCCGCGACGGCCGCCGCCAACGTGACCATGGACGGCGGGGCCGGCGACGATGTCCTCACCGGCTCCGCCACCTGGGCCAACGCGCTGACCGGGGGCGATGGCAATGACACGCTGACCGGCGGAGCGGCGACCGACACCCTGTCGGGCGGGGCGGGCAATGACGTGATCATCACCGGCACCGGCGCGGACATGGTCGATGTCGGCAGCGGGCTGGACACGGTGGTCCTGTCGATGAACAGCGGCCGGGTCACGACCTTCGTCACGATTGCCGGGATGGGTAAGGGCGACCGGATTGACCTTCCCGACGACGAAAGGGTCGCCAACTTCGTCTCCGCAAAGGTGACGGCTCCGGCCGGGGCGACGTTCCAGAAGCTCCTGGACACCGCCGCGGCTGGCGACTTCGGCCGCGTGACCTGGTTCCAGTTCGAGGGCAACACCTACATCGTGCAGGACCTCAGCCGGCACACGATCGGCTTCAACCCGGAAGCCGACCAGCTGGTCAAGCTGATCGGTCTTGTCGACCTCAGCACGGCAACGCTCAGCGGCGGCAGCGCCCATCTCCTGACGATCTGAGCCACCTCACAGGGATTGCCGCGCGGCGCCCTTGTGCCGCCCGGCCCTGCCGACTAGAACTTCAAGGTTTGCCTCAGCCGCTGGCCGCCGCCTCACTCGCGGCGCCCACGGCTGAGGTGTGAGGACAACCATGAGGGTTCCGGTCTTGGCTACTTCCCCTGCCCGGCTGCTACGCGGCCGCATCGTCTCGTTTCTCCGCCGCCCGCACGGGGCGGAGGACGACGGCGCGCTGGTGCATCACGAAGATGGCGGCCTCCTGATCGAGAACGGCCTCATCACCGCCATGGGGCCCTTTGCACAGGTTCAGGCGCAAGCCCCCGAGGCGACGCCGGTGACCGACCACCGGCCGCATCTCCTGATGGCCGGCTTCATTGATCCGCATATCCATTTCCCGCAGGCGCAGGTGATTGCCTCCTGGGCCGACCAGCTCCTGGACTGGCTCAACGACCACACCTTCCCGGCCGAGCAGAAATTCGCCGATCTCGCCCATGGACAGCGCATTGCCACCGCCTTCTATGACTCGCTGATCGCCCATGGCACGACGACGGCGGTGGCCTATTGCTCCAGCCACCCCAATTCCGTGCGCGCCTATTTCGCCGAAGCCGAAGCGCGCGGCATGCGCATGCTGGGCGGCAAGACGATGATGGACCGCAACGCGCCCCCTGCCCTCTGCGACACGGCGCAATCGGCCTATGACGACAGCAAGGCGCTTCTGGCCGAATGGCATGGCCGGGGCCGCGCGCTCTATGTGATCACGCCGCGCTTTGCCATCACCTCGACGCCGGCGCAGCTGGAGGTGGCCGGCGCGCTGCTTGTCGAGCACCCCGACTGCCACCTGCAGACCCACATCAACGAGAACCACAACGAGATCACCTACACGCTGGATCTCTATCCCGGCCATGCCGACTATCTCGCCGTCTACGAGCACTACGGCCTCCTTGGCCGCAAGACCCTGCTCGGCCACTGCATCCACATGAATGACCGCGAGCTCGGCGTGATGCGCGAGACCGGCTCCGTCGCCGTGTTCTGCCCGACGTCCAACCTCTTCCTCGGCAGCGGGCTGTTCGACAAGGCCCGGCTGGAGGACCAGGGCGTGCGCACCGCCATTGCCACCGACATCGGCGGTGGCACGTCCTATTCGCTGCTGCGCACCCTGGACGAGGGCTACAAGGTGTTGCAGTTGCAGCGCCAGCGCCTGCACCCCTTCGAGACCTTCTACTGGGCCACACGCGGCAACGCCGAGAGCCTGTCGCTGGAAGACAAGATCGGCACCCTGGACGCGGGCACCGAGGCCGACATCATCGTCCTCAACCCCGCCTCCACCCCGGAAATGGCCCTGCGCGTAGAGACCGCCCGCTCATTGGCCGACGAACTCTTCATCCTGCAGACGCTGGGCGATGACCGGGCGGTGGTGGAGACCTATGTGGCGGGTGTGGGGATGAAGGGGGGGAACGCTCAAAAGGATTGACCTCTCTGCATTGTCAGGTGATTTAGGCTCCAAATGCCGCAAACAATCTAACAGCGGCGTTTCAAATGATTCTTTGGAATTTGAGGAGACAAATCGATGCAAAAATTCTTCTCTGAGGCGCATTGATGGGATTGACATCTTAAACGTTCTCGTTTTGTATTCATTACGAACGTAGGGGAGTCGGGGAGAAACTGATGATGGGAAGCCAAGGCAGTACTGTCTTAGACCTGTTTTGCGGCGCCGGCGGCCTTTCCGAAGGCTTCCGGCAAGCAGGCTTTCATGTTCTGGGTGGCCTTGATTTCGATCGGCGTGCTGGAGAGACTTTTGCAGCCACACACCCTGAGTCTGTTTTTGTCGGCGGGAAGATACAGGACGTTTCCGTTTCGGATCTGCTGGGTATTACCAGGTTGCAGCCCGGCATGCTTGATGTCCTCGTAGGCGGCCCGCCTTGCCAAGGCTACTCGGTCTATAATCATGGGCGTGGCATCCACGATCCGCGCGCTGGTCTATTCCGTGAGTATTTGCGCATCGTTGAAGGACTAAGACCACGTTGGCTGGTGATGGAAAACGTGAGTGGCCTAACCTCTATCGCCGAGGGTGGGATTATTCGCGAGATCGAAGAGGGTATGGGCCGTCTTGGATATGCGGTCCGGTGGAAGGTTCTAAAAGCCGAGGAGTATGGCATTCCGCAGGAACGGAGACGGCTCGTTTTCATTGCCAATCGTATTGGCGCGCCGATCCTCTTTCCTGAACCGACACACGGTCCTGGATTAAGGCCGTTTGTTACAATCTGGGACGCAATTAGCGACCTTCCCCCGCTCACGAATGGCGACAAGGAGGTGCCTAAGCATTACCTTTGCCCGCCAATGAACACTTATCAGCACGAGCTCCGAAGCGGCGCGAGCTGCTTGACGAACCACGCTGCAGGACGACTTTCCCCAATCAATGAAGCGCGCATGAAGCATATTCCAGCAGGCGGCTCATGGCGTGACATTCCATTCGATATGCTTCCCGCTGGCATGAAGAAAGCTAAGCGCTCAGACCACACAAAACGTTATGGTAGGCCGCGGAAGACAGATCTTTCGTGTACTATTCTGACCAAGTGCGATGTACATTGGGGGGCTTATATCCACCCAAATCAGGATCGTGCCATTACAGTGCGCGAAGCCGCGCGGCTGCAATCTTTTCCGGATAGCTTCGAATTCAAGGGCAGCCGCACAGAGCAGTATGTGCAGGTGGGTAATGCTGTACCGCCTCTACTCGGTCGTGCAATCGCCCTAACTCTCCTCGAATCTGATAGAACCATTGTCGCTGAACGCGAAACGACGCTGGCTGTCGCTTAATGACAAAGAAAAAGAAGCTTTCACGGAGACCAGAGAAGCAGAAGCAATTCTACGGAATTGCTGAATTGTACGGAAACCGCTTTATTGATCTGCCAAATGACGAGCGCAAGCGCTTGGTGCAGGCCAAAAATACTACTGTCACATGCCCTTACTTCCAGCAGATGCCAGCACTCGGCCCACAAAGCGGAAGCATCAACTGCAACAAGACTGGTGGGGTGTGTTCACTTCGGAATTTTCACCCATTGCAGGCCCCCGGAGATGACATCACATTCGGCCCTATAACTGCTACTTGTCCGAATAGATTTCTCGAGAACGGCACGATTATCAAGCACATCGGCAAGGAATTACTTGGCTCCGATAGCCCGCTTATCGCTAAAGAGATTCCATTTCTGAGAAGACCCCTTTCAGCGCTGGAAGCCGAAAACGCACCAAATGCGAAAGAGGTGGACATGTATGCGGTGGAGGACGAAGGCATCGAAGATTCCAGGCAGGAAGATGTCGGCAGAATTGACTTGGTTGTCGTCAATCCGGATGACGGAACTCGGTGGTGCGCCGTGGAAATGCAGGCTGTTTACTTTAGCGGCGGGGCAATGACCAAGGACCATAACAATATTTTGACCTTCATAGGCAACGGTGTTCCCATGCCAGGTGCCGCTCGCCGACCTGACTTCCGATCAAGTGGCCCTAAACGCCTTATGCCACAGTTAATGATAAAGGTTCCAACGCTTCGCCGTTGGGGCAAGAAGATGGTGGTTGTAATTGACCGACCATTCTTGGAGGCTCTAGATGACATGGAGCCTATAGATCATATCTCAAACTGCGACATAGTTTGGGTAGTTGTCGATTACGATGAGACTGAACAAGCTTGTAAGGCTGTCCTCAAAATCCACAAGACAATCTATACTACGCTTGAGGATGCCGTAAAGGGACTTACTGCAGGCAAACCGACAACACTGCCTGAATTTGAAAGCAAACTCGAACGTAAGTTGAAGCGTCCAGTGGCCAAGAAGCTTTAACATGCGAACGCATCATTGATACCGCCTCGCCAAGCCCCTCGAACCAGTCTTGTCGCGCTCCGCGCGGCTATCATCTGGATCCCGGCTCGGCGCTTCGCTGGCGCTCAGCTGGGCCGGGATGACGGCAGAGAGTGGGCCATCCCCCTCCCCCAAAAACCAAAAAACCCGCCGGCTTGCACCGGCGGGTTTTTCGTTGGTCTGACAAGCAGCTGAGGGATCAGCGCTTGGAGAACTGGAACGAGCGACGTGCCTTGGCACGGCCGTACTTCTTGCGCTCGACCACGCGGCTGTCGCGGGTGAGGAAGCCTTCCTTCTTCAGGATGGCGCGCAGTTCCGGCTCGTAATAGGTCAGGGCCTTGGAGATGCCGTGACGCAGGGCGCCGGCCTGGCCGGACAGGCCACCACCGGCGACGGTGGCGACGATGTCGTACTGGCCGTCGCGGTTGGTCAGCATGACCGGCTGACGCAGGATCATCTGCAGCACCGGACGGGCGAAATACGCCTGGTATTCGGTGTCGTTGATGGTGATCTTGCCAGTGCCCGGCTTGACCCAGACGCGGGCAATCGCGTTCTTGCGCTTGCCGGTGGCATAGGCGCGACCATGAGCGTCCAGCTTCTGGACGTGAACCGGAGCGTCAACGGCAGCCGTTGCAACGGCGCCCTTCAGCTGGTCCAGGGAGTTCAGCTCGACCATGCTCAAGCCCTCTTCGCGTTCTTGTCGTTGAGGCTCTTGACGTCGACGGTGGCCGGCGTCTGGGCTTCATGCGGATGGGTCGGGCCAGCGTAAACCTTGAGGTTCTTCAGCTGGCGACGGGACAGCGGGCCGCCCGGCATCATGCGCTCGACGGCCTTCTCGAGCACGCGCTCCGGGAAGCGGCCTTCGAGAATGTTGCGCGCAGTGCGCTCCTTGATGCCGCCCGGATGGCCGGTGTGCCAGTAGTACTTCTTGTTTTCGAACTTGCGGCCGGTCAGCACCACCTTGTCAGCGTTGACAACGATGATGTTGTCGCCGCAATCGACGTGGGGCGTGAAGGTCGGAAGATGCTTGCCGCGCAGGTGGCTCGCGATGTAGGCAGCCAGACGGCCCACAACCATGCCTTCCGCGTCGATCAAGATCCACTTCTTTTCGACCTCAGCCGGCTTGGCAGAGAAGGTCTTCATTTGTGTTGATCCATGATTGATCGGTGAAACCAGACCGGTGAGGACGCGCCAGGGAATCCCCTCGCTCTGTCACACCGTGTGTTCGAGCGGGGTGATACGCGGTCACCGGCAAAACGTCAAGATCAAACATTTGCAACGCATTTCATAAAAGCAATAAATATCAATGACTTGCAAAAACGGTAACAGAATACCGTATATTTAGCCACGGTCCGGCGGCACGGAATAGGTGGCGGTGGCGTGGGCGGCGAGCTCGGCCTCGCCCTCCCCGTTTATACCGCAGTCCACGACAGCCAACCGCTTGCCGAGTTTCAGGAGCCGGCAGGTGGCGATGAGATCGCCGGGGGCGGGCTTCCTGAGAAAATTGATGGTGAGGTTCGTCGTCACCGCCAGCGCCACCGGGCCGATGTGGCCAAGGATCACCACATAGGCGGCAAGATCGGCCAGCGCCATCATCGCCGGTCCAGACACCGTGCCGCCCGGACGCAGGTGCCGCTCGCTGGCGGTAAAGCGCATCACGGCGACGCCAGGCTCAAGGCTCTCCACCCGGTAGACCGGGCCATCCAGATGGATCTGCGGAAACTCGCGGGTGAGAAAGGCCTCCACCTCCGGAACGCTCATGACTGGCTGCATTGCTGTCTCCCCCCGGCCGGTGCATTCGCGGCGCTTGGCACCAGACAAGCCGAGCCGCCGCCGGCAATCAAGGCACAAGAGTGACGGCGCTGCTGGGACAATGATACAGATTTTCAGTTTAATCTATTGTTTTATTTGGAATTTATCCCTTTTCCGGCCTGCCCAACTGTCATCCCATTTGCCGATCATACAGGCCTGGCTGGAGCCGCGCGCGTGCGCGCCTCCGGCCCCATTTGACAGGAAGATTTGCCGATGCTTTCCCTTGCCCGCTGCCTCACCCTTGCCCTTGCCAGTCTCACGGCTGCGACCTCGACCGCAGGAGCCGCGCCGCTGACGCATTATCTCTATACGTCTGCCGGCGAACTGGAGAGCCAGACCGCCCTCCTCGCCCGGCCTGAGATTTCCGGCGTCCAGGTGATCTACAACTGGCGGCGGCTGGAACCGAGCGAGGGCCAATACGACTTCAGCGCCATCGAAGCGGACCTGACGCTCGCCAAGGCAGCCGGCAAGCAGCTGTTCATCCAGATCCAGGACCGGTTCTTCTCGACCGAGGCCCGATATCTGCCGGAGTATATCCTGACTGACCCGGTCTATGAGGGCGGGCTGGTGCCGCAGTATCAGGACCTTGAGGCCAAGACCCTGGTGCAGGAAGGCTGGGCCGCACGGCAATGGAACCCAGCGCTCAGAGCCCGCTTCCAGGCCTTGCTCATCGCTCTTGGCGAAAGATTTGATGGCGAGATCGCCGGCATGAACCTGCCGGAGACGGCGGTCGAGGTGAACGCCAAGGACCCGGCGACGGGTTTTTCCTGCGACGCCTATTTCAGCGCGACCCTCGACACCATGGGCGCGGCGCGCAAGGCCTTTACCACCTCGGCGGTGGTGCAATACGTCAATTTCTGGCCCTGTGAATGGAACAACGACCGAAAGTACATGGAGCGGGTGTTCGCCTTTGCGGCGGAAAACCGCATTGGCCTCGGCGGACCGGACATCGTGCCCTGGCGCAAGGGGCAGATGAAGAATGCCTATCCGTTCTTCCATTCCTACCGGGGCAAGCTGCCGCTGGTGGCCATGGCGATCCAGGAGCCGACGCTCGCCTATATCAACCCGGAGACGAAGCAGCGCTTCACCCGGGCCGAGTTCGAGAGTTTCGCCAGCGACTATCTCGGCGTGAACATCATCTTCTGGAGCGCCGAAGCCCCCTGGCTTGCGGCAAAGCCGGCGCAATAAAGCCACCGCCGAACGCCTGACTTGCACGGGCTCCGGTCTGGGGTACAACCATCAAAATGAATTTCCAGACCGGAGCGCCGCATGTCCCCGTCAAGCCCTGAGATCGCAGCCGATCAGTCCGCCCGCCCGCTCATCGGCAAGCTGCTGCACAATGGCGTGCTGCGCCTGGTGCTGCAGCGGCCGGAGAAGATGAACGCGCTGTCGCGGGAGATGATGAGCGCGCTTGCTGCCGAGCTGACCCTCGCCGAACTGGACCCGGCGGTGCGGGTGATCCTGCTTGGCGCCGAGGGCAAGGTGTTCTGCGCCGGGCATGACCTCAAGGAACTGACCGCAGCGCGCGCCGAAAGCGACCGGGGCCGGGCGACCTACGAGGCGATCATGCGCCAGTGCTCGGACCTGATGCAGCAGATCGTCCGCCTGCCCAAGCCGGTGATTGCCGTGGTGACGGGCGTCGCCACCGCCGCCGGCTGCCAGCTGGTTGCCTCCTGCGACCTGGCGCTGGCCACCGACACCGCCACCTTCTGCACGCCGGGCGTCAATATCGGCCTGTTCTGCTCCACGCCGATGGTGGCCGTCAGCCGCAACGCGTCTCCAAAGCAGGCGATGGAAATGCTGCTGACAGGCGAATCCATCGATGCCTCGACCGCCAAGTCCTTTGGCCTGATCAACCGCATCATTCCGGCCGACTATCTGGAACAGGTGGTGCAGAAATACGCCGAGGTGATCGCGTCGAAGTCGCCGCTGACGCTGAAGATCGGCAAGGAGGCCTTCTACCGCCAGATCGAGATGCCGCTTGGCGAGGCCTATGACTATGCCGCCTCGGTGATGGTGGAGAACATGCTCGCCCGCGACGCCGAGGAGGGCATCAACGCCTTCCTGCAGAAGCGCGCGCCCGCGTGGCGGGGAGAGTGAGGCGATGCCCGATTACACCGATGACCTGATCCGGCGCGTCCTGTCCGAAACCCGTTCCATTGCCATCATCGGGGCGAGCGCCAACGAGGTGCGGCCGTCGTTCTTTGTCACCAAATATCTGATCGCCAAGGGCTTCGAGGTCTGGCCGGTCAATCCGGGCCTTGCCGGCAAGGAGCTGCTTGGTCGGCCGGTGCATGGCCGCCTGTCTGATATCCCCGTGCCCGTTGACATGGTCGACATCTTCCGCGCCTCCGATGCGGTGCCGGGCATCGTCGACGAGGCACTTGGCCTTCCGGAACTGCCAAAGGTCATCTGGATGCAGCTCGGCGTCGAGCATGAGGAAGCTGCCGCCACAGCCGAAGCAGCGGGTCTGACGGTCATCATGAACCGCTGCCCGAAGATCGAATACGGACGGCTCTCCGGCGAGATTGGCTGGATGGGCGTCAACTCCCGCAACCTCTCCTCCAAGCGGCCCGTTCTGGCGGACGGGTTTCAGCATCGGGGGCTGTCCGGATCCGGCAAGACCAATTGAAGGGCTGAAAGTTGGACGAGCGCCGCTAAGGTCGGGACGGCGGCGTCAGCCGCTCTACCCTGGCGGCCACTGCAATCATCCAGATGTAGATCAATGCTTCGTTCAGTCGCTGCCCCAATCCGGCATATTCGGGCACAGTTCCACTCACTGCCAACAACAGCACACTGGTGACCGGCAGGACAAAGACAAGCCGCGGTTTGCGTTGCTCCATGCGGCCAAGCCCGATGGACAGGGCAAGCAACCCGGCGAGCCCAAAAAGATAGGCTGAGATTCCTGTCAGCATGTGAATTTGATGCGAGGTGGTTGGCACTTGCGCCCTGCATCGGAAATCACATGGAAAGACTGCCGCCGCCATCAGGAGGAGGGCATAGAGGGCGAGCAAGGCCAGGCCTGCCGTCAGCAATCCATGGCGCGGCAGCCGGCGGAAAGCCTGCCACACGAAGACCAGCACCGGCACTTCGCAGGCAAAAAAGACCCCCCAGTTGACCCAGGCGCCAACGGGTGAGCCGGTTTCGCCCAATTCGCTGATGAACTGGCTCAGATGGTTGTATCCCGGATACATCGCACCCGCCACCCAAACGCCGACAGCAAGCCAGGCGCAACTGAGAACCGGCAGCGCAACAATTCCACCGAATATCCGTGTCATCCATCCGCTCCTGATCCAGGGCACAAGACACCGGCCTGACGAGGCCCACCGAGTTGGCGAGAAAACAACCGCTCAAGAACTGCCTCCAGCGGACCATTGGCATCTCCCGAACGGCCCTCTTTTGGAACTTCAATCCTTTGACCTTGCCTACACCTTAGGCCACACTGCGCACAAATTACACTGGAGGAACAGGGAATGACTGATGCAACCCCGGGCTTTTCGACGCTGGCAATCCATGCCGGCGCCCAGCCGGATCCGGCCACCGGCGCGCGCGTGACGCCGATCTACCAGACCGCGTCCTTCGTGTTCGATGACGTCGACCACGCCGCTTCGCTGTTCGGCCTGCAGGCCTTCGGCAACATCTATACCCGCATCACCAACCCGACGACCGCCGTTCTGGAAGAGCGTGTTGCGGCGCTGGAAGGTGGCACCGCCGCGCTGGCTGTCGCCTCCGGCCATTCCGCGCAGCTCATCACCTTCCACACGCTGATGACCCCGGGCGACAGCATCGTTGCCTCGACCAAGCTCTATGGCGGCTCGATCAACCAGCTCAATCATTCGTTCAAGAGCTTCGGCTGGAACGTCATCTGGGCCGATCCGTCGGACCTTGCTGCCTTCGAGGCCGCCGTTGACGAGACCACCAAGGCGATCTTCATCGAGAGCCTGGCCAACCCCGGCGGCATCGTCACCGACATCGCCGGCATCTCGGCGATTGCCAAGAAGAAGGGCGTGCCGCTGATCGTCGACAACACAATGGCGAGCCCTTACCTGATCCGACCGATCGAGCATGGCGCAGACATCGTGCTGCATTCGCTGACCAAGTTCATGGGTGGCCATGGCAACTCCATGGGCGGTGTCATCGTCGATGCCGGGACGTTCAACTGGTCGGCCAGCGGCCGCTATCCGCTCCTCTCCGCACCGCGCCCGGAATACCAGGGCATGGTGCTGCACGAGACCTTTGGCAACTTCTCCTTCGCCATCGCCTGCCGCGTGCTGGGCCTGCGCGACCTTGGTCCCGCCATCTCGCCGTTCAATGCCTTCATGATCCTGACGGGCATTGAGACCCTGCCCCTGCGCATGCAGCGCCATTGCGACAATGCGCTCGCGGTGGCCCAGCATCTGGCCAAGCATCCGAAGGTGTCCTGGGTCTCCTACGCCGCCCTGCCGGGTGACGCAGGCCACGAGCTTTACAAAAAATACTGCCCGAAAGGTGCGGGCGCTGTTTTCACCTTCGGCGTCAAGGGCGGCTATGACGCGGGCGTCGCCCTCGTCTCCAATGTCAGCCTGTTCTCGCATCTGGCCAACATCGGCGACACCCGCTCGCTGATCATCCACCCGGCCTCCACCACCCACCGCCAGCTCTCCGACGAGCAGAAGACGCGGGCCGGTGCCGGTCCCGACGTGGTCCGCCTGTCGGTTGGTCTCGAGGATGTCGCCGACATCATCGCCGACCTCGACCAGGCGCTCGCAAAGCTGCCGGACTGATCGGCAACAAGCTCATCTGAAAATGGAAACCCCGCCGGAGCGATCCAGCGGGGTTTTTCTTTCTCTCGCATTGACCCGATCCACACCCCGTGCCGTCCCGGCCTTGTGCCGGGACCTGTTCCCGTCGCACCGAACGGAAGAGAGGCTCTGCCCTGATGACGGGTCCCGGCACAGGGCCGGGACGGCGTGGTGGTTGATGGCGAGAACCAGGGGTTGCGACAGTGCGGCGGAGAGGGAAATCTGCTCCGGGAGGCGTTTTCGCGGGTGCGACTGGTGCCCGCTTTCCCATTTGTTCAGAATCCCTTCGCTGCCAAAGCGAAGAAACCGAGTGAGTTGCTTCACATCCTGATTCTAACAAACTGATTCAGGCTGGAACCGGTGCCTCGCCTTTCAGCCGGACGAGATATTCCACCGCCATGCCGAGCACGATGACGGCCATCGCCTGGTGGGCGAGGGCAACGTCGAGCTGCACATGCAGCAGCAAGGTGGTGATGCCGAGGGCCGCCTGGGCGAAGATCACCGCTGTCAGCAGCAGCACCGTCGCCCGCAGGCCTTTGTGCACATTGCGCTTCAGCGTCATCGCGAGCAGCGCCACGGCAGCGATCATCAAGACATAGGCACCCAGCCGGTGTTGGAACTGCACCGTCATGACATTCTCGAAGAAATTCTTCCACGCCGGCTCCATGACCAACAGCCCCTTCGGCACCCACTGCCCGTCCATCAGCGGCCAGGTGTTGAAGGTAAGACCTGCGTTCAACCCGGCGACGAGGCCGCCGAGGAAGATCTGTACGAAGACGAGGCCCAACACGAGCCAGCCAGCCCGGCGCAGCAGATCCGCATCGCGTGGGGTTGCCTCCGTATGGGGAGCGAGCCGGCGCGCAATCCAGAAGACGTAAGCGAAGATGATGCAGGCGAGCGTCAGATGGGTGGCGAGCCGGTACTGGCTGACGTCCGTGCGCTCGACGAGGCCCGAGGCGACCATCCACCAGCCGACAGCGCCCTGCAGTCCGCCAAGGAACAGACCGAACAGCAGCGGCACTTTCAGCCCGCGCTCGATGCGCCCGGTGGCCCAGAAGAACACCAGCGGCAGGGCGTAGGCGATGCCGATGAAGCGGCCAAGCTGGCGATGGCCCCATTCCCACCAGAAGATGAACTTGAACTCATCAAGGCTCATGCCCTTGTTGATGAGCTGGTACTGCGGGATCTGGCGGTACTTGTCGAACTCCTCCAGCCATTCCGCCTCGCTGAGCGGCGGGATGGTGCCGTGGATCGGCTTCCATTCGGTGATGGAGAGACCCGAGTCGGTCAGCCGCGTTGCCCCGCCCACCACCACCATCGCCAGGATCAACAGGCAGATGCCATAGAGCCACATGCGGATCTGGCTACGGTTGCGGGCCGCTTGCAAAGTGAGAGCGGAAACTGGGGCAGCATCGGTCAGCAGCGTCATTTTATCGGCGTCCGGGATTTGACGTATGGCCGCTTGGGATATAGGTCCCCAGGCAGCGGGGCAAGTGGCGCGGCCGCAGCCAAGCCGGATCAATCGGCCTTCAGGATTGCGACATTGCGCCGCCCCGGAACCATACGGCTGGCCAGACCGCTGGCTTTACCGCCCTATGGGGCACATCAGAGACTGGGAGTTCACGAGTGCCTTCGCTGCGCAAATTCATCGGCATGGTCGTTCTGGTCGTTTTCGTCGTCGTCTATGCGCTCACGGCCATGGTGATCGGCGACATGACGTTGCAGCAATCGTCCAATCTCACCCGCTTCATCTATTTTGCCATTGCCGGCCTGGTCTGGGTCATACCGGCGGGCGCAATCATCTGGTGGATGGAGCGCGGCGGGAAGCAACGCGGCTGAACCGCGAGGCCGCCCGAAACAGCATGAACGGCGCGCCAGTCAGGTATTCCTCGACATAGGACGGGTCCTGGAAATAGCCGTTCAGCGATACACGCGGCAGATGCATCAGATGCCGCGCATGCGAGGACGCAAGCACGCCCGGCTGGGTCGTGACCGCAGCCTGGAAGCCCAGATCGGCAACCAGCCGGCCCTCGCGTGCCCCCGCCGAGGCATCGTCACCGTAGGGATAGGCAAAGACGCGCGGCCGCTGGCCGAGTTCGGTCTCGATCCGCTCCACGCCGGTCAGGATATCCTGGCGCGCCTCGTCCAGCGGCAGGCGGGCAAGGGCAAAGTGGTCGTGCGTATGCGCCCCGATGGAGACCAGAGGATCAGCGGCGAGCCGCCGCAACTCGGCCCAGGACAGCATCATCTCGTCGGCCAGCACTCGCAAGTCGAGACCATTTCCCGTTGCGAGCTGACGAATCAGATTGCGCTGCGCGGCCTCGTCCGTCTCGCGGATCAGCAGCTCGCGCAAGGTGGCAAAGCAGTTGGCCTTCTCTTCCGGGACGGCGCAGGACAGCTCCGTCCGCCCGCCGTCGAGCGAAGCGGTCAGGGTTGCCCTGTCGCGAATGAGATGTTCCAGCGCCACCCACCACAGCTCCGACGAGCGGTCGATCAGGCCGGACGTGATGAACAGGGTGAAGGGCGCGTCCAGCGCCTTCAGCACCGGATAGGCATGCTCCAGATTGTCCCGGTAGCCGTCATCGAAAGTCAGCACGGCAAAGCGCTCATCGCCATAGCCAAGCGTCAGCCTGTCGACAGCTTCCGTCAGGGAGACAACCCGGTAGCCACGCCGGCGCACAAGGTCCACCACCTGCTCGAGAAACTCGGGCGTGATTTCAAGATGCGCATTCGGCTGAAACGGATTATCGGATCGCGGGCGAACATTGTGCAGCGTGAAGATTACACCGCAGCCTTGAGTCAACGGGGCGAGCGCGCGACTGATCCATGTGTGCCGAAGCACCCAGAACCCGGTCGAAAAGAACCGCCGCTTCAACCCCATATACATTCTGCACTTTGCCTCGAAACCGAGCCTAGGTACTCTTTTTTTAGAGATTGTTGCAATGCTCCTCTGCAACAATTACGGGCCGGAGACGCAGCAAGGGCATGGGACAGGCACAGGCAACCATCCCGCGATCCGGTGTGTCGCTCCCATGTCCGGCCCCGATGTCGAACGTGACGCTTCGGCTGTTCGACCGGATCGAGGCGGCGCGGCCGGACTGGTTGGACCTCGAGACCCGCTCGCTTACCTGCCTCTACCAGACACATGACTGGCTGGCGCCCTGGCAGGCGCATGTCGGCTCCCGGCTTGGCCATCAGCCGTGCATCGTCATCGGTGACATGGACGGCCGTCCCGCCTTCCTATGGCCTCTTGCGATTATACGGGGCCGGTTTGATCGCCGCCTTGAGTGGCTTGGCGCACGCCATGGCAACCAGAACCCAGGGCTCTGGACGCTGGAGGGGCTGGAACAAGTGCGGGCGGATGACATGGCACCGGCCCTGCGTCAGATTGCCCTCCACGCCCGGGTCGACCGGATCGATCTGGCCAATGTTCCACAAACCGTCCACGGCAAGCCCCATCCCTTCAGCGGGCTGCCCCGACGCCTGAGTGTCAATGCCGTGCATGTCGGGCCGCTCGACGAGGACTATGATGCCCTGCTGCGCCGGCGCCATGATCGCGACGGACGACGCAAGCTCGACAAGAAGGCCAAGGCCCTCGCCCGGCTTGGCCCTGTCAGCGTCAAAACACCACAGGATCCGGCGGATGTGATCGCCTTGCTGGATGTCTTCGTGGGACAGCGCGAGGCCCGGGCCCGGTCTAGCGGCATCCCGAATGTCTTCAGCGATCCGAACCTCAAGGCCGCGCTGCAGGCCATGCTGGTCGGAAGCGGGGACCGGCCTCCCCGCATCCGGCTGACGGCACTGGAGGTCGGCGGCCTTGTCCGCGCAACCTATGTCACGGGCATAAGCGGGGGGCGGCTCTACGGTTACTCCAACAGCATCGCCGGGGACGACAGCCTGCCATTCAGCCCTGGCATACAGTTGCTCACGGCAATGATCCGGCAAGCTGCGGCGGATCCCGGCCTCTCGGTTCTCGACCTTGGTCTCGGCGATGAGCGCTACAAACACGCCTGGACCGACCCTGAGCCGCTGCTGGACATCGGCTTTGCCTGCAGCCTGCGTGGCCGGCTTGCCCTCGCCTGCGGAGCGATCCTTGCCACGCTCAAGCGCCGCGCGCGCGCTTCCCGGCTGTTCTGGACGGCTTATCGCCGACTGCGCCGCATGCTTGCACCAGTCCGCACGAACTGAAAGGCCCCGCCCGTTCAGGGCGTGGCCACAACAACTTGCAACGGACAGAGACGCAGCCTGAAGCGTCAGGCTGCCTTGGACGTGCCGCCAACGCGGCGAACCGTCACGTCTGCTTCAGTCAGCGCGGACATCAGATCCAGAACCTCGGCCAGGCGAACGGCAGCAACACCGCTGCGGCTGGCAACGATCACCAGGTCGGCATAGCCCAGCACTTCGGCAGCGGCTGCCGAATCCCGGACCCGGCCAAGATCGATGACAATCCGGTCGTAGGTTGCGTCGATTGCATCCATCACCAGCGCGATGCGACGGGGTTCGACCTCGGCGTCGGGCAAGGGCAGCCGACCGGCCTCGATGATATGGGCCCGCGACCCGGCATCGCGATAGATCACAGAAGAGAATGACGCTTCGGCGGCCACCAGGTCGGAAAAGCCGGGAGCCGCCGCCGGATCATCGCTGTCCGGAAACACTTCCATAAGCAAGGACATCTCGCCGTCATCCGCCGCCAGCCGCGCCATGTCGAAGGCAAGCTGATGCGACAACTCCGGCTCGGCAGCACTTACAACGACGACCCGCCGCGACGCAGCCACCCCATGCGCTTTGACAGAAACCGCAGTGCGGGGTTCAGGGCGCTGCGACCGGGAAGCCTCTTGCGCTGCTGCAACCGCGATCGGGTCTGCTGCTTTTGGCATGCTGGCCGAGAAGGCCGGGTCCGTCGCGGTGCGCAGGACATCAGGCATGGCCACACTGTCACTCAGCCGCTCGATCCGCCGCGCGGCAAGATCAGCCTCGCGCCGGGCGCTGCGCTCGTCGCGCCGGGTCGGCCCGGGCGCACGGGTGTCGGTCTGGCCCTCGCTCCTGTCGGCAACGGCAGCCGCTGCCGGACGCACATCGGTCGGCGCGACAGCAACAGACCTGACACCTTCCGCGCCCTCGTCCAGATCTTGCGGATCTGTGTCATGCACCTGCCCGGCGGCGCTGTCATCGCTACCGTCCTCGTCACCGGGCACATGGATTTCCTGCGAAGGAACACGGTCTTCGTCCTGGATCGCCGGACGGGCAACCTCGAGCGGCGCTGCATAGATTTCAGCTGGCCGCAGCGGCCGCAGGGCATCCCCGCTCAGGAATTCGCGCATGATGACAAAGGTGCAGCCAAGCACAAAGGTCGCCAGTGTCGCTGCGATGGTGAAGAACATCACCTTTGGCGAGGACGGTTCGATGGGGACACCGGCGCGCGAGATCACGCGGGCGTCTGCCGGCAGCGCATTGGCATTGCGGCTGGTATCGGCGTCGCGATAGCTCGCGATCAGTCCGTCGAGTTGCGCCGCCTTTGCATCGGCCTCCCGCTCCAGTTCGCGCAAGCGCACCTGATCGGAGTTGGACCGGGCCGCGGCTTCCTTCAGTTCATCGACGCGCAGGGCGAGCGCTGCGGCCTGCTGCTTGGCAACAAGCGCATCATTCTCAAGTCCAGCGAGGATCTTGCGTGCCTCGCTCCGCAGTTGCTGGTCATAATCGGCCAGTTGCGACGACAGCGCCTTCAGCTGCGGATGGCCAGGCAGGAGCGTCGTCGACAGCTCTGCAATGCGGGACTGCAGCTCAACCTGACGCTCGCGCAGGCGCTGGATCAAGCCGGAGTTCAGCACTTCACTGGCGCTTTCCAGCGACCCGCCGGACGACAGCAGCTGGCGCAACTGCCGTGCCTTGGCATCCGCTTCAGCGGCAGCGGCCTGGGCCGATGCTTGCTGAGAGCTGATTTCAGACAACTGCATCTGGTTCAGTGTCCGGTTGTCGCTGCCGGTCAGAAGATCTGCGCGGGCGCGGAAGTCTTCGACGGACTTGCGCGCAATCTGGACTTCCTGGCTCAGTCGGTTGATCTGAGGTTCCAAAGCGCCGGCAGCAACTTCCTGACTCTGCCGCTTCGCCAACGACTGCATCTGGAGGTACTCGTCAACAATGGTGTTCGCGACCTGGGCTGCCAACTCCGGGCTTTGCGACACATACTCGACGGCGATAACACGGGAGCCTTCGAGCCTGTAAACACTCAGGTTGCGGAAATAATACTTCAGCACACGTTCTTCAGGTGACACCCGCGACTGATCGGAAGCAAGGCCCAGCAGCGCCAAAGCATGCTGCAGGATGCCTGCGGAACCAGATGCCTTGAACTCCGGTACGGAGACGAGATCCAGACGCTGGGCAACGCGGCGCGCCAGATCAACGGAGTTCAGAAGTTGCACCTGACTGGTAACCCCCTCCCCGTCCAGCAATGCCCGGATGTTTTCAACGCCGCGCGAGGCGCCCGGATCAAGTGCGTCTCCACTTTCGATCAACACCTTGGCTTCGCCGGTGTATTTCTCCGGCATCAGCTGAAGCCCGAAAAAGACCCCCGCCGCGACCAGAAGCACCAGCGGCAGGAGCCAACGTTGCGCCCGCCCGATGGCACGCAATAGGGCGGCGAGGTCCAGGGCCATATCCTGCGGCTCATAGATGTCGTGCCTAGAACTCATCACACCAACTCCGAGAGGCTTCCGCCAAACTATGCACAAACATGGTAAGGGAAACATTAAGCCCGGCTACGAAGCCAGATTTCGAAAATTAATCTTTATTAATGTGAAATTAACTGCGGAAAATGCATCAGAACACCATTCACCCCGTATTAACCATGATTTGCGAGCTTGGGGGCAGCCAGTTCAGGAGTAGATGATGCTTGCCCGCCCGCTTGTCTTTCTTGCCATCGCGCTCGCGCTTGCCGGATGCAGCGGGTACAAACGCCCACCGTCCGCTTTTCATGAAGTCCTCACCCAACCCTACCGGCTGGACTCCAGCGACCGACTTCGGGTGATCGTGTTTGGCCAGCCGGATTTGAGCAACAGCTATGTCGTTGATCAAGCTGGGTATATTTCGATGCCGCTGGTCGGAAATGTTGCCGCGCGCGGACGCACCCAGCAGGAATTGGCCGGTGCCATCGCCGCCGCGCTGCGCAAGGGCTACCTGCGCGATCCGGATGTTTCGGTTGAGGTCGACCAGTACCGGCCGGTTTTCGTCATGGGCGAAGTTCAGGCCGCAGGCCAGTACCCCTACGTGGCCGGCATGACGGTCCAGAACGCCATCGCCACCGCAGGCGGTTTTTCACCGCGGGCGGAACAGGCGGGGGCGGACATTACCCGACAGATCAATGGCGAAATCCTGAACGGACGTGTCCCCATTACGGACCCTGTCCGCCCGGGCGATACCATCTACATCCGGGAACGGCTGTTCTGATCCCGTTGCGGATTAACCGAGGACTCATCCTCCCCTGCTAGGGTTCTCCCTGTTGGCGCCACAGGCTCGAAAAAGAAGCCCGGGCGACTGACAGGGAGTTTTGTCATGAGTCCGCACCCTTTGCGGATCATCCACTGCGTGCGCTCGCCCGTGGGAGGAACGATCCGTCATATCCACGATCTGGCGATTGCCCAGGCCAAGGCTGGCCACTCGGTTGGCGTCGTCTGTGATTCCACGACCGGCTCCGATTTCGATGTGGCTATCCTTGAACGGATGCGCCCGCATCTGGCCCTTGGAATCACCCGCTTTGCCATCCAGCGCCACCTGACCATCCAGGACCTCACCGGTGGGTTGACGCTTTATCGCAACGTCAAGGCGCTTCGTCCGGACGTTCTGCACGGGCATGGCGCCAAGGGCGGCGCCTATGTGCGGGGGATCGGAACCCTCTTGCGCCTGCAAGGCCTGGATGTTGTCCGCGTCTACTGCCCGCATGGCGGCAGCCTGCATTATGACCCGAACCGCTTCGAGGGACGCGTCTACCACCTGCTGGAGCGGGTGCAGGCGCGGCTGACCGACGGTCTGGTGTTCGTGTCCGACTACGAGCGCGCGGCCTATGAAACCAAGGTCTTGCCGCCGCACGAACCGGTGCGGGTCATCTACAACGGCCTCAATGATGCTGAATTTGATCCTGTGCGGCCGGGACCGGACGCTCGCGATTTCATCTATGTCGGCATGCTGCGTGACCTGAAGGGACCCGATCTCTTCATCGAGGCGATCTACAATCTCGGCCTGCGCCGCGCCGCGCCCGTGTCAGCCTACATCATCGGCGAAGGCCCGGACCGCCCGCGCTACGAGCGCATGATCGCTGATCTCGGCCTTGGGGAGCAGATCACCTTCCTTGGCGCCCTGCCGGCACGCAAGGCCTTCGAAATGGGCCGGGCGCTGGTGGTTCCCTCCCGCGCCGAGGCAATGCCCTATATCGTCCTGGAGGCCATGGCGGCGGAAGTGCCGCTCCTGGCCACACGGGTTGGCGGCATTCCGGAAGTTTTCGGCCGCCATGCCGGACGCCTTGTGGAACCGGGCGACAGCCATCGCCTCGCCAGTGCCATGGGCGAGATGCTGGATGCACCCGAACTGGCCCGTGCCCTTGCCAGGGACCTGCGCAATGCCATGGCGGATCGCTTCTCGGCCACCGTCATGTCGAGCCGTATCACCGATCTCTACCATCTCCTGCGTGGGCAGGAGCCGCATCCCTTCGAGGGCGTGGCCGCCTCCCCGGTCCTTTCCAAGCATTCCGAGCCCAAGTCCATTTTAGCCAGACCGAGCAAACCATGATCGCCATGCCAGCCGACCAGCCCCTCCCCGTTCAGCCAGAGACGACAGCCCCCGATGCGTCCGTCGAGGATGCAGAGGCGCTGCGCAGACGGCTGGCTGATGAACTGCGCCGCAGCACATCGGGCGACTCAGGGCATCGCCCCGAGATCACCCAGCCGATGATGTCGGCCGATGCCTTGCGCATCGCCGACAGCCTGCGCTCCGACGGCATCTCGCAACCGGTGCTGGAGGGTGTTGTCCGCCTGGTCGACGCCGCCCTTGTGCTTGGCTCCGGCCTAGCGGTCCTGGCGCTCTCCGGGGCCGGCTTTGCCGCACCGGGACTGATGCTCTTGCTGCTTGGCGTGGCCCTCGTCTCCGCCCTTGCCTTCTTCCATGCCTTTGACTGCTACCAGGTGCCGGTGATGCGCGCCGGGCTGGCCCAGGCCGGGCGAATTGGCGGCGGCTGGACGCTCGTCTTTGCGATGTTCGCCATCGCCATCGCCACCACGCCCCTGACGGTCCATGTGCCGGCGACGGCCTTTGGCGCCTGGTATGCTGCCGGCCTTGCCGCGCTTCTGGCCGAGCGGTTCCTGCTGTCCCGTCTCGTGCGGCGCTGGATGGCCAATGGCCGGCTGGAACGACGTGCGGTCATCGTCGGCGGCGGGACGGCTGCAGCCGACCTTATCCACGAGCTGGAATCGCAGAAGGACAACGACATCCGCATCTGCGGCATCTTCGACGACCGCGCCAATGACCGCTCGCCGGCTGTTGTTGCCGGCTATCCGAAGCTCGGCAACATCGATGCGCTGGTGGAATTTGCCCGCCGCGCCCGCATCGACATGCTGATCGTCTGCATCCCGCTCCGCGCCGAACAGCGCGTGCTCGAACTGCTGCGCAAACTCTGGGTCCTGCCCATCGACATCCGTCTGTCGGCCCATACTGACAAGATGCGCTTCCGCACCCGTGGCTCGTCCTTCATCGGCACTGTCCCCTTCGTCGACGTGGTGGAAAAGCCGATCACCGACTGGGACATGGTCGCCAAGCGCGTGTTCGACGTCGTCGTCGCCAGCCTTGCGATCCTTGCCCTGTCGCCCGTGATGATCGCGACGATGATTGCCATCAAGCTCGACAGCAAGGGACCGGTGCTGTTCCGCCAGAAGCGCTACGGCTTCAACAACGAGATCATCGACGTGCTGAAGTTCCGCTCGATGTACGCTGACATGGCCGATCCGGCGGCCAAGAAGGTGGTGACCAAGGGCGATCCGCGTGTCACCAAGGTCGGCCGCTTCATCCGCCGCACCTCCATCGACGAACTGCCGCAGCTCTTCAACGTGCTTGCCGGCACGCTGTCGCTGGTCGGCCCGCGCCCGCATGCGGTCAACGCCCACACCAATGACCAGACCTGGGATGAGGTCGTCTACGGCTACTTCGCCCGTCACAAGGTGAAGCCGGGCGTCACCGGCTGGGCCCAGATCAACGGCTGGCGCGGCGAGGTCGACACGCAGGAGAAGATCCAGAAGCGCGTCGAGTTCGATCTCTATTACATCGAGAACTGGTCAATCCTGTTTGACATCAAGATCCTGGCCCTGACGCCGGCGCGCCTACTCAACACGGAGAATGCGTATTGAGCGACGCCCTCACAGCGCCAGCGCCTGCCGGGTTTCTGCGCGGGCGGGGCCTGCCCCTCCGCCGGCTCGGCGATGCGGCCCTGTGGCTGGCGGTGTTCCTCGGCGGATTCGTGCTCGCCGAACCTGCACCTTACGAGTTGCTGGTGGCGCTGCTTATGGTCGTCTGGCTGCTCGCCGGCCTGAAATTCCGCCGTGAGATCGGACCGATGATGGTTCTCTTGCTGCTGTTCATGGCTGGCGGCATCATGGCTGTACCGTTCGCCCGTGATCTGCCGGCCGGTGCCATGCACATGGCGGTGTCGGCCTTTCTCGGAGCAACGGCCATGTTCTATGCCGCCCTGATCACGGAGCGGCCGGACCGGGTTGCGATCATCGAGCGTGCCTATATCGCCAGCGCATTCTTCTGCGCGATGTTCGGCATTCTTGGCTTTTTCAATCTCATTCCGGGCGCGGAAGCCTTTGTCCGCAACCTGCGTGCAAAGGGCACGTTCGAGGATCCGAACGTGTTCGGCCCGTTCCTTCTGCTGCCGACGCTGCTGCTGCTGCGCCGGCTGATGACTGGCCCCCCCTCGACCTGGGGCCTGGCGCTGATCACTCTGCCGGTCCTGGTGCTTGGGATATTTCTGTCGTTCTCGCGCGGTGCCTGGGGCATGATGGCTGTCGCAGGCGTCGTCCTGTATCTGCTGCTCCTCGTCAACGAGCAGCGACCAGCGCGCCGGCTGCGGTTGATGATGCTTGCCGGTGCCGGCGTTCTGGGGATTGCGCTCCTGCTTCTTGCCGCGCTGTCGATTGACCAGGTCTCAGACCTCTTCGCGGAACGGGCCAAGCTGGTGCAGCCCTATGACGGATCGCGCCTTGGCCGCTTTGCCCGCTACAGCCTCGGCTTTGAAATGGCGATGGAGCGTCCGCTGGGCCTCGGCCCCCTCGAGTTCAACAAGTACTTCCCCGAGGATGAGCACAACGTCTACATGAAGGCCTTCACCGCCTATGGCTGGCTCGGCGGCATTGCCTGGCCGATGCTGATGCTGTGGACGCTTGTAGCCCTGGGCGGCCAGTTGTTCCGGCACCGTCCCTGGACGCCCTTCGCGCAATGCGTCTTCGCCGTGTTCCTGGTGCATGTCTGCGTCGGCGTCGTCATCGACATCGATCGCTGGCGCCACATGTTCATGCTGCTTGGCCTCGCCTGGGGCCTGATCGCGGCAGACAAGCTGTATGACCGGCGCGGAAGGTTCCTCACCCGGGGCATGGCGCCAGCAACACGCAGTGTCCTAGCTGGCTGAGCAACTAAAGTTGCGTTCCGCCGGATCGCTGTCTTCAAGATTGTCCGGAAGGCCTCAGTCCATGACCGCAAGGCGGTTGGGGGATGGACGAGATTTGGTCGGGCAGGCCGGATTTGAACCGACGACCCCTTGACCCCCAGTCAAGTGCGCTACCAGGCTGCGCTACTGCCCGACTGCGCCCTCTCTAACCGCTTCGCCCGGCTTGCGCAAGGCCTGCTGTATCCGGCCATCCACAGGCAGCGCTGGCAAAGGATCTCTGCCGCCCGACTTGCAGTAACAAGTTAACTCAACGGGCCTGGTCCAGCAGCCGCTTGCATTCCAGCAGTTCGAACAAGGTTGCCTGAAGGCGCCTGACGTCGTCCTTCGAAAGGGCTGCGCTGCCGCCGGGGTGAATGTCCCCCTTCTCGCCGCGAAACCGCTCCATGAAGCGGAAGCTGCTGCTCTTGGCCTGAGCGGCATGGACGCGGGGATCGTCATCGGACAGGAGCCCCTTGGGCAGCACCTCGCTCGGCAGACCATGTCCGGGCTCGGCTCGTGTAGGAGCCGGCGCCTGCTCGACCACGGCTGGCCGGCGAACCGGCGTTTCCATGCGGGGTGCCTCGTCGTCGTCATCCAGATCGACACGGGCTGCAACGGAGAGTGGGATGGCGTCTTCGCGCCAGATCTGCATGACGAAGCGCGGCCCCTGCTCCTTCAAGATGCGCTGCACGCCCTTGATCGTATAGCCTTCGCCGTAAAGGAGATGCCGTATACCGCGCAGAAGCTCGACGTCATCGGGGCGGTAATAGCGTCGGCCACCGCCGCGCTTCAGGGGCTTGATCTGGGTAAAGCGGGTCTCCCAGAAGCGCAGCACGTGTTGTGGCAGGTCAAGATCCTCGGCCACCTCGCTGATGGTGCGGAACGCATCCGGGCTTTTTTCAAGCGACATGGTGATCGTTTCTCCCCGGCAGGGCCGGTCATGCGTCACGCCAACAACGCCGGACTGTCTCCAGTCCCGCAGGTCCTGCACCGCGAATCTCGACAATGTTCCCCGACAATATTCAATGTAATCGAGTTGCACTGGCACGCGGCAAAAACAAGACCAACATGAGCCAATCTGAACAGGTGCGGCGGACCTCGCCCCGGCAATCTGCCTCGCCCTGCAGCCGGTTCAACCGGACCGGACCGACTGGCCGCCTGCGCGACACCGGCAGCACACCCCGCCCGCGCATTTCGGCGCAGGCACCCTCGGACAAAGCGCAGCCGTTAGCGCTTCCCAGCCTTGTCCGGCCGGAACGCCCCTTCTTCCCTGCCGGCGCAAGACTCAGTCAGGATCAGGCGTCGTGACCGTCACCGGCCAGGGTCTCGTTGATCTTCTGCTTGAGAATGTTGCTCGGCTTGAACACCATCACCCGTCGTGGCGAGATCGGCACTTCCTCGCCGGTCTTCGGGTTGCGGCCGATCCGCTCGCCCTTGGAGCGGACGACGAAGGACCCGAACGACGAGAGCTTCACGGATTCGCCAGTCACAAGGCAGTCGGAAATTTCCGCCAAGACACGCTCGACCAGTTCGGCAGACTCCGTTCGGGAAAGCCCCACCTTCTGATAGACGGCTTCGCATAGGTCTGCGCGCGTCACGGTCTTGCTGCCCATGGCCCCTCCTTGCCTCAAATCATCGATCCGGCTGATTTTGCTGCAAAAGTTACGTTCGCCAATACGGTATTGTGTCCGCTGCGACCGGTCAACCCGCTCTTGCGCCCGCAAGCGGGCGCAAGATGTGTTTCCTCACCAGCGCAGCAGCGCGGAGCCCCAGGTGAAGCCTCCGCCCATCGCTTCAAGCATGATGAGATCGCCCTGCTTGATCCGGCCATCGCGCACGGCCGCATCCAGGGCGAGAGGAATGGAGGCGGCCGAGGTGTTGCCGTGCTGGTCGACCGTGGTCACCACCTTCTCCGGCGCGATCCCGAGTTTCTTGGCGCTGGCATCGATGATGCGCTTGTTGGCCTGGTGCGGTACGAACCAGTCGAGATCGTCCGAGCCAAGGCCGGTCGCCTTGTAGGCGTCCTCGATCACGTCGGTGATCATGCCGACGGCGTGCTTGAAGACTTCCTTGCCTTCCATGCGCAGGTGGCCGACCGTCTGGGTCGAGGACGGTCCGCCATCGACATAAAGCTTGGACTTGTGGCTGCCGTCCGAGCGCAAATGGGTCGTCAGGATGCCGCGATCAGCAATGGATCCTTCCGCCTGGCGTGCTTCGAGAACGACGGCCCCGGCGCCATCGCCAAAGAGAACGCAGGTGGTCCGGTCCTGCCAGTCAAGAATGCGCGAGAAGGTCTCGGCACCGATCACCAGCACCCGGCGCGCCTGGCCGGAGCGCAGGAAATTGTCGGCGGTCGCCAGGGCAAAGACAAATCCCGAACAGACGGCCTGAATGTCAAAGGCAAAGCCATGATGCATGCCCAGCTCGTGCTGCACGGTCACCGCAGTCGCCGGAAAGGTGTTGTCCGGCGTTGCCGTCGCCAGGATGATGACGTCGATGTCCTTCGCCTCAAGACCGGCGCTGGCGAGCGCACGGCGGGCTGCCTTGACAGCCAGATGCGAGGTAAATTCACCTTCGGACGCCACATGGCGCTTGCGGATGCCCGTACGCTGGACGATCCAGTCATCGCTGGTGTCGACCATCGACGCCAGTTCTTCATTGGTGAGAAATTTCTCGGGCAGATAGCTGCCGCAACCGAGAACGGTCGAACGGATCACGCTCACACTTCACCTTCAGAGTTGTCAGAGGGCACTGCAAACCGGCCACGATGGTAGTGAACCAGGTCCTGTGCGATCTTGTGAATGAGTTCGTTGCGCACCATGCCATGAGCAAGGGCGATTGCGGCGGCGAAACCTTCGGCGTCGGTGCCGCCATGGCTCTTGATGACGACGCCATTGAGACCAAGGAACACGCCGCCATTGACCTTGCGCGGGTCCATCTTCTCGCGCAGCCGGTCAAAGGCGCCCTTTGCCAGCAGATAGCCGAGCTTGGCCAGCCACGTGCGTTGCATCGCGGCTTTCAGGTAGCCGCCAATCTGCTTCGCCGTGCCTTCCGCCGTCTTCAGCGCGATATTGCCGGCAAAGCCTTCCGTCACCACGACGTCAACCGTCCCCTTGCCAAGATCATCGCCCTCGACGAAACCGGCGTAGGAGAAGGAGCGGAACGGCACTTCCTTGAGGAGCCGACCGGCAGTGCGCACCTCTTCGAGACCCTTGACCTCCTCGACGCCAATGTTCAGCAGGCCGACGGTCGGCTTCTGCACGCCGAAAAGCGCGCGGGCCATTGCGCCGCCGAGGATAGCGAAATCGATCAGTTGCTGCGCATCCGCACCGATGGACGCACCAACATCGAGCACGACGGATTCGCCCCGGGTCGTCGGCCAGATGGCTGCGATTGCCGGGCGTTCGATATTGGCCATGGTGCGCAGGCAGAACTTGGACATGGCCATCAGCGCACCGGTATTGCCGGCGGAAACGGCGACAGCGGCATCGCCCGTCTTCACCGCCTCGATCGCACGCCACATGGACGAACGCCAGCGGCCCTGGCGCAGCGCCTGGCTCGGCTTGGCGTCCATCGCCACAGCGACATCGCAATGGAAGAAGGTCGAGGCATCGCGCAGGCGCGGATATTTCTCCAGCAGCGGCAGCACGACGCGCTCATTGCCATACAGAAGAAAGCGGATGTCGGGATGGCGCAACAGCGCGAGTTCAGCGCCCGGAAGCACCATTTCCGCGCCGGCGTCGCCGCCCATGACATCGAGAGCAATATGAATGGGTTTCGCCATTGGCAGGTTCTTGTTGTCCTTCAGAGCGGCGGACGACGCGCCACGAACGGGTCAGTCTCCGCGCCGGACTAGACTGCCCCACGCTCAGCCGGTCGCGTCCCCGGCCCGTGAGGGGCCGCAGCGCAGCGAACATAGCGGTTTCGAGGCGCGAGACAACCGTTTTCCGGACCGGAACCCGGCTTATACCGACCGCAAACACCCCATTTCCAACCGAATTCACTGCAACACCCGGCCCCGGGAAGGCCCAGTTACTGCGGATCCTGATCTTTCAGTTTTTGCAAGACAGCAAAAGGATTGGGCCGCTCGTCGTCTGCGTCATCGGCTTCCACCGGCGCCTTGAAGGCCAGTTCCGCCCCCGGGGCCCGCGGGAACGGATCCAGCGCCAGCACGAACTGCTCGCACACCAGCGCCCCCAGGTCGATGATGCCGTCGACGATTTCATCCGGCGGCTCAGGCGCTTCGAGGTCGATCTCGATCTCGCCGTCATCGGCGAGGTCCGGAGCCCGGCGGCCAACCGTCGGGGCCGGCTCATAAGCGCGCTCGAACCTGTCGCTCACCTGCATCGGCACCGGCTCAAGCGTCACCACGCAGCGCTGCGCGCCCTTGGCCGAGAGGGTGCCGATGACAAAGGCGCCTGCCTTGTGCCACGGGCGGACCTCGAGGTCTGCCGTAAGGGATGCCAGTTCCACAAGCCCGTAAGCCTCCGCCATGCGGGCAAGCTCTGCGGTGTCCGGAACAATCTTGACCACCTGCGCCTTGTTGCCGAGGCGGGCAACATCGAACCGGTGGCTGAGGGGAAAGGCAACATCAGACATGAGTGGATCCTTCCGCCAGGGACAGCGGGTCGGGCCAGGACAGCTTGGCAGCGAGGATATCGCCCACCGGAACTGCCGCCAGCACCGGGCCTGCGGCCATGGCATAGCGGGCCAGCGCCATTGCGGTCGCCGGACTGGAGCTTTCGGGGAAAAAATTGCGGTCTATGGCAGCGGCCAGCGCATTGAGATCACCGGCATCGATGGCGGCGCCGTAGGCAGCGGCGCGGCCGAAGAAAGCCTCGGCCATGCGCTTCACCTTCTTCGGCACGGCATTGTCAGAGATGCCCATCTCCCGCAGCGAGCCATCCATATCGGCAAAAAAGATGTCGAAGACTGACTGAGACACGGCGACGGCTTCCTTGCCCTCGCCCTGCAGCCGGCGGAACAGCAGCATCGCATGCAGGATGATCATGTCGAAGCGGCCGTCGACCGTATCGGGCGCGCCGAGCTCGGCATAAAACACAGGCTGCCGGGCCTGAGCCACGATGGCGCCATAAAGGGCGTATTCGGATGGTTGTGTCCGGCGGCGAAACAGGCCAAAAACCATATCAAGCCTCTCGCATTGCGGTGACTGTGGGTGTTGCCTTGTGCCCTAACGCAGGTTACTCGCTTTGCCAAGGAACGAATTCAGATACGCACCGGGCACATTCCCCGGTTCAACGGGAACGGGAACGCAGGAATGAAGATCAAGTCGCATGTGGTGATGCTTCCGATTCTCCTCGGCCTGACCGTTGGAGGCTGCTTCACCCAGACCTTCAATCACGGCCATTCCATTTCCCCGGACATGCTGCAGCAGGTCCAGGTCGGCTCGAGCAAGGAAAACGTCGAACTGGTGCTCGGCTCGCCGTCCACCACCTCCGACATCAGCGGCCTGACGTATTACTACATCTCGCAGGTGTCCGAGACCACCGCCTTCTTGGGCAACAAGATCGTCGAACAGCGCGTCGTCGCCGTCTATTTCGACGAGGACGGCTTCGTGAAGGACATCGCCAATTACGGCATGCAGGACGGCAAGGTGTTCGACTTCATCACCCGCACCACGCGCACGGGCGGCGCCGACTACGGCTTCATCACCCAGATCCTGCGCGGCGCCACCACCCCGTCGCTGGGCCTGTAAGGCGGCTGCGACTGCACGTCATCAAAACAAAAGGCCCCGGATCGCTCCGGGGCCTTCTGCATTTCTTGCAAGACCCCCTGCCCTCAATGCGCCAGCACGGCGAGGAGCAGCAGGGCGACGATATTGGCGATCTTGATCATCGGGTTGACGGCCGGACCAGCGGTGTCCTTGTAGGGGTCACCCACCGTGTCGCCGGTCACTGCGGCCTTGTGGGCGTCCGAGCCCTTGCCGCCGTGATGGCCGTCCTCGATGTATTTCTTCGCATTGTCCCAGGCACCGCCACCGGCTGTCATCGACAGGGCCACGAACAGGCCGGTGATGATGATGCCGAGCAGCATCGCCCCGAGCGCGGCGAAGGCATTGGCCTTGCCGGCGATCATGTTGATGATGAAAAAGCCCACGATCGGGGACAGCACCGGCAGCATCGAGGGCACGATCATTTCGCGGATCGCCGCCTTGGTCAGCATGTCGACCGCCCGGCCGTAGTCCGGCCGCTCGGTTCCCGCCATGATGCCCGGCTTCTCGCGGAACTGACGCCGCACTTCCTCCACGACCGCCGAGGCGGCACGGCCCACGGCGGTCATGGCGATACCGCCGAAGAGATAGGGCAGCAGGCCGCCGAAGAAGAGCCCCACGACCACGTAAGGATTGGACAGCGAGAAGTCGAGCGTCTCGTTGGTCAGGCCCTGGAAGTAGGGATACTTGTCCGAGTTGGCGATGAAGAAGCGCAGATCCTCGGTGTAGGCGGCAAACAGCACCAGGGCGCCGAGACCAGCCGAACCGATGGCATAGCCCTTGGTCACGGCCTTGGTCGTGTTGCCGACCGCGTCAAGCGCATCGGTGGTGACACGGACCGACGCCGGCAGGTCCGCCATTTCGGCAATGCCGCCGGCGTTGTCGGTGACCGGGCCGAAGGCATCGAGCGCCACCACCATGCCGGCCAGCGCCAGCATGGTGGTCACCGCGATGGCAATGCCGAACAGGCCGGCCAGCGAGTGGGTGACGATGATGCCGGCGATGATGATGATCGCCGGCAGGGCGGTCGCTTCCATCGAGATGGCAAGGCCCTGGATGACGTTGGTGCCATGGCCGGTGACCGAAGCCTGGGCGATGGAGCGGACCGGGCGGAAGCCAGTGCCGGTGTAATATTCCGTCACCCAGATGATCAATCCGGTCACCAGCAGTCCGGCGATGCCGCACAGATAGAGATCCATCGGCGTGAAGCTGAGGCCGCGCGAGGTGGTGAGCACCCCGTCCATACCGCCGAACACCCAGGAGGTGACCGGATAGAGGATGATGAGCGACAGCACCGCCGTGGCGATGAAGCCCTTGTAGAGGGCGCCCATGATCGAGTTGTTGGCGCCCAGCTTGACGAAGAAGGTGCCGATGATCGAGGTGATGATGCAGGCCCCACCAATGGTCAGCGGATAGAGCATTGCCGCGGAGGTCGAGGGCGTTCCGGCGAAGTAGATCGCCGCCAGCACCATGGTGGCGACCAGCGTCACCGCGTAGGTCTCGAACAGGTCGGCCGCCATGCCGGCGCAATCACCGACGTTGTCGCCCACGTTGTCGGCGATGGTCGCCGGGTTGCGCGGATCATCTTCGGGAATGCCGGCCTCGACCTTGCCGACCAGATCGCCGCCGACATCCGCACCCTTGGTGAAGATACCGCCGCCGAGACGGGCAAAGATCGAGATCAGCGACGCGCCGAAGCCGAGGGCTACAAGCGCATCGATGACGACCCGGTCCGTTGCCGGATAGCCAAGCCCATGGGTCAGCACCGCGAAATAGACGGCAACGCCAAGGAGCGCCAGACCCGCCACCAGCATGCCGGTGACAGCTCCGGACTTGAAGGCGATCTCGAGACCGGCGGCGAGGCTTTTGGCCGACGCCTGTGCGGTGCGCACATTGGCGCGGACGGAGACATGCATGCCGATGAAGCCGGCCAGCGCCGACAGGATCGCGCCGGCGGCAAAGCCGATGGCGACGAGCATGCCAAGGAGCCAGGCCCCGAGAATGAAGATCACGACGCCGGCAACGGCGATGGTGGAATACTGGCGGGTCAGGTAGGCCTGTGCGCCCTCCTGGATGGCACCGGCGATTTCACGCATTCTGGCGTTTCCGGCATCGGCGGCCATGACGGACTGGACAGCCCAGATCCCATAGGCAATCGCCAGGAAACCGCATGCTATGACAACGACAAGCTCGGTCATGAGTCCTCCCCAAGTGACGCGCAGCCCTCGCCATGCTGTTTCGGATTTCTGTTATGCGGCAAGGAGCTGCAGACCGGCCCCGTGCGCGAGCCTTCTGTCTTTGGCAAGTACCCGATCAAGTCTCCGGCACGGGACAACGGCGCCACGGTAACAGGTAACAAGTGGGGTTGGTCAAGCGCTACCTGCAGAAACTGACGAGATCATCAGCACTTCCGTCCTTGCACTGCGGCAAGCGCAGTGCATCATTTTTCGCAGCGCGATAGACGTCTGTATGCAATCGCCTTTTTACTTAAGCCAGCGCATCGTCGGTTGAACTGCGGCGCAGCACCACCATCAGGATGACGCAGATTGCAGTCACCGGGAACACCAGCATGTTCACCGTGCCCCAGCCGAAATTATAAAGCAGCGAGCCCGACGAGAACGAGGCGAAGGCGACAAAGCCGAACACCAGGAAGTCATTGGCTGACTGGACCATGTTACGCTCCGACGGGCGGTAGCACGCCGTCAGCATGGTCGTGGCACCGATGAAGCCGAAGTTCCAGCCGACACCCAGCAGGATCAGCGCCACCCAGAAATGGCCGACCTCCTCGCCGCTCAAGGCAATCACCGCGCAGGCACACAGCAGAGCCAGGCCGACCAGCACGATGCTGCGCACACCGAACCGGGCAATCAGGGCGCCGGTGAAGAAGCTGGGACCGAACATCGCCAGCACATGCCACTGGATCGCCAGCGCCGCGTCGGTCGTGGTCAGGCCGCAGCCGATCATCGCCAGCGGCGTTGCAGTCATCACGAGGCTCATCAGGGCATAGGAGACGATGCCGCAGGTGACGGCGACAATGAAGCCGGGCTTGCGCATGATCACAAGCAACGGCCGGGCCTCCCCGGCCCGCGCGGCTGCGACCGGGGGCGGCGCCTTCAGGAACCACAGCACCAGAAAGGCAAGGAACGACAGCCCGGCCAGCGCCACATAGGTTCCAGCGAACAGGATCGGCGCAAACAGGTCCCGCGTCAGGATGACGGTCTGGGGACCGATCACGCCCGCCAGAATGCCGCCCGCCATCACCCAGGAGATCGCCCGTGGCCGGAACGCTTCGCTCGCCGTATCGGCGGCGGCAAAGCGGAACTGCTGCACGAAGGCCGTGACGAAGCCCATGGCGGCACAGGCCAGCGTGAACAGCCAGAAGTCAGCCACGATCACCGCCCAGGCCGCAAGCAGCGAGGTAAAAGTGCCGCCGATCGAGGATCCGAGAAAACTGTGCCGGCGGCCGAAGCGACGCATGATCATGCCCGCCGGCAACATGCCAAGCGCCGTCCCCAGCACCATGAAGGAGACCGGCAGCGTCGCCAGCGACTTGTCCACCCCGAGCAAGGCCGAGCCGATCAGCGGACCGGTAGCAATGACGATGGAGGCGGACGCCCCTCCAAGGGCCTGGGCAAAAGCCAGAATCAAGACATTTCGCCGGGCGATGCGGTCATCGACGCCGGTGGCGCCTGCGGCGGCGGAAGACAATTGGCTCATGCAAGACACTCCGCCCCGGCCGGATAGCGCGGGCCATCTGGTCTTCGAGGGTTAGGAAACCATGTAAGGTGCCGAGAGGACCTTGAGTGCGGTTGACGGACAGGAAAGCCGGAGGGGACCCGGCCGGCGATCAAAAGTGTCGGAAGCCGCCGTTGCCTGCAAGGGAAAAACTTTCACCCTCGCGCAAATAGAGCAGCGTTCCAGCCTCGCCGCGCGCTGGTTCTGCCCGTCCGATGCGGGCAAGCGCCACACCGGACAGACGCGCATCCGCCTCGAAGGCCGCAGCTTTCTCAGGCGGCACAGCAATCAGAAGCTCATAGTCATCGCCGCCGCCCAGACAGGTCGTAAGAAAGTCCGGTTCGCGCGCCAGCACCGCCTGAGCCGCTGGTGACAGCGGAATGGCGGCGACATCGATCTGCAGGTCAACACCGGAGGCCGCCGCCATATGGCCGGCATCGCCAGTCAAGCCGTCGGAAATGTCCATGGCAGCGCTGGCATGGGCTAGCACGGCTCCGGCCAGGGCACAGCGCGGTTGCGGCAAAAGATAGCGATCGAGCAGAAAGCCCGTGCTGGCATCCTCAAGCCCCAGACGGGCCGCCAGATCTGGCTCGTAGCGCAGCCGAACACCAAGGGCAGCATCCCCGAGCGTGCCGCTCACGTAGAGAAGATCCCCTGCCCTGGCGCCATTGCGCCGGACGGTAAGACCGACCGGAACTTCGCCAATGGCCGTCACCGAGATCAACAGCGCGCCGCCGGAAGCGATGGTATCGCCGCCAAGCAGGGTCACATCATAGGTTGCCTGATCGGCCTTCAGCCCGGAACAGAACGCCTCCAGCCAGTCGGATGTCCAGTCGGACGGCAGGGCGAGGCCCAGCAGATAGCCACGCGGACGCGCGCCCTTGGCAGCCAGATCCGACAGGTTGACCCTCAGCGCCTTGGCGGCGATGGCCGCCGCCGGATCATGGGGAAAAAAATGTACACCGGCCGCCAGGAGATCCTTGGTCAGGACCAGTTCACAGCCCTTCGAGGGCGTCAGCGTCGCAGCATCATCGGTGAGGCCAAGGGCCCCGGGATCGCTGGCAAGAGGAGCGAAGAAGCGCTTGATCAGCGCGAACTCGTTTGGCCTGTCGCCAGCCATCATCAGGGCCTTCAGTCGGTCTTGCCGGCCGTGTCATCGGCGATATCGGCGGTACCGCCTGTCTCGTCCTCGTCCTCATTCGAGGCGGGACGCGGCGGCAGTTCCGCACTGCGCAGTTCATGCGCCAGACGGTCGAGCACGCCATTGACCAACGGCGGTTCGTCGTCGGTGTAGAACGCCTTGGCGATGTCGATATACTCGGAAATGATCACCTTTGCAGGCACGTCGCGGCGGCGCAGCAGTTCGAAGCTGCCGGCCCGAAGGATGGCGCGCAGCAGGCTGTCGATCCGCTTCAGCGGCCAGTCTTCGGCCAGCGCGGTGTGGATGAACGGATCGATCACCCGCTGTTCGTCGACCACACCCTTCACAACCGACTTGAAGTAATGCTCATCGGCGTCCAGATACTGGGCGCCGTCGACTTCCTTGCCAAGCCGGAAGGCGGTGAATTCGTTGATGACATCGGTCAGCGAGGCGCCGCCGATGTCCATCTGGTAGAGCGCCTGAACCGCACCGAGGCGGGCGGTGCCGCGCTTGTTGGCCGGTTTGACCTCGCGGCCGCCTGCGTTGTCTGCCCTGTCAGCCATCGTGTCTCAGACCCCGAGCTTCTCACGCAGGGCGATCATGTCGAGCGCCGCGCGGGCCGCAGCGCCGCCCTTGTCCTTGTCGCTGATACGGGCACGGGCCCAGGCCTGCTCGCCGTTCTCGACGGTCAGGATGCCGTTGCCCACGGCAAGATCGGCATCAACGATGAGATCCATGATCACGCGGGCGGATTCATTGGCAACGATGTCGTAATGCGAGGTTTCGCCGCGAATGACGCAGCCCAGCAGCACGAAGCCGTCATAGAAGGTGCCCTCGTTTTCCATCGACGTCAGCGCCATCGACAGGGCCGCCGGGATTTCCAGCACGCCCGGCACCGTGATGCGGTCATAGGTGGCTCCGGCATCGTCCAGCGCCTTGGTCGCGCCTTCAAATAGAGCGGCTGCGATGTCGTCGTAGAAACGGGCTTCGATAATCAGGACGTGCGGGGCGGAGCTCATCGGTCGGTCGCTTTCACTTGAGATCGTAAGGGGTCAGGAACCATGCCTGACCCCGTTTGTCCAGCCCTCGGCTTTGAGGGCTGCCTATCGGTCGAATTCGGCAAGGCGCGCGGCATAGCGCGCCATCATGTCCACTTCAAGATTAACGTGGTCGCCTTGCTGCCGTTCCCCCCAGGTGGTGGCACTGAGGGTATGGGGAATGAGGAACACCGAGAACTCCGTCCCCTCGACCTCGTTGACCGTCAGCGACGTGCCATCAAGGGCAACCGACCCCTTGCGGGCGATGAAGCGGGCAAAGTCCGGCGTCGTGTCAAAGCGGAAATAGACGCTGTCCGGGTGATCCCGGCGCGTGACGATGCGCGCCAGCCCGTCAACATGGCCGAGCACCAGATGACCGCCCAGTTCCGTGCCCAGCGACAGCGAGCGCTCCAGGTTCAGGCGCATGCCAGCCCGCCAGTCCTTCGCGGTCGTCAGGCGCAAGGTTTCCGCGCCACTTTCCACTTCGAACCAGTTGCCCTCGCCGTCGCGTCCCTTGGCGGTCACCGTATGGCACGGACCGCCGCAGGCGATGGAGGCACCGAGGTCAATGCCGTCCGGATCGTAGACGGTGGAAATGCGGGTGCGCTTGCCGGCGGGGATGTCGATAACGGAGCGGATCACGCCGACGTCGGTGACGATACCAGTGAACATCTCAGATCTCCTTGCGCGCCAGGCGCATCAGCCGGTCCGGGCCATAGAGGGCGGTTCCGGCCAGCCGGTAAGTGGGGCATTCGGTGAGCGCCGCCAAGGGGCGTCCGGCGAAGGGCAGGATTGCACCAGGCCCAAGGCTCGTCCGTCCGGTGAAAATGAAGGCCTCGTCAATCAGGCCGGCGTCGAGAAAACTGCCCGCCACGGCGGCGCCGCCCTCGACCATCAGCCGGGTGATGCCGCGGTTGGCCAATGCCGTGACCGCGACCAGCGGATCAATCCCCTGAGGCCCTGGCGGCACGCGAATGACCAGCACGCCAGCTTCGGTCAGTGCCTCAATCCGTTCAGGATCCGCGTCATGGCCGGCGATGACCCAGACGGGCACATCGGCAGCACCGCGGACCAGCCGGCTCGTCAGCGACAGGCGCGCCTGCCGGTCCAGCACCACGCGCACCGGTGACCGGCTGCCCATGCCGGGCAAGCGGCAGGTCAGCTCCGGATCATCGGCCAGCACGGTGCCGATGCCGACCAGTATGGCGTCATAGCGGGCCCGGAGGCCATGCACCATCGCCCGCGCCTCGGGCCCGGTAATCGCCACCTGCCCTTCCCCGTGCCGGCCGATGCCGCCATCGGCAGAGACAGCGAGCTTCAGCATCACAAGCGGACGCATGGCGGTCACGCGCAGATTGTGCCCCGCATGCAGCCAGCGCGCGGCCTCTTCTTCGACGCCCGCCACCACATCCACGCCAGCCTCGCGCAGGATCGCGATGCCACGGCCGGAGACGCGCGGATTGGGATCGAGACAGCCGACAACAACCCGCCGGACGCCCGCCTTGACCAGCGCCAGCGAACAGGGCGGCGTGCGACCGTAATGGGAACAGGGCTCCAGTGTGACATAGGCGGTCGCTCCGCGTGCCGCTTCGCCAGCACTGCGCAGGGCGCTCACTTCCGCATGCGGCCCGCCCGGGCGCGCGGTGACGCCGCGCCCGACAATCCGCCGCTCCGTGCCCTCGCCTGCGATAATCAGCGCGCCGACCGAAGGGTTGGGCCAGACCCGCCCCAGTCCGCGTGTGGCCAGCGCGATTGCCGCCCGCATCGCCCGGACGTCGGAGGCCGAGACCAGCCCCTGCCCCTCTGGCACCGCGCTGCTCACTCGTCCTCCAGCGGACCTGCGGCCGGGTTGTTCAGCTCGCCGATCAGGGCCTCGAAGTCCTTGGCCTCGCGGAAATTCTTGTAGACGGAGGCAAAGCGCACATAGGCGACGCTGTCGATGTTCTTCAGCCCCTCCATGACATGGGTGCCGATGACCTCGCTCGTCACCTCGCCCTCGCCCGTGCTTTCCAGCTGGCGCACGATGCCGCTGACCATCCGCTCGATCCGCTCCGGATCGACGGGCCGCTTGCGCACGGCCGTCTCGACGGAACGCATCAGCTTCTCCCGGTCGAAGGGCACCCGGCGGCCGGAGCGCTTGACCACCATCAGCTCACGCAGCTGCACCCGCTCGAACGTGGTGAAGCGGCCACCGCAGGTCGAACACACCCGGCGCCGGCGGATGGCGGTATTGTCCTCGGTCGGACGCGAGTCCTTGACCTGTGTCTCGTCTCCGCCACAGAAGGGGCAGCGCATGGGGAAACTCCCGTTTGTCGTGACCGGCAGGGCCGGGTGTACTCTGGTTGGCCCTTGATAGGACAGGTCAGCTGCGTTTCAAACGCAAAAAGCCCGCGCCCTGCGGCGCGGACCTTTGATGAGGCCGATAGGACCAGATTCGAAGCGGCGAGGCCAGAGCCTGGCCTCGCGCCATCAGAACCCTCAGGCCGGGTAGATCGGGAAGCGTTCGGTCAGGGCGATGACCTTCTGCTTCACGGCAACTTCCACGGCAGCGTTGCCATCTTCGCTGTTGGCCGCCTTCAGGCCGTCGAGCACTTCGGTGATCAAGAGGCCGATCTCGCGGAATTCGGCAAGGCCGAAGCCGCGCGTCGTGCCGGCCGGGGTGCCGAGGCGGATACCGGAGGTAACGAAGGGCTTCTCCGGGTCAAACGGAATGCCGTTCTTGTTGCAGGTGATGTTGGCCCGGCCAAGCGCGCCTTCGGCCTTCTTGCCGGTGGCGTTCTTCGGACGCAGGTCAACCAGCATCAGGTGGTTGTCGGTGCCGCCGGAGACGATGTCGAGGCCCTGCTCCTGCAGGGTCTGGGCCAGCATCTTGGCATTGGCCACCACGGCTGCGGCGTAGGACTTGAATTCCGGGTTCAGCGCTTCACCGAAGGCAACGGCCTTGGCGGCGATGACATGCATCAGCGGCCCGCCCTGAAGACCTGGGAACACGGCCGAGTTGATCTTCTTGGCGATGTCCTCGTCGTTGGTGAGGATCAGGCCGCCGCGCGGGCCACGCAGCGACTTGTGCGTGGTCGAGGTGCAGACATGGGCATGGGGCACCGGCGAGGGATGCACGCCACCGGCGACGAGACCGGCGATATGCGCCATGTCGACCATCAGGTAGGCGCCAACCGCGTCAGCGATCTCGCGGAACTTCTTCCAGTCCCAGGTGCGCGAATAGGCGGTGCCACCGGCAACGATCAGTTTCGGCTTGTGTTCATGGGCGAGGCGCTCGACCTCGGCCATGTCCAGGAGGTGATCGTCCTTGCGCACGCCATAAGAGACGACGTTGAACCACTTGCCGGACATGTTGACCGGCGAGCCGTGGGTCAGGTGACCGCCCGAATTCAGGTCAAGACCCATGAAAGTGTCGCCCGGCTGCAGCAGGGCCAGGAAAACGGCCTGGTTCATCTGGCTGCCGGAGTTCGGCTGCACGTTGGCGAACTTGGCGCCGAACAGCTGCTTGGCGCGTTCGATCGCCAGGGTCTCGACAATGTCGACATACTGGCAGCCGCCATAGTAGCGCTTGCCCGGATAGCCTTCGGCATATTTGTTGGTCAGGACCGAGCCTTGCGCCTCGAGCACGGCCTTGGAGACGATGTTCTCCGAGGCGATCAGCTCGATCTCATGCTGCTGGCGACCGGCTTCCTTCTGGATCGCAGCGAACACGTCGGCGTCCGCATCGGCGAGGTTGCGGGTGAAGAACCCGGAATAGATCGGCTGGCTCGCCGAGGTATCCGTCATCGACATCGCTTGGTCCTTTTCAGCGAGCACAGGGCATCGGGATCCGGGGCCGGCAGGCCGGTCAGGCCTTGCATCTGCGCGGCGGCTCGCTCACCAGTCGCACAGCCCGTTAGGGAGCCAAGCAATTAGCATAGCCCTCCCCGCGAACCAAGTGGCCAACCGTCACAGCTCTGCCATGATCCGACATGGCCCTGATAAGGCCGCCCGCACTGGCCGCAGTTGCCTCTCACCCCTCAGCCTTCAGCGGCTAGATCCGTTATCCGCTTCTGCAGCTTGCGCAGGGCAACGCTTTCCAGGTCCCGCTGCGACGCAGAACTTGGACCGACAATGCTCACCTCGACACCCGAGGCCGCGTCAATCGCCACCACCTTCACCTGCCGGCCGATGGGCACAAACTCGAAATAGACTTCCCCGTTCTGCCCTGGCATGGCGTGGTGCTCCTGATTCCGGACGTGCCCCATCCTAGCAAAGGGCAACACCAGCCGCGAGGGGATGAACCGGTGACCAGACCCGGCAGAGCGGGCGGACACCCCGTTGACTTGCCTTCGCTCTCCGCGTGGTTCTGCCCCTATGCCAGCGGACAGCCGCACCCACCCTCCGCCCCTCCCCGCGCTGTCCCGGCCTTGAGCCGGGACCTGTATGGAAGGCGATCCGTTCAGCCAAGTGATCAGCCGGAGCGCGAAGGACACAGGTCCCGGCTCAAGGCCGGGACGGCGCAGAGTTGGCGGTAATGAAGCGCTTGATACCTGAGGCTTTCTGTTTGGAAATCCGATCCTTCGGCAGCGGAGAAGCCACCGAATGTCCATACCCGTCATTCCGGACAAGGTGAGCGTTCAGCGAACCGCAGATCCGGAATCCAGCGCATGAGTGCGAGCGCATGCGAGCGCCACAACAATTGAGCCGCAACCGGCGGCACCAGATCAGCGTTGTCGCGCTTCGCGCGGCTGATGTCTGGATCCCGGCTCAGCGCTTCGCTGACGCTCAGCTTGGCCGGGAAGACGGGCAAAACACATCACTGCGCCCAAAAAATCAAAAGGGCCGGAAAATCCGGCCCTCTTACGTTCGTCCCGCTTACTGCAGACCGGCGACATCGCCGCCATAAAGGCCGTCGCGGTTGTAGATGTCCTCGCGGAAGTGGACGATGCCGTCCTCGTTCGTCCAGGCCGTGATGTAGGTGAGGTACAGCGGCACCTGGGTTTTCAGTTTCACGTCCTCGCGCAAGCCGCTGCGGATGGTTTCGTCAACACGGCCACGGCTCCAGTCCGGCGTGGTCGATTCCAGCATCCAGCTGACCAGATCGCGCACGTTCTGCACGCGCACGCAGCCTGAGGAATGGAACCGGTTGTCTGTGCCGAACAGTGACTTGGACGGGGTGTCGTGCAGATAGACCTGATGCGTGTTGTGGAAGTTCAGCTTCATGGAACCCATCGAGTTGATCTCGCCCGGCTCCTGGCGGAACTGGTACTGGGTCGCCTCTTCGGTGTTCCAGTCGATCTGCTGCCAGGCCAGTTCGTTGTTCTTCCAGTCGAAGATACGGATCTTGTTCTTGGCCAGATACTCAGGATCCTGCTTCATCTTCGGGATCAGATCCTTTCGGATGATCGACACCGGCACGGTCCAGTAGGGATTGAAGTTGATCTCGTAGATCTTGGAATTAAGGATCGGCGTCTGGCGGTCGATCTTGCCGACCACTGCGGTGTGGCGCGAGCGGACGCGGCCGTTCTCGACCGCCTCGATCTCGGCAGCCGGTATATTGACCATCACATACCGGTCGCCAAGAAAGCCGGACATGGAGCGCAGGCGCACCAGGTTGGTCTCAAGCTGGCGCAGGCGCACTTCCGCCGGCACGTTGAGCGCCACCAGCGTGGTCTGGCCGACCGAACCATCCGGAATCAGGCCATGACGGACCTGGAACCGGCGCACGGCTGCGTCGACGTAGGAATCAAAGGTATCGGACAGGCCGGCGGTCTGCTCCAGATCGCCTGAGGCCATCAGGCGGCGGCGCAGATCGGTCACGGCGCTGTCCTGGGCGCCGATGCGCAGCGGACGGTTGCTCGAAGGCACCTGGCCCCAGCCACCACGCTGGACAATCATCGAATACTGATTGATGGCGCCGGTGATATATTCAGCCGTGCCGGCCGACAGGATCGGCGTCGATGTCTTGATTGCATCGAGGCTTTCCAGCGTGGCGTCGAACTTGTCTTCCCATTCGGCGCGCTGGTTATACTGCTGCAAGGCTTCGAGCGGGGTCTGCGCCTGAACGGCGCTGATGCCGGTCCCGAGCCCAAGCCCCGCAAGGGCGGCAAACGCAATCGCTTTTACCGAACGACCCGACTGCTTCTTTTCCTGACGCAAAAACACCCGCACCGCTCCTTATGCCCCAAGCGTCGCCCGCCGGGCGATCTCACCGCGTTCTGATGACAACAAGCGATCCGCTTCGGGTCGCAGACGGTGTCCCGCCGTGCTGCGCCCATCGGGTGGTCAGGGCCTGTTCTGAAGCCCCGGCTAGTTGCCCGGATGTCCGACTTTACTGCGCAAGTTCTGACGAGCCGCTTAACAACAGCGACATCACTCGCCGGAACTGCCCTTGCAAGGGGACGGACACCCGCATGTCGTCAGCATCAGATAGTCAGGGTTTTGTGGCTGAAACATGTCATGCCGCAGCGCAAAGGCGAACGCCGCCCTTTGTAGGGCGGCGTTGCGGCAGACGCATGGCTCGCGGGGGGAACTGACGTCGGCCTTCGGCTCAGAGCCGATACAGGATCTGGTCGGTCCAGAAGCGCTCCAGACGACGCAGCGCCTTGTTGAGCATCGTGAAGTCGTCCGCGCCGATTTCGCCGACCTGCTCGACCGACAGGATGTGCCGCTCATAGAGGTCATTGACGATCCGGGCCACTTCCGCGCCCTTCGGCGTCAGGCTGACACGAACCGACCGGCGGTCCATGCGCGAGCGCTGGTGGTGAATGTAGCCGGTCTCGACCAGCTTCTTCAGATTGTAGGACACGTTCGAACCAAGGTAGTAGCCACGGGTGCGCAGCTCGCCAGCCGTCAGTTCGCTGTCGCCGATGTTGAACAGCAGCAGCGCCTGGACGCTGTTGACATCCGACCGGCCCATGCGGTCGAACTCATCCTTGATAACGTCAAGCAGACGCCGGTGAAGTCTTTCGACGAGTGTCAGTGCTTCGAGGTACAACGGCTTGATGTCCGTGTCCTTTTCAGCCTGCACAGCGGCGTCCACAGCTCTGGTTGCTGAGATCATTTGTTTGCGCCTCTATTTCTACCTGTTTTCCGATGGATATTTTTCCCACCTTGAGGTCAACATACAGGCGCGCTTCTAAAATCCGCTTAAAAGACACACTGAATCGTCAGTTAAGAAGTTCCCGAGACTTTTAGCAGCAGTTTCGCGGGGTTTTGCGATAAGCCGCAGGAATGCTTGCACTTTGCCGGCTGCTTCGCTCCCCCGTCCACATCTCGCCCACAGCCCCCCGTTCGGGCCGCTCGAATTTTTTCCGAAATGTTTCTGCAAATGGGAGCCCAGCGGTAAAGCTTCGCCGGCTCGTTCCGCCTCCCCCACCCCTCTCCCTCTCTCCGTCGTCATGCCATGGCTCGACCATGGCATCCATGCCGTGACGCCTCGGCCAGCGCGGTGCTTCCATGACGATCCTCGTCGACACGCTCCCCGAGCTGCGAGGGAACGGCGTGGATGCCATGGTCGAGCCATGGCATGACGAATGTGGATGGTCAGGGAAAACACAGGACATTCCCATAGTGCAGGCCCAGGCTGAAGCTGCCCCACTCATCTCCCCCCCCTCCTTCGTCATGCCATGGCTCGACCATGGCATCCATGCCGTGACGCCTCGGCCAGCGCTGTGCGTCCATGACAATCCTCGTCGACACGCTCCACAAGCTGCGAGGGAACGGCGTGGATGCCATGGTCAAGCCATGGCATGACGAATGCCGTTGTTCTGGACAAAGCAGAAAGGGCCGCCCTGCGTGTGGCAGAGCGGCCCGATCCGGGATTGGATGAGAGGTCGAAAGCCTCAGGCGTCGCCGCGCAGGTACTTGACGATGCCGGAGAAGTCCATGTCGGCGTGGCCGGAGTTGCAGAACATGGCGTAAAGCGCGGCGGCCTGCGCTCCCAGCGGCGTTGCTGCGCCCGACGACTGCGCCGCCTCCTGGGCCAGTTTCAGGTCCTTCAGCATCATCTGCGCGGCAAAGCCCGGCTGGTAGTCGCGGTTGGCCGGCGAGGTCGCCACCGGCCCTGGCACCGGGCAATAGCTGGTCAGCGACCAGCACTGGCCCGACGAGGTCGAGGAGATGTCAAAGAGCTTCTGCGCATCGAGGCCAAGGCGCTCGGCGAGAACAAAGGCCTCGCTGACGGCGACCATCGAGATGCCGAGGATCATGTTGTTGCAGATCTTGGCCGCCTGGCCGGTGCCCGCGCCGCCGGCGTGAATGATGTTCTTGCCCATGGCGGACAGGATCGGCTTGGCCTGCTCGAAGGCCTCGGCTTCGCCGCCGACCATGAAGGTCAGCGTGCCGGCTGCCGCCCCGCCGACGCCGCCGGACACCGGCGCATCGAGCATCAGCATGCCGGCTGCCTTGGCAGCGTCAGCGACCGCGCGCGCGCTGTCGACGTCAATGGTCGAGCTGTCGATCAGCAGCGCGCCCTTCGGCGCATTGGCAATGACGCCATCAGGGCCGGTGTAGACCGAGCGGACATGCTTGCCGGCCGGCAGCATGGAGACGACAACATCGGCGCCCGTGACAGCTTCGGCGACGGTCGCCACAGCCCGGCCACCGGCGGCCACCAGACGCGCCTTGGCGTCTTCGCTGAGATCGAAGCCCGTGACCTGATGGCCTGCCTTGGCGAGGTTGGCGGCCATCGGTCCGCCCATGTTGCCAAGGCCGATGAATGCAATTGTTGTCATGTTCAGTCCCCCCGAAGGCGTCGTTGATGGGCCGCCTATCGCTTCTTCTGCTCCTGCTCCATCAGGTAGAGCAGCAGCAGGTAGATCGCGATGGTCAGCATGTAGAAAGAGATTTCATAGGGCCGACGGCCGAAAATGTCGGCAAAGGCGGTGTGCATCACGATCTGGCTGAGCGCCCGGAACAGCCACATCACCGTGCCCCAGGACACCGTCAGCCACAGGCCGATGGCCGCCACCAGGTCCAGTACGGCAAAGAACACCGTTGCCGTCTGCCACTCGATCGGCATGTCCCAGAACCAGACCCCGCGCCACGGCGAATAGCCGACGATGCGCGCCCAGTGAATCACCCCGCCGGCAATCAGCAGCAGGGCCATGGCCCTGAGGTACCACATCAGCACGACCGCCCAGGGCGGGCGGTTCTTGAGAAGGTCCTGGAAGGTAACGATCATGGCGCGGCCCCGGCTGGATGGGCTCACTCAGGCCCTGGACTTACATCGGGAGGAATTCAGGCCAGCGGCAGATCGCCCCCGGCCGGCTCCTCGAAATACGCGCCCAGCGCGGCGCTGTCCACCTGCTCCAGCCGCTCCGGCGTCCAGCGTGGCGCGTTGTCCTTGTCGATCAGCACGGCCCGCACACCTTCATAGAAGTCATGGTGCTTCAGGATCTCGCTGACGATCCTGTATTCCATGCGCATGCAGGCATTGAACGGCAGGCTCGCCCCGCGCTTCAGCTGCTCGAAGGACAAGGCGACGCTGGTCGGTGACTTCGTTGCGATTGCCTTGCGTGCGCCTTCGGCAAAGTCTCCGGTCGCCGCCTCCAGCGCCGCCATCACTCCGCCAAGCGTCGGCTGCGTGAAGATGTGTTCAACCTCTCTCGTATGGGCGGCCAGCGGTGCCGGGCCCGGATCCACCACATGCGCTGCCAGCACGGCCTCGACATCCTCCGCAGCCGCGAGCGCGTCGGTCAGGGCTGCAATCGCCGCTGAGGGCACCGTGTGCGTCAGCACTCCGGCATAAAGCGCATCGGCCTGCTTCAGCCGTGCAGCCGACAGCGCGCAGTAAAGCCCGATGCCGGACTTGAGGCGGGGCAGGAAATAGGAGCCGCCGACATCGGGGAAGAAGCCGATGCCGGTTTCCGGCATGGCGAACAGGGTCTTTTCCGTCCCAACCCGGTGACTGCCATGCACCGACAAGCCGACACCACCGCCCATGACGATGCCGTCGATCAGCGAGATCCACGGCTTGGCGAAGGCATGGATGCGGGCGTTGAGGATGTACTCATCGCCAAAGAGCCGGGTCTGTTCCGGGTTGCCGGTGCGGCCCAGCGCTTCTCCGCTTTCATAGACCTGGCGAATATCGCCACCAGCGCAAAAAGCCTTCTCGCCGGCCCCGCGCAACAGGATGCGCTCAACAGAGGGATTGTGCTCCCAGTCATCCAACCTCACCGAGATCGCCCGCACCATCTCGTGCGTCAGGGCGTTCAGCGCCTGCGGCCGGTTCAGCGTGATGATCCCGGCCTTACCCCTTGTCTCGAACAGCACGTCATCGGTCATGGCCAGCGCTCCCTCAGCGACCCAGCAGGTCGCGGGCGATGATCACCCGCATGATTTCGTTGGTGCCTTCCAGGATCTGGTGCACCCGCACGTCGCGCAGGTAGCGCTCGATCGGATAGTCGCGCAAGTAGCCATAGCCGCCATGCAGCTGCAGCGCCTCGTTGACGACGGCAAAGCCGGTGTCCGTCGCCAGCCGCTTGGCCATCGCCGCCAGCCGCGTCGCGCCCGGCGCCTTGTCGTTGACCGCAATCGCCGCCTTGTGCAGCAAGAGCCGCGCGGCCTCCAGCTCCGTCGCCATGTCGGCGAGGCGGAACTGCAGCGCCTGGAACTCGGTCAGCGCCTTGCCGAACTGGCGGCGCTCCTTCATGTAGGCAATCGACCGGTCGAGGCAGGTCTGCGCCGCGCCGAGCGAACAGGCGCCGATGTTGAGGCGGCCGCCGTCCAGCCCGGCCATGGCGAACTTGAAGCCTTCGCCCTCCTCGCCGATGCGGTTGCCGGCCGGAATGCGGCAGTCCGAGAAATTCACCTGCGCCGTCGGCTGGCTCTTCCAGCCAAGCTTGATCTCTTGCGCGCCGAAGCTGAGGCCGGGCGTGCCTTTCTCAACCACAAAGCAGGAAACGCCGCCGGCCCCCTCCCCTCCCGTGCGCGCCATGACGATATAGATGTCCGCTGCGCCGCCGCCGGAGATGAAGGCCTTGGAGCCATTGAGAACGTAGTGATCGCCCTCGCGCACCGCCCGGGTCCGGAGACTGGCGGCATCCGAGCCTGAACCCGGCTCGGTCAGGCAATAGCTGCCAAAGCGGGCCATGGTGCAAAGATCGGGCACATAGCGCTGGCGCAGCGCGTCCGAGCCGAAACGGTCGATCATCCAGCCGACCATGTTGTGGATCGAGATATAGGCCGCCGTCGAGGTGCAGCCCTTGGCCAGTTCCTCGAAGATCAGCGCCGCATCCAGTCGCGTCAGGCCGGAACCGCCGACCTCCTCGCGCACATAGATGCCGGCAAAGCCCAGTTCAGCCGCCTTGCGCAGGGTCTCGAGCGGAAAGATGGACTTTTCATCCCACTCCCGGGCATGCGGCTCCATCGCGTCGCGGGCGAAACCGGCGGCCAGATCCTGAAACGCCAGCTGGTCCTCAGTCAGGCAAAAATCCATGGCCACCTCCCAATGGTCCGCCCTTGGCTGTGCGCATGCCGCCGCAGCGTCGGCCTTAGGTTTCGTAGCTATTTTTGACGTTAACGTCAATTTGCGCGCCGATCGGCTATTCGGCTGAGTGTGTTGTGGACAGTTGCCCTTTGCCGCCAAACCGCCGCAGGCCGCGCGCCCATCGATGACTGGCGAAGCCCTGCCCCTGTTGCTAAAGTCCGGCCATCAAAAAGATGGCCCTCAGGGCCAAGGTCAGGAAACGCCCATGTCTTCCCATTCGCCCCGCATCACGTCCGAGCACATTGACGACATTCTCGGCGGACGCCGCATGCGGCGCAATCGCCGTGCCGACTGGGCCCGGCGGCTGGTGCAGGAAACGACGCTTTCCATCAATGACCTGATCTGGCCGATCTTTCTGGTCGATGGCACCAATGTGCGCCAGCCAGTGGCCTCCATGCCCGGTGTCGAGCGCCTGTCAGTGGACGAGGCCGTGCGCGAGGCGGAATATGCCGCAAGCCTCGGCATCCCGGCGCTGGCGCTGTTTCCCTACACGGACCCGGCCCTGCGCGATGAGGCCGGCACAGAAGCGCTCAATTCAGGAAACCTCATCTGCCGCGCCTGCCGGGCCATCAAGCAGGCCGAACTCGACATCGGCCTCATCACCGACGTGGCGCTCGACCCCTACACCAGCCACGGCCACGACGGCCTGATGCTGGGCGAGCGCATTCTCAACGACGAGACCGTCGACCAGCTCTGCCGCCAGGCCCTCGTCCAGGTCGAGGCCGGCGCTGACGTCATTGCCCCATCCGACATGATGGATGGCCGCATCGGCGCGATCCGCCGGGCGCTGGACGAAGCCGGTCACCGCGACACCCAGATCATGGCCTATTCGGCCAAATATGCCTCGGCCTTCTACGGCCCGTTCCGCGACGCAGTCGGCACCTCCAAGACGCTCATTGGCGACAAGCGCACCTACCAGATGGATCCGGCCAACACCGACGAGGCCCTGCGCGAGGTCGAGATGGATCTGGCGGAAGGGGCGGACATGGTGATGGTCAAGCCGGGCATGCCCTATCTCGACATCATCCAGCGGGTGAAGGAGAGCTTCCGCGTGCCGACCTACGCCTATCAGGTGTCCGGCGAATACGCGATGATCGTCGCCGCCTCCCACAATGGCTGGATCGACGGGGAACGCGCCATGATGGAAAGCCTGATGGCGTTCCGCCGCGCGGGGGCCGACGGCATCCTCACCTATTTCGCCCCGAAGGTGGCCGAGATCCTCAAGCGCGCCCGTTGAGCCGCGCCACCTGGCCAGATCCGGCCAGATCCGCCCAGTCTGACTGTGAGGTCTTGATGCCCCTGCCGATCACGCTTGCCGATGTCCAGGATGCCGCCCGTCTCATTGACGGGTCGGTGCTGCGCACGCCCTTCCTGCCGGCGCCGAAATTGTCGGCGCTGACTGGCGCCATTGTCAGCATCAAGTATGACAACCTCCAGGTCACCGGCGCCTTCAAGGAGCGCGGCGCCCTGGTGAAGCTGCTGTCGCTGACGGCCGAGGAACGGGCGCGCGGCGTCATCGCCATGTCGGCCGGCAACCATGCCCAGGCCGTCGCCTACCATGCCGGTCGTCTTGGCATCCCGGCGACCATCGTCATGCCGGAGCCGACGCCCTTCGTGAAGATCACCGCCACGCGCGGCTATGGCGCCACTGTGGTCCTGTCGGGTGACACGCTTGTCGAGGCCAAGGCCGAGGCGCAGCGCCTGTCGGAAGAGCATGGCTTCGTCTGGGTGCACCCGTTTGACGACCCGCACGTGATGCGCGGCCAGGGCACCATCGCGCTGGAAATGCTGGCCGAGGATCCGGATCTTGACTGTCTCGTGGTGCCGGTCGGCGGCGGCGGACTGATTTCCGGCATGGCGGTCGCAGCCAAGGCGCTGAAGCCGTCGATCTCCGTCATCGGCGTCGAGACTCGGCTCTATCCGGCCATGTGGGGCGCGCTGAACAACGAGCCGGTCACCTGCGGCGGCCCGACCATCGCCGAAGGCATTGCCGTGCGCGATGTCGGCGATCTCACCCGGATGATCGTGGCCGAGCTGGTGGATGACATCATCCTTGCCGAGGAAAGCGCCATCGAGCGGGCGATCAACCTGTTCCTGACGCAGCAGAAGACGCTGGCCGAAGGCGCCGGGGCCGCAGGCCTTGCGGCCCTTCTCACAGACCCTGCCCGCTTTGCGGGCAAGAAGGTCGGGCTTGTCCTGTGCGGCGGCAACATCGATCCGCGGCTGGTCTCCTCCATCGTGGTGCGGGAACTCGCCCGCGACGGCAAGCTGCTCGCCATCCGCATCGACACGCCGGACCGGCCGGGCGTACTTGGCGAGATCACAACGCTCATCGGCAAGATGCAGGGCAATGTCGTGGACGTCTCGCACCACCGGCTGTTCCTCAACGTGCCGGCCAAGGGCGCGACACTGGACGTCACCTTCGAGACCTTCGATGCGGCGCATGGCCAGAAGATCATCTCGGCTCTGGAAGCGCGCGGCTTCCCCGTGCGGTCGATGAACGTTGCGGAAGTAATGGCGTGAGCTTTCGCCATTGCACAGTGCGCAAGGGGATCCCACATCTCCACCGCAAGGAGACCGCCAATGACCTATGACGCCAGCTATGACGAGCCGAAGCGGGACCAGTTCGACCCAATGGCCAATCCCGCCCTGTTTGACGGTATCCGCAGCAAGCGTGTCTTTGCGTTTCTGATCGACGTGCTGCTGGTCGCATTCTTCACCTTCGTCGCCGGCGTCCTGGTGTTCTTTCTCGGCATCTTCACGCTGGGTCTGGCGTGGTTTTTCTACGCCTTCCTGTGGCAGGCAGTCGCGCTGATCTATACGGCGGTGACCCTTGGCGGGCCCAATGCGGCAACACCGGGCATGCGCGCGATGGGGATCGAGATGCGGCTGTGGTATGGCGCAAAGCCCTATGCCCTGCTGGCCGCCATGCACGTTCTCTTGTTCTGGCTGTCCTTTACCCTGCTGACGCCGCTCGTCTTGCTGGTCAGCCTGTTCAGCGACCGCAAGCGCCTGCTGCACGACCTGATCCTCGGCACAATCGTCGTCAACAGCCCGGCACTGTCCCGGCCCTGACCAAGTCCCGGGCGAGCCTGGTCGCTCCCCTCAACAGTGACGGCCAAGTACCTTGATCTGACACGCTCCGGTGACAATTGCTCCCCAGCTTTGCCGGCTCAGCGGCAGAGCACCTTCATTCTTTGGTTGACGTGTCGTTTGGGACGCCCACGTAATAGAGTAGAAGAAAGGGCGTAGCAGGAGCCAAACACCGGTCGTGACCCGTCACCCGATTGACCATCCGCAGTTCTATCTAACCGCGCCCGCGCCCTGCCCGTATCTGCCCGGGCGCCAGGAACGCAAGGTCTTCACGCATCTTGTCGGTCATCAGGCGTCCTCCCTCAACGATGTCCTTACCCAGGGCGGTTTTCGTCGCAGCCAGAACATCGCCTACCGACCGGCCTGTGAAATGTGCCGGGCCTGCGTTTCCGTCCGGGTTCGCGTTGCCGAGTTCGATTGGACCCGGTCTTTCCGCCGCACCTGGAAGACCGGCAGCAGCCTGATTGGCGCCGAACTGCCACCCTCGCCCTCCTCCGAGCAATATGACCTGTTCCGGACCTATCTCCTGGCCCGGCACGAGAATGGCGGCATGTCGGAAATGACCGTGCTCGACTATGCCATGATGATCGAGGACACCCATGTCGACACGATGGTGGTTGAATACCGCCGGCGCGGACCGGACAGCTTCCTGACCCGGCGCGGCACCGGCCCGCTCGTCGCCGTCGCCCTCAGTGATCGCCTCGCTGACGGATTGTCGATGGTCTACTCGTTCTATGACCCTGAGATGCAGGATCTCAGCATCGGCACCTTCATGATTCTCGACCACATCGAGCGCGCCCGAAAGCTTGGGCTGCCCTATGTCTATCTCGGGTACTGGGTCGATGGATCAGACAAAATGTCCTACAAGGCCCGCTTCCAGCCGCAGGAGCATCTCGGCCCGGAAGGCTGGTCGCTGGTGGAGCCCGGCGCCACGCCTTGAACCTTCAACCTCCTCGTCATGCCATGACTTGATCATGGCATCCATGCCGTAACCTCACAGCCCGGCCAGCATCAGCGAGACGCGCCCGCGACAGGGTGAACCGCGTGGAAAGGTAACGGCATGGATGCCATGGTCGAGCCATGGCATGACGAAAAAGGAGAGGGGAAAATGTGTGTTGGCTGCCGGAGAAATCCGGCAAGGGCTGCAAGCCAGCCCCCAACCCTCGCCGCCCCCATAAACCTTCAACGCCTTCGTCATGCCATGACTTGATCATGGCATCCATGCCGTGACCTCACAGCTCGGACAGCATCAGCGAGACGCAACCTCGACAGGATGTACCGCATGGAAAGGCAACGGCATGGATGCCATGGTCGAGCCATGGCATGACGACCAAGGAAAGGGAAACGGCCGAAGGCCTTGCGCCTCGCTCAACCCAGCGCAGCCCGCATGGCCGAAAACACATCGCGGAACATCTCGCGGGTCAGGCGGCCGGTGTTGGTGTTGTAGCGGGAGCAGTGATAGCTGTCGAAGAGCATCAGCGGCCGCCCCCGATAACTCAGGTCATGCCTTGCGCCGTGCGCAAAGGCATTTCGGCTGCGTGGTAGTCCCAGGGTCGTCAAAAACGTGTCATGGGCGATGCGCCCCAGCGCCAGGACGGCCCGCACGCTCGTCGCAGCTTCTAGTGTCGCTACTAGATAGGGGCGGCAGGCGTTGATTTCCGGCCCGGTCGGTTTGTTTTCCGGCGGCACGCAGCGCACCGCGTTGGTGATCATTGCGCCGGTCAGTTGCAACCCGTCATCCGGTCGGGCCTGATAGGACCCCGCCGCAAAGCCGAAATCGATCATGGTCTCGTAGAGGAGATCACCGGCATAGTCGCCGGTAAAGGGCCGCCCGGTGCGGTTGGCGCCGCGCAATCCTGGGGCCAGTCCAACCACCATCAGCACGGGCCGTTCCGAGGTGAAACTCGGAACCGGCGCGTTGAACCAGTCAGGAAACCGCGCCCTGTGCTCCATCCGGAAAGCAACAAGGCGCGGGCAAGTCGGACAGTCGCGGGACGGCTCCGTCGCGGCGGAAGCCTCAGGCATCAATAGTCATCATCCTCGTCCATCGCCCGCTCGCGCTCCCGGTCGCGGTCCGGCATGCGGACGGGCCGCTCGACCGGTTCGCGGCCAACGCGCGAAGCAAGATGGGCAAGATCGATGAAATGGTCGGCCTGGCGGCGCAGGTCGTCGGCGATCATCGGTGGCTGGGTCTGCAGGGTGGACACCACCGAGACCTTGCGGCCCTTGCGCTGCAGCGCCTCGACCAGCGAGCGGAAATCGCCATCGCCGGAGAACAGCACGATGTGGTCGACATGGTCGACGAGCTGCATGGCGTCAATCGCCAGCTCGATGTCCATATTGCCTTTCACCTTGCGGCGGCCGGTGCTGTCGATGAATTCCTTTACAGGCTTCGTGACAACCTTGTAGCCATTGTAGTCGAGCCAGTCGATCAGCGGGCGGATCGAGGAATACTCCTGATCCTCAATGATCGCAGTGTAGTAATAGGCCCGGAGAAGGTAACCCTTACCTTGAAATTCCTTAAGCAACATCTTGTAGTCAATATCAAAGCCGATAGCCTTGGCCGTTGAATACAAATTTGCCCCATCAATAAACAAAGCAATTTTTTCACGAGAATCGAACATTGAGACCCTGCCCTTGCTTTCGGCGTTGTTATTTAGCAGTGGTGACCAAAACAAACTGGCCCGCTCGCGCGGCAATCCCGTTCACACCCCAAGCACACTACTATCGGTTGCCGAAATTTGAAACGCCTGTTTTACGAATTTGGTCAGACCAGCCATGAAAATGCCCCAATTTCCACGACCACACTGCTTGAGGTACTACATCAAATGCAGATGCCGCAATCGTAAAGATTGACGTGTACCCCCAGTGAAACCGTGTTCTTCACGATATATTCAGGGCACGAAACCTGTTGCAGCGCGAAGGCTTGCACGACGTTGCGGTTCGCCGTATACGCTGGTGACTCAATTTCTGACAACATGGAGACGTCCTATGGCGCGCGTTACCGTCGAGGATTGCATCGACAAGGTCGATAACCGGTTCGAGCTGGTTCTGATTGCAGCGCATCGCGCCCGGATGATTTCCAGCGGCGCGCCGCTGACCATTGACCGCGACAACGACAAGAACCCGGTCGTCGCCCTGCGCGAGATCGCGGATGAGACGGTCAGCCCGGAAGATCTCAAGGAAGACCTGATCCACTCGCTGCAGAAATATGTGGAAGTGGATGAGCCGGAGCCGGGCGCCGTGCCGATGGTTCCGTCCAGCCAGTCCGGCGGCACCCAGATCAACGCCGTTGACGATTCCAGCGTTGAGTTCGACCGCATGTCGGAAGAAGACCTTCTGCGTGGCCTCGAAGGGCTTGTCCCGCCGGAGCGTTCGGACGACATTTAAGGTCGGTGGCAGTGCGTGCCGGTGATCCGGCGCGCCATGCCGTCCTGTGTTCAGTCGGCATGATGCGGCCCGGCCATGATGCGTCAATACGAGCTCGTTGAACGGGTTACCCGTTACAATCCCAGTGCGGACGAGGCCCTGCTCAACAAGGCCTATGTCTATGCCATGCGCAAGCATGGGTCACAGACCCGTGCCTCGGGCGATCCCTATTTCTCCCATCCGCTCGAAGTCGCCGCCATCCTCACCGAATTGCGGCTGGATGACGCGACCATCGCCGTTGCGCTCCTGCATGACACCATCGAGGACACGGACGCCACCCGGGCCGAGATCGACACGATCTTCGGCGAGGAGATCGGCAAGCTCGTCGAGGGCCTGACCAAGATCAAGCGCCTCGACCTGCAGACCCAGAAGGCCAAGCAGGCCGAAAATTTCCGCAAGCTGCTGCTCGCCATCGTCGACGACGTCCGCGTGCTCCTGGTCAAGCTTGCCGACCGTCTTCACAACATGCGCACCCTCGAGCATATGCCCGAGCACAAGCGGGCGCGCATTGCCGAAGAAACGATGGAGATCTATGCCCCGCTCGCCGGGCGCATGGGCATGCAGGACATGCGCGAGGAACTGGAGGACCTGTCCTTCCGCACCCTCAACCCGGACGCCTATGCGACCCTGGCCGAGCGTCTTGCCAGCCTGCGCGAGCGCAACGACGGGCTGATCACCGATATCGAGGAAACCCTCACCGCCCGCATCGCCGAACGCGGCATCGCGGCCCAGGTCAAGGGCCGCGAGAAGCGCCCCTACTCGATCTTCCGCAAGATGCAGCAGAAGTCGCTCGGCTTCGAGCAGTTGTCCGACATCTATGGCTTCCGCGTTATCGTCGGCACTACCGAGGCCTGCTACCGGGTGCTCGGCGTCATCCACACCACCTGGTCCACCGTCCCCGGCCGGTTCAAGGATTACATCTCGACGCCGAAGCAGAACGACTATCGCTCGATCCACACCACCATCGTCGGCCCGCGCCGCCAGCGCATCGAGTTGCAGATCCGCACCCAGATCATGGACCGCGTCGCCGAATACGGCATTGCCGCCCATGCGCTCTACAAGGACGGCGAGACCGGCGGCCGCAACATTGCGCGCCACACCGAGGAAAGCCGCGCCTATGACTGGCTGCGGCGCACCATCGACCTCTTGTCACAGGGCGACACGCCCGAAGAATTCCTGGAAAACACCAAGCTCGAGCTGTTCCACGACCAGGTGTTCTGCTTCACGCCGAAGGGCCGCCTGATCGCCTTGCCGCGCGGGGCAACGCCGATCGACTTTGCCTATGCGGTGCACACCAGCATCGGCAACACCTGTGTCGGCTGCAAGCTGAACGGCAAGATCATGCCGCTGGTCACCGAACTCAGGAACGGCGACGAAGTGGAAATCATCCGGTCGCAGGCGCAGACACCGCCGCCGGCCTGGGAATCCATCGCCGTCACCGGCAAGGCCAAGGCCGCGATCCGCCGAGCGACGCGCGAATCCGTGCGCAAGCAATATGGCGCCCTCGGCGAGCATATCCTGCAGCGCGCCTTCACCCGTGCCGACAAGCCGTATTCGGAAGGCCTGCTGGAAGGCGTCCTCGGCCTGCTCAGCCAGGACAGCATTGCCGATCTTCTGGCGGCCGTCGGCCGCGGCGAAATCAGCGCGCAGCAGGTGGTCAAGTCGGTCCATCCCGACTACCAGGACGAGCGCGTCGGCATCATCCGGCCCGAGCCGGGCGAAGGCTGGTTCGATCTGGAAAAGGGTCAGGGCCTGAAGTTCCGCATTCCCACGGTCACCGGCGCCGATGGCGATGCCTTGCCCATCCGGGGCCTTGCCGGCGACATCCCGGTCAATTTCGCGCCCAATGGCGGCGCCGTGCCCGGCGATCGCATCGTCGGCATCCTGACGCCGGCCGAAGGCCTGACGATCTACCCGATCCAGTCCCCGGCGCTGAAGGAATTCGATGACCAGAGCGACCTGTGGGTCGACGTGCGCTGGGATATCGACATCGACAATCCCGAGCGCTTTCCGGCCCGGATCAGCGTCTCGGCGCTCAACGAGCCCGGATCGCTCGCGGCCATCGCCCAGGTGATCGGCGAGAACGGCGGCAACATCGACAATCTCAAGATGGTCCGCAAAGTCGCCGATTTTCACCAGATGATTATCGATCTTGAGGTATGGGATCTTAAACATCTCAACCGCATCATCAACCAGCTCCGCACCAAGCCGAATGTGTCCAGCGTGACGCGCGTCAACGGCTGAGAGCGGGACCACAGACGGGATAAACGCATGACTCAGGACGACGTCCTGGCCCTGTTCCGCGAGGCAGGCGCCATTCTTGAAGGCCATTTCATTCTGTCATCCGGCCTGCGCAGCCCTGTGTTCCTGCAGAAAGCGCGCGTGTTCATGCACCCGGACAAGACCGAGAAACTGTGCAAGGCTCTGGCTGACAAGATCCGGGCCGCCAACCTCGGTCCGATTGATTTCATCGTTTCCCCCGCCCTCGGCGGCCTGATCCCGGGCTATGAGACCGCGCGCCACCTTGGCGTACCGGCCATGTGGGTGGAGCGGGAGGGCGGCCAATTCCGTCTGCGCCGCTTTGACCTGGAGCCGGGCGCCCGTGTCATCATCGTTGAGGACATTGTCACCACCGGTCTGTCCAGCCGCGAGACGGTTGATGCCCTGAAAGCGATTGGCGCTGATGTGGTCGGCGTTGCCTGCCTGATCGACCGGTCAGCCGGCGAAGCCGATGTGAGCGTCCCTCTGGTCGCCCTGATCGACTACAAGGTGCCATCCTATTCACCGGACAACCTGCCGCCGGAACTGGCGGCCTTGCCGCCAGTGAAGCCGGGCAGCCGCAACCTGGCCTGAGGCCGGAGACGAACGAGGAGACCTGCGCGCCCCATGCTGTTTCAGCGCCGCACACCGCCGAGCCGATACGAGAAACTGCGCGTCGCCGTGTGGCCGCGAGCCAGCTGGATGCGGTCGTTCCGCTACTATGGCAAGCGTGTGCTGCGCCTGACGGCCTCGCCGCATGCGGTGGCGCTCGGCTTCTCCTGTGGCGCCTTCGCCTCGTTCACTCCTTTCATGGGCTTTCACTTCCTGCTGGCCGCAGCCGTGGCCATGATCGTCCGGGGCAATATGCTCGCCTCGGCGCTTGGCACGGTGGTCGGCAATCCCCTGACTTTTCCCTTCATCTGGGCCATCACCTACAAGCTCGGCCATGTGATCCTCGGGACAGGAACCCTGGACACTTCGGCTGATGCAACCCATGGCCTGATGCATGCCGACCTTTTAACCCACTCGCTGGATGCCCTATGGCCTCTTCTCAAGCCGATGATCATTGGCGGCCTGCCGCTCGGGCTGACCTGCGGTCTTCTATGTTACTTTCCAGTCTATTTCAGCGTGAAGGCGTACCAGGAACGCAAGCAACGCCGGATTGCCGCCCGGCAGATGGCGGAAGTGGCCCGCTCGGCGCAGTCGCGTCCTGCTGAGTGACGAGAAAGAAAGGTCAGACCGGATGATCCTCGGCATCGGCAGCGACCTGTGTGACATCCGCCGGATCGAGCAGACGCTTGAAAGGTTCGGCGAGCGCTTTGCCGCCCGGGTCTTCACCGACATCGAGCGGGCAAAATCGGATCGCCGGGCCGAGCGCGCCGCCTCCTATGCCAAGCGCTTTGCCGCCAAAGAAGCCTGTTCCAAGGCGCTCGGGACCGGCATCCGAATGGGCGTTGCCTGGCGCGAGATGGGCGTCGTCAACCTGCCCTCCGGCCGTCCCACGCTGCAACTGACCGGCAGCGCCGCCGACCGCCTCACCGCCTTGACGCCAGAGGGCTTCCGGCCCCGCATTGATCTCACCATCACCGATGACTATCCGCTGGCCCAGGCCTTTGTCGTCATCTCCGCCTGGCCGGCCGATTGGCCCGAACCACCGACGCCGCCACTCAAGGACGATCCGAGCGAGGCGTGAGGATTGAGCGCTGTTTCACTAAATTGCTACACAACCATCCCCCGCGCCGTCCCGGCCTTGTGCCGGGACCTGTCATGTGGGCCGAGCCCTGAATTCCAGATCCTGCCCGCCGCCCCTGCCTTGATCAATCACCATTGCGAAGTGTCCCTTACAGGTCCCGGCCCAAGGCCGGGACGGCGCGTATGGTGATGACGAGAGAAAGAGCAGCGCCCCTTTTGGATCCTGCATCCGCGCGCTTGGGGCAAATGCTGCCTTTGCAAAGTCGCTACAAATAGATCCCCTCCGAGCTGTCCCGGCCTTGTGCCGGGACCTGTCATGGGCGGTGAGGCCGATGTTCTTGCGCTATCACAACAGATGCGAGAATGGCCGTCAGAACGGGATCTGGTCTGAAATGTCCCACCAGCCCGAATTGGCCGCACTGATCAGATTGTCTTTCCAGCCGCGCGGCCAACGTTTCAGTCGTTTCTCCCGGTGGACGGCATCCAGGACCGTTTCATGCTGCTCGAAGTACACAAGTGTCTTGATATTGTATTTCAATGTATGCGCACCAATCGAACCAGCCCGGTGCTGCTCCAGTCTTGCTCTGAGATCGCGCGCTGACCCGATGTAGATCGCTCCAAAGGGTCGGTTGGCGAGAATGTAGACGAAGTGGCTCAGGACTTTGGCTCCCTTACAGGTGCCGGCACAAGGCCGGGACGGCGCGGAGACATATCGCTTGATCAGTGTCCGCCACAATCTCCCTCCATTGCCACCGTCCTGCTATGCCCCCCACCCACATTGCCAAGCTGTAATCCTCTCGTCCGTTGCCAGTGCTGCCCCGAACCGGTACAAGTCGCCAGATTTCGCCTGCAGCGGCGGTGGTGAAGGATGAAGGATCCGATGAGCGTGACCGATAACAAGAAGGCCAAGGACGGCGGTCTCGGCGAGACCGTCAAGGTGATTGTTCAGGCGCTGCTGCTGGCGCTGGTGGTGCGCACGCTCCTGTTCCAGCCGTTCAACATCCCCTCCGGGTCGATGATGAACACCCTGCTGATCGGCGATTATCTCTTCGTCTCCAAATACAGCTACGGCTATTCGCGCTACTCCTTCCCGTTTGGACTTGCCCCCTTCTCCGGCCGGATCTGGGGCGCTGAACCCGAACGCGGCGATGTCGTGGTCTTCAAGCTGCCGAGCGACAATTCAACCGACTACATCAAGCGCGTGATCGGAATGCCAGGCGACGAGATCCAGATGATTGACGGCGCCCTCCACATCAACGGCACAGCGGTGAAGCGCGAGCGGATTTCTGATTTCGTCGAGAAAGACGCGTTCGGTGTGAGCCAACCGATCGCCCGCTTCCGTGAAACCCTGCCGAATGGCGTCAGCTACGACACTCTCGACCTCAATCCGCGTGGCTTTGGTGACAACACCAAGGTCTACAAAGTCCCTGCCGACCATTACTTCATGATGGGTGATAACCGCGACAACTCCTCCGACAGCCGTGTCGAGTCGAGTGTCGGCTACGTTCCCTATGAGAACCTCGTCGGCCGGGCTGAAGTGATCTTCTTCTCCGTTTCCGACGGTCAGCCGGCCTGGATGTTCTGGCAGTGGCCCTGGACCGTGCGTTGGGATCGCATGTTCAATTCGCTCTAACCGGCAAAGCTGATGAGCACACGCCTGACCACAACCGATCCGCTGTCCCGTGTCGAAGACCGGATCAGCCACCGTTTCACCGACCGCTCGCTGCTGGAGCAGGCACTGACCCATGCCAGTGCCCTGAACAACCCGCAAACCGGCGGCAGCTACCAGCGGCTGGAGTTTCTCGGTGACCGGGTTCTGGGTCTTGCAGTCGCCACCATGCTGCACCGGAACTTTCCGCGTGCTGACGAAGGCGAACTGGCGCGCCGGCTCAACCATATGGTCAAGCGCGAGACCTGCGCCGAGATCGCCCAGGACCTCAAGCTCGGCGATGCCATGCGCATCAGCCAGAGCGAGGCGCAGACCGGCGGACGGCAGAAGACCGCGCTTCTTGCTGATATCTGTGAAGCCGTGATTGCCGCGATCTATCTCGACGCCGGCATGGCAACTGCAGAAGATTTCGTGCGCCGGCAGTGGGAACCGCGTATGCTGACCTTCTCCGGTCCGTTGCGTGATGCCAAGACCACATTGCAGGAATGGGCCCAGGCGCGCAGCCTGCCCGCGCCCACCTATGATGTGGTGGATCGCAGTGGACCGGACCACGCGCCGGTGTTCATCGTTGCGGTCCATGTCGAACGGCACGCGCCTGCGGAGGGCAGTGGCAGTTCCAAGCGGATTGCCGAACAGGCCGCCGCCGAAGCCATGCTGCGCCGGGAAGGCGTCTGGAGCGAGTGACGCCGCTAGGCAGCCCGCTGCCTGAAGATAAGACAGTCTCCGCGCGTGCGACCCTGGATCCGCCCCCCTGACGCGGGGACGGTGCCTTCAGGTGCAAGTGTATTCCAACGTCCAGAAACAGGACCAACGTATTGAACGACATCGAGAATGACGAGACGGCCCAAACGGGCGCGGACACACTGGCTCCCGCTACGGCGCCCACCACGCGCGCGGGTTTCGTTGCGCTGATCGGCGCTCCGAATGCCGGCAAGTCCACACTGATCAACCAGCTCGTCGGCACCAAGGTGTCCATCGTCACGCACAAGGTGCAGACCACCCGGGCGCTCGTGCGCGGCATCGCCATGCATGGCGACGCGCAGGTGATCTTTGTCGACACGCCGGGCATCTTCAAGCCCAAGCGCCGGCTTGACCGGGCCATGGTCGACACGGCCTGGGGCGGTTCGCGCGATGCGGATGTCACCGCCCTGCTCATAGACGCCCGCAAAGGCCTGACCGAAGAGGTCGAGACGATCCTCGACCGGCTCGCTGGCGAACGCGGGACGAAGGTTCTGATCCTCAACAAGACCGATGTCGCCAACCGCGAGAAACTGCTGAAACTGGCCGTGACGGCAAACGAGAAAGTCGCTTTCGAGAAGACTTTCATGGTCTCGGCCCTCAGCGGCGACGGTGTCCAGGATATCCTGACCTATTTCGCCGAGAAGGTGCGGCCCGGTCCCTGGCTTTATCCGGAAGACCAGGTGTCCGATGCGCCCATGCGCATGCTTGCCGCCGAGATCACACGCGAAAAGCTGTTCGAGCGCCTGCACGAAGAAATTCCCTATGTCTCGACCGTCGAGACCGAGCGATGGGAAGAGCGCAAGGACGGCTCTGTCCGTCTTGAACAGACGATCTATGTCGAGCGCGACAGCCAGAAAGCCATTGTGCTGGGCAAGAAGGGCCAGACCATCAAGGTCATCTCCCAGGCCGCACGCACGGAACTGGCCGAGATCGTCGAACGGCCGGTGCATTTGTTCCTCTTCGTTAAGGTGCGCGAGAACTGGTCCGATGATCCGGAGCGCTACCGCGAAATGGGCCTCGAGTTTCCCCGCTGATCGTCGGGGGACCTGACTTTCCCGGGAGGTCACGTGGGACTGGAGTGGACGGACGAAGGCGTGCTCCTGTCGAGCCGGGCGCAGGGGGAGACCAGCGCGGTGATCGAAGTGATGACACGCCAGCATGGCCGTCATCTCGGTCTTGTGCGCGGCGGCCGCTCCCGCCGCCTTGCCCCGCTGCTGCAGCCGGGCAATTCCTTGCAGGTCACCTGGCGCGCCCGTCTTGCAGATCAGCTCGGCAGCTTTGCCGTCGAACCCCTGTCGCTCCGCGCGGGCCTGCTCCTGACCGATCCGCTCGGCCTCTACGGCCTGCAACACCTCACGGCCCTCGCCCGGCTGATGCCCGAGCGGGCTGCTCACCCAGGCGTCCACGAAGCGCTGACCCTCGTCCTCGACCATCTCGGCGAGCCGCTGATCGTCGGGCCGCTGATCGTCCGCTTCGAACTTGAACTCCTCGCCGAACTTGGCTTCGGCCTCGACCTCTCCCGCTGTGCCTCGACCGGGCAAAGCTGGGATCTTGCCTATGTGTCGCCGAAGTCCGGCCGGGCCGTGTCCCGGGACGCGGGGGCTCCCTACCGCGAGAGGCTCCTGCCCCTGCCCTCCTTCCTGGTTTCCGGCGAACGTCAGCCCGGCTCGGAAATCAACTTCCGCGATGTCGCAAATGGTCTGACGTTGACCCGGTTTTTTCTCGAAAGGGACGTGTTTTCTCCGCGTGGCGTCTCCCTTGCGCAGACACGCGAGGGACTGACATCGGCGCTGGAGAAAGCCTTCACAGCGGCTGGCCTCGCCGGCCTGCCCGATCCCCTCGGCTGACACGCTAAAAGCGGGGAAAAACCGCCGAAATCTGCGCCATTTCACTGCCTCGCAAATTGTCTCCCCCGCCCCTTCGGGCTAAGCATGCAGCATGGGAAAAGACCTCACTCCGCCGAGCGGCATCGAAGGCGTCAACCTGCGCGACGCACTCGAGGAACGCTACCTCGCCTACGCTCTCTCGACCATCATGCACCGGGCCCTGCCCGATGTGCGCGATGGTCTGAAGCCGGTGCATCGCCGGTTGCTTTACGCCATGCGGCTGCTCAAGCTGGATCCGGGCGCGGGGTTCAAGAAGTGCGCCCGTGTCGTCGGTGACGTAATCGGTAAGTACCATCCGCATGGCGACCAGGCCGTCTATGACGCCCTCGTGCGCCTCGCGCAGGACTTTGCGCAGCGCTATCCGCTGGTCGACGGCCAGGGCAACTTCGGCAATATCGACGGCGATAACGCCGCCGCGATGCGCTACACCGAAGCCCGCCTGACCGACACGGCCAAGCGTCTGCTCGATGGGCTCGACGAGGATTCCGTCGATTTTCGAGAGACTTACGACGGCGAGGAACGTGAACCGATCGTCCTGCCGGGCGGGTTCCCGAATCTCCTCGCCAACGGCTCCTCCGGCATTGCCGTCGGCATGGCGACCTCGATCCCGCCGCACAATGCGCATGAGCTGTGCCTTGCCGCCCAGCACCTGATCAAGCATCCGGACGCCGACACCCGGGATCTGCTTGCCTATCTCAAGGGGCCGGACTTTCCGACCGGTGGCATTCTGGTCGAAGACCCGAAGGGCCTGCTCGAGGCCTACGAGACCGGCCGCGGCAGCTTCCGCGTCCGCGCGCGCTGGTCCGTCGAGGATCTCGGCCGGGGCCAATGGGTGGTCGTGATCACCGAGATCCCCTACCAGGTGCAGAAGTCGCGCCTGATCGAGAAGATCGCCGAGCTGCTCACGGCCAAGAAGCTGCCGTTGCTCGATGACATTCGCGATGAGTCTGCTGAAGACGTCCGCGTCGTCCTGGTGCCGCGGTCGCGCAATGTCGATCCGGCCTTGATGATGGAATCACTGTTCAAGCTGAGCGAGCTTGAAACCAGATTCCCTTTGAACATGAACGTCTTGTCCCTCGGCAAGGTGCCCATGGTGATGGGGCTGAAGCAGGTCCTGCGCGAATGGCTCGACCATCGCCGCGAGGTGCTGCTGCGCCGATCCAACCATCGGCTGACCCAGATCGAGCACCGGCTCGAGGTGCTGGAAGGCTATCTGGTTGCCTATCTCAACCTGGATGAGGTGATCCGGATCATCCGCGAGGAGGATGAGCCGAAGGCCGAGTTGATGCGGGTGTTCAGCCTGAGTGACGTGCAGGCCGAGGCGATCCTCAACATGCGCCTGCGCTCGCTGCGCAAGCTGGAAGAGTTCGAGATCCGCAAGGAACACGAAAAACTCTCCGGCGAACGCGACGACCTCAAGGACCTGATCGGCTCGGAAGCACGGCAATGGGCCCGGCTTTCGAAGGAAACTGCCGAGATTGCAAAGGCCTACGGGCCCGAAACGCCGCTCGGCAAACGCCGCACCGATGTGGCGGAAGCCCCCGAACATGCGCTCGGCGACATCCAGCAGGCGATGATCGAGAAGGAACCGATCACCGTCATCATCTCGGAAAAGGGCTGGATTCGCGCTCTCAAGGGACACCAGCAGGACCTTTCGACCCTGACCTTCAAGCAGGGCGACAAGCTGAAGATCGCCTTCCCCGGCGAGACCACGGACAAGATCCTGCTGCTGACCACCGCCGGCAAGTTCTTCACCCTGTCCGCCGCCAACCTGCCCGGCGGGCGCGGCCATGGCGAGCCGATCCGGCTGATGGTCGACATGGAGGAAGGCCAGGACATCGTTTCAGCCTTCATGCACAAGCCGGACCGCAAGCTGCTGCTGATCAGCGATGAAGCACGCGGCTTTGTCGTGCCGGAGGTGGATGTCGTTGCCAACACACGCAAGGGCAAACAGGTGCTCAACGTCACCGCGCCGAACGAAGCCGTGCTCTGCATTCCCGTCGAAGGCGATCAGGTGGCTGTTATCGGTCAGAACCGCAAGCTGGTCATCTTCCCGTTGGCGCAGGTTCCGGAAATGTCACGTGGACGCGGTGTGCGGCTGCAGCGCTATCGCGATGGGCGTGTGGCGGATGCGGTCGTCTTTGCCGGCGCAACAGGCCTGACCTGGATCGATACGTCTGGCCGCAGCTACACCCGCTCATTGGATGAACTGGCCGACTGGCGCGGCGACCGGGGTCAGGCTGGACGGCTGCCCCCCACCGGCTTCCCGCGCAGCAACAAGTTTGGCGGTCCGGGGCTCTAAACAGGCCCCGGAATTGTCCACAGAGCACCGCTCTTCGTAGCCGATTGAAGTAGAACGGCAATTCCGGTCTTTGCACGCAGCTGTCCACAGGCGGCCCACAGCTTGCGCACAAGCGATGCACAGGTTGTGAGCTAGCCGGCGCAGGTTAGTGACTAATGTCTGGATGTCATCCCGGACGAGCGAAGCGAAGATCCGGGACCGGAGAGCCAAGGTCTCTCCTGCGTTAACTCATTGAAATATTGAGGTCTCGACTCTCCGGTCCCGGCTCGGCGCTGCGCTTGGCCAGCAACTGTATCGGTTGCTGTCAAGTTGGTTGATCGCTGAAGTCCCTTTTTTGTCCCATCATGGCATTGAGGGCG
>NZ_JBHYDX010000007.1:0-172394 GCF_051860505.1 Pannonibacter sp. | reverse complement strand
GACCGCCGCTAAACGCCTGAACACAAGTAGAATCAATGTCATGCACCTTGTCCAGAAACTTAAACCGGACAGCAGTGCCTTGTGCGGGGATCCAGCCGGCCTTGACGGACCCGAAGTACCTCGTTTGCCGGGGTCGCCGGCTTGTGTGGATCCCCGCACGAGGCGGGGATGACCATGGCGGGAAAACGCAGGGCCACCGGATGTGTCGGCGCCTCAGGTCCGCCCTTTCGTCTTCGCCGCATGCACCAGCCCGGTCTCGACGGCGGCCTTGCCGAATTTTTCGCGCACCTTGTCCATCGCCTCTTCCGCCCTGGCGCGGCGGCTGGCCTCCTCGTCGACAAGGTCCGCTGGATCGGCGGTTGCCCCGGCGCTCAAGTCACTGACACCGATGCCGATGAGGCGGAACGCTTCGCCCCGCGCCACATCGGCCAGCAGTTCATCGCCGAGGCGAAAGATCCGGTCGGCCAGGCAGGTCGGGTCGGCCAACTGGCGCGAGCGGGTGATCAGGCGAAAGCGGGATGTCTTCAGTTTGAGCGTCACGCTGCGCCCGGCAAGGTCCGAAGCCTTCAGCCGGCGCGCCACTGTCTCGGCAAGGTCGCGCAGCACCGGACGCAGTTCGGCAAGGCCGGACAGGTCGGAGTTGAACGTCGTCTCCGCACTGACGCTCTTCGCCGGCCGGCTCGGCGTGACAGGGCGGTCGTCCTCGCCCCGGCAGAGTTTGGCCAGCCGGATGCCCATGGTGCCGTAGCGCCGGATCAGGTCGGAGGGATCCATCTGTTGCAAGTGCCCGATTGTCGTCAGGCCGTCTGCGGCAAGCCGCGCCTGGAACACCTTGCCGACGCCCCAGATGACGCTGACGGATCGCTCTGCCAGAAAGCTTGCGGCCTCCGCTTTGCCGATCACCGCGAAACCGCGTGGCTTGTCGAGTTCCGAAGCGATCTTGGCGAGGAACTTGTTCGGCGCCAGGCCTACCGACACGGTGATACCGATGTCCCGCTCGATCTCGCGGGCAAACCGGGCCATCACTTCACCCGGACTGGCCTGATGCAGGCGCTCGGTGCCGGTCAGGTCCAGGAACGCCTCGTCAATTGACAGCGGCTCGACCAGCGGTGTCAGCGCCAGCATGCGTTCGCGGATCTGGCGGCCAACAGCGGAATATTTTGCAAGGTCCGGCTTGATCACCACCGCCTGCGGGCAGGCCTCCAGCGCCTTGAACATCGGCATGGCGGAGCGCACCCCGTGGATGCGGGCAATGTAGCAGCAGGTGGATACAACCCCGCGCGTGCCGCCGCCGACAATCACCGGATGGTCGGCCAGCGCCGGGTTGTCCCGCTTTTCCACCGAGGCAAAGAACGCATCGCAATCGACATGGGCGATTGGCAGCTTGTCGAACTCGGCATGGCCAACAAGACGCGGGCTGCCACATTGCGGGCAGCGTGTGCGATTAGCGGCAAAGCGCGCACCGCAGTCCCGGCACAGGCTGCGGATCGCAGGCGCCCGGTCTGCGGTGTTGCTCATGGGATCCTCCAGACCTCAGGGCCTGTTCTCCGGCCGCCCTGACGGCAGGGCGCCAGCTCAGCTCCGGTCGAGGATAGTCAGGATATGCCGGGTTGTCTCCTGCCAGTCTCCTGTCAAAAGCCGGACGGAGGGAAGTGGATCGATGGCGGCGCGAAAGCGGTCATCAGCGACAAACTGGATCAGATGCGTCTCCGGCAGGCACAGGTTGACCGATTTCAGGTTCTGGGGGCTGTCGTCGATGAAGACTACGGGCCGGCCGCGCCCGGCGGAGAGGGCCGCTGCGGCACCGCCCTTGGGCCCTGAGTTGGTGACCACCGGATAGGGCATGCCATGGTGGGCGAGCAGACGTTCGCGCGCGGGCTTGTTGGCGCTGCCCGGCAGGTTGGTGAGGAAGATCACCTCGCAGTCCGCCGAGAGACGCTCAAGCGCAGCCGCTGCCCCCTCGACGAGGCTCTGTTTGTCGCTGGTTTCGGTGAAGAACTCGAGCAGCATGCGGCGCACCTCGTCCTGGCCGATCGGCGTATCGCTGTCCTTGCGGGCGATGTTGCCGGTCAGTTGATAGGCATGGCGCAGGAAGCCCATGTCGCGCGCGGCCAGAAAGGCCTCCAGATGCGCGATCATGTGGAAGACCACCTCGTCGACATCGCAGATGACCAGCGGTCGGCCGCTGGTCGCAGGCAGGGCGGCGATCTGGTCGAGGACTTCGCGGGCAGGGGCGTGCAGCTCAGACATCGAAATGATCTTCCCCAACCAGCGCAAACCGGGCAGCGGCAATCATCGTCGGGCGCAAGCCGGAGTTCTCGCAATAGGCCAGCAATAGCGGCTCATCCCCCATCATGAATTCCAGGACGCCGGCGAGAAACCCCGGCTCGGTCGCAGCGCTTCGAATCGATTCAGGGCCAATCCCCGAGACAGCAAGGAAGCGACCGACCAGTTCGGGCTCGCGAACCAGGTGCAGCAACACATCAGTTGCGATTTCCTCTGCCTTTTCAAAGGTCATCGTCTTGGTCGGACGACTTGTCATTGCATTTTTGCCTTTCTGAAACGATTCCGCGCTACCATCTTCCTAACTCAAGCGAGGGGCTTGTGCATGCCTGTCCTCAGGGCATGCCAGTCTGCGGCTCCTCCAGACATCCGGCCGGATCCGGCAAAAGGCAGCATTCATGGCAAAGACCGTGCTGATCGTGGAAGACAACGAGCTCAACATGAAGCTCTTTCATGACCTTCTGGAGGCGCACGGGTATAGCACCTTGCAGACCCGGACGGGCATCGAAGCCTTGAACCTCGCCCGGACCCACCGTCCGGACCTGATTCTGATGGACATCCAGTTGCCCGAGGTCTCGGGTCTGGAAGTGACCAAGTGGATCAAGGAAGACGACGAACTCAGCACCATTCCGGTGATTGCCGTTACGGCTTTCGCCATGAAGGGCGATGAGGAGCGCATCCGCCAGGGGGGGTGCGAGGCCTATATCTCCAAGCCGATCTCCGTCGCCAAGTTCCTGGAAACCGTCCGCTCCTATCTCGGCGACGCCTGAACGGTCAGGCACAGCCTGTCCTCTTGTTGCCCCCTTGGTGTGTTGCAAGGCTTTCCAAGGCCAGCCCTGTTAAGGTTACAGATTTACTAAGTCCCGCGACAGTTGTCGTCGGGTGAGGGTCTTGTGTTGATTTCGGACCCGGCTCAGATAACGTGCGGGCGACATCGGATGCACACGGTGTGCCGCCGGAAAGACGGATCGTTTTTTCGGCCGGGCCGTGCATCGATAACCCTACGGAGTGCCTGGGTCCGCCGCATCTCCTGGGTCCGTGGGGAAAAGGCCGGTGGGATGCTGCCCGATGAGTGGCCTCCTCGTGCAGTCAGCGTCCTGCCGGCCGCCTTCCTTGTTTGCCTCATGTGTCGCCTGAGTCCCCCAAACAAAACCCTCCCCCTTCGTCGCTCCTGCGCAGGTAGGAGCCCAGTAACCACATGACTGCGTTGGTTTCTGCAGTGCCGGACGTCAACCGCCCTGATTACTAGGCTCCTGCCTTCGCAGGAGCGACGAGAGGAAGCGTCATGCCGGCCGCCTTTTTTCGCACATTCCATCGCAGCAGCTAACCGCGAGCGAGCGCCTACATTCTGCGGTCATCCCTGCACAAAAATCCTCAATCTTCGTCGCTCCTGCGCAGGCAGGAGCCCAGTAACAACGAGATTGCCTTGGCTTGTGCAGTGCTGGACGTGAAACGCCCCGTTTACTGGGCTCCTGCCTTCGCAGGAGCGACGAAAAGAAGCGTCTTTCTAAGCAATGGTGGTTCTCTGGTGGCACAGTCCTCTAAGTCGCAGCGGCCGGAATGTATGAATGTGCCCGCAACGACTCAATGAAAATCAAAAAAACAAAAAAGGCGCCCAGTGGGCGCCTTCGATGTCTGAAACCAGAGATCAAGACTTACTTGATCTTGGCTTCCTTGAAGTCGACGTGCTTCTTCGCGATCGGGTCGTACTTACGCTGAGACATCTTCTCAGTCATGGTACGGGAGTTCTTCTTTGTGACATAGAAGAAACCGGTGTCAGCGGTGGAAAGCAGCTTGATCTTGATGGTGGTCGCCTTGGCCATGGCCTTGGATCCTGTTCTTGTTTGTCCGGCAAACGCTCGATGCTGCCAGAATCTGGCGCCCGTTGAGTTCGCTTAGAGAGTACGAAATCAGGGCGCAAACTACTCATAAGCCGGCCAAAGTCAAGCTCTGGCGGGCAGTGGCGGCAAAATTCCCCGTGAGAGGTTAAAGCAGGTCCCGCTGGAAGCCCTGGCCGCGCTGGAAATAGAATGGCACCGGCGTCGCCGGTGACAGGTCCGGGTCTTCGGCAAGACGGCTTGCCAGATCGCCGAGGATCGTCTGGGTGATCACCGGCAGTTCGAGATCACGTGTCTCGGCCAGGGTCAGCCAGGCCACATCCTCCAGTTCGCCCGAAGGACCTGCGGCATCCGGCAGGCGATCTGCAATCGAATCCGAGAAAACCGCCAGAAACCGTGTGTCGAAGCGGCGAGGCCGCCCCGGTGGCGTGACGGCCCGGGCGATCATGCGGAACGGGGACAGGTCCAGCTCGATACCACGTTCGGCAAAGGCCATGAGATCGCCGGGTGCGCGCCAGCTGCGGCCGGTGCGGCGTCCGACGAAGATGCCGGCTTCCTCGTAGGTTTCGCGGACAGCTGCGACCGTGAAGGCTTTCAGGCGGCTGAGAGATAGCTTGCCCTTGGGCCTTGCCGCCAGCCTTGCAGCAACATCGGGGTGATAGTCAGCGATCACAGGCACGCGGGAATCGGTCGGATCAACGCGTCCGCCGGGAAACACGAACATGCCCGGCATGAAGACATGGGCCACGTGACGCCGGCCCATCAGCACGCGCACGTCCGGTCCGCTGCGATCCAGGATCAAAAGCGTTGCGGCATCGCGCGGCCGGATGGTCGGATGATGCCGGTTGGCCTTTGCCTCTTTCAGAAGGTCGGATACGCCTGGTGCTGTCATCGCGGGCTCGCCACGGGCTCCGCGACCGGCATGTCATCTTCCGAGTCCGGGTCGAAGCCATGCATGTACAGCGCCCACTGCAGTCCGACGAGCGCGCCCTTGACCGGCCGCAGGAAGCCGAGCGACAGAATCACCGTCAGGGTCAGCCACAGGCTCATATGGACCCAGACCTCGGGGCGATACATCAGTTCTACTGCCAGCATGGCCGGGATGATGATGTGGCCGACGATGGTGATGGTGAAATAGGGCGGGGCGTCATCGGCGCGGTGATGATGCAACTCGGTGCCGCAGGCACTGCAGGTGGGGCTCACCGTCAGAAAGCCGTTGAACAGTTTGCCCTTGCCGCAGGCCGGGCAGCGGCAGACCATGCCGCGCAGCATGGCTTCGCCGACGTTGCGGCGGGGCTTGTCGCGCGGCGTGTCGATGCTGGCTCCGGCGGCTTCGATATAGGTGACGCTCATGGTCAGGGTGTCCTTTTGCGCAGCGGCCGGGCCGCCTGGGCGCTCTTGCGGTTGCGGCCGATGGCGGCGCGGGGCGAACGCCCCGGCTTCTTGCCGTCCTTGTGGCCTTCGCTCAGGAGAGCGAAGCGCAAGGCGCCGGCAAAGGGCGCTGCTTCAACCAGTTCAACCTCAACCCTATCACCAAGCTGGTGTCGTTCGCCTGTCCTGTCTCCGATCAGGGCATGCGACCCTTCGTCGTACCGGTAATAGTCCAGTCCGATGGTCGAGGCGGGGATGAAGCCATCGGCACCGGTGTCATCCAGACGGATGAACATTCCTGACTTCACAACGCCCGAAATGCGTCCCTTGAAACGGGTGCCGACGCGCTCGCTCATCCACAGGGCAATCAGACGGTCGATGGTTTCGCGTTCGGCCAGCATGGCGCGGCGTTCGGCAGCAGACACTTCGGCGCCGATGGCTTCCAGCCGACCTTCGATTTCCTCCGGCAGTCCGTCGCTGCCCAGTCCCAGCGCCCGGATCAGACCGCGATGCACGATCAGGTCGGCATAGCGGCGGATGGGAGAGGTGAAATGGGCGTAACGGCGCAGGTTGAGGCCGAAATGGCCGATGTTGATCGGCGAATATTCGGCCTGCGCCTGCGAGCGCAGGATAACCTCATTGACCAGATGCGCCTGCGGCGTGTCCTTCACCTTCGCCAGGATGCCGTTGAAGGTCGACGGTCTGAGACCACCCGCCGAGGGCAGCTTCATGTTGAGCGTCGACAGGAACTCCTTCAGCGAGCGCAGCTTCTCCGGGCTCGACGCATCATGGATGCGGTAGAGCAGGGGGATCTTCTTCTTCTCCAGCGTCTCGGCGGCGGCGACGTTGGCCTGGATCATGCACTCCTCGATGAGCTTGTGCGCATCGAGGCGGTCGGGGACGTAGACGTAGTCGACCGTGCCATCCGGCTTCAGCTTGATCTTACGTTCCGGCAGATCGAGATCCAGCGGCTCGCGCGCGTCCCGCCCGAGGCACAGGCAGGCATAGGCCGCCCACAAGGGTTTCAGGATGGGTTCGAGCAGCGGCCCGGTCTTGTCGTCCGGCTGGCCGTCGATGGCGGCCTGGGCCTGTTGGTAGGACAGCTTGGCGGCAGAGCGCATCAGCACCCGATGGAAGGAATGGGCGATCTTGCGGCCGGTCTTGTCGAACACCATGCGCAGGCCAAGCGCCGGACGGTCGACATTCTCCTTCAGCGAGCACAGCTCGTTGGAGATGCGTTCCGGCAGCATCGGGATCACCCGGTCCGGGAAATAGACCGAGTTGCCGCGCAGATGTGCCTCGCGGTCGAGCGCGGTGCCCGGCCGAACGTAATGGGCAACATCGGCAATGCCGACGAACACCACATGCCCGCCCTCGTTGGCCGGGTCCTGGTCCGGTTCGGCATAGACCGCGTCGTCGTGATCCTTGGCGTCGGCCGGATCGATGGTGATCAGGGGGATCTTGCGCCAGTCTTCGCGCTGACCAAGGGTGACTGGCTCGGCCCGTTCGGCCTCCACCTCGACCACCGCCGGGAAGACATGCGGGATGTTGTGGCTATGCAGGGCGATTTCCGAAACGGCCATTTCGGAGTTCATCGAGCCGAAGCGGCGCAGGATCCTGGCGCGCGGCGAGCCATAACGGCCGGTGCGGGTAATCTCGACGCTGACGAGATCGCCTTCGGTGGCGTCCTTCAGATCCGACGGATCGATGTCGAGTTCGCGCTGCTTGCGGTCGATGGGCTCCAGATACGGCGGTTGATGGGCTGCGCGCTGGCGCAGGATGCCGAGGATCGCGCCTTGCTGCTTCTCCAGCACCTTCAGCACCCGGGCGGCATAGCGCGCCTCCGGACCCGGATCGAGATCGGCGAGGCGCACCAGCGCCCGGTCGCCGATGCCCGGCTGAGTGCCGCGTGGCGCGTCCTTGCGCGTGACCACCAGCACCTGCGGCGGCGGACCAGCTTCCTCGTCCCAGTTGACCGGTTCGCCCAGCAGTTCGCCGTCGCGGTCGCGGGCGTTCAGATAGACGACCAGGATCGGCGGCAGGTCACCCGGGCGGATCAGCTTCTTCGCGCGCCGCTCGACCAGGCCTTCCTCGGCCAGGCCCTTGAGGAGGCGTTTCAGCTCGATGCGGCCGGCGCCGACAATGCCAAAGTGGCGGGCAACCTCGCGCTTGCCGGCCTTGCCGGGGTTCTCAGCGACAAAGGCGAGGATATCCTCGCGCGAGGGAAAGGCGCCGGGGGTCTTCTGCGTCTTGGCCGCGACCTTGCGCGGCTTGGGGCGTTTTGTGCTCAAGTGTCCTTCTTGGTGCCAGCGGCACCTGCTTTGGCTTTCGGCGTGGTCGCCGTCTTCTTTGCGGTCGTCGTCTTCTTGGCGGTCGCCTTTTTCGGCGCGGCATCCGCCGCTTCGCCGTCTGCGGCGTCGGCCTTCGCCTTCGTCGCCTTCTTGGTGGCTGCCGCCTTCGGAGCTGCGGCCTTCTTGGCTGCGGCCTTCTTTGCCGGCGCCTTCTTTGCAGTCGCGCCGCCCTTGGCCTTGATCAGCTCCAGCGCCTGTTCCACGGTCACGGCCATCGGGTCGCTGCCCTTCGGCAGGGTGGCATTCACCTTGCCCCAGTTGACATAGGCGCCGTAACGGCCGTCGCGGATGGTGATCGGCCCGCCATCGGGATGATCGCCCAGTTCCTTCAGTGCAGCCGGCGCAGAGCGCCCGCGCGCGCCCTTGGAGCGTTTTTCCGCCAAAAGATCGACCGCGCGGTTGATCCCGACCGAGAACACCTCATCAGCCGAGGCAAGGTTGGCATAGGTTCCTTCATGGACAATGAAGGGACCGAAGCGGCCAATGCCGGCCGAAATCATCTTGCCGTCTTCCGGATGCAGGCCGATCTCGCGCGGCAGCTTCAACAGCTGCAAGGCCTTGTCCAGCGTCAGGTCCGCGGCTGACCAGCCCTTGGGCAGGGAGGAGCGTTTTGGCTTGGCCTCGCCCTTCACTTCCTCGCCCAGCTGCACATAGGGGCCAAACCGGCCGGAGCGCAGGGAAACGTCCAGTCCGCTGTCCGGATCGGTGCCGAGCACCTTCGGGCCATCGGATGCCGCTTCCCCGTCTTCGCCGTCCTGACCCCGGGCAAGCTGGCGGGTGTAGCTGCATTCGGGATAGTTCGAGCAGCCGATGAAGGCACCGAAGCGGCTGACCTTCAGGGACAGCTGGCCGGTCGAGCAGGTCGGGCAGGCGCGGGGATCCTTGCCGTCCTCGCGCACCGGGAAAATATGCGCGGCCAGCAGCTCGTTCAGGGCGTCGATGACCTGCGACACGCGCAGATCCTTGGTCTCGCCGACGGCGGCAGAGAAATCACGCCAGAACGCGGCCAGCACATCGCGCCAGGACAGTTCACCGGCCGAGATGCGGTCAAGCTGCTCTTCAAGGCTCGCGGTGAAGTCGAACTCCACATAGCGCGAGAAGAAGCTCTCCAGGAACGCCGTGACGATGCGGCCCTTGTCCTGCGGCACCAGCTGCTTCTTGTCGAGTTCCACATACTCGCGGTCGCGCAGGGTCTGCAGCGTCGAGGCGTAGGTCGACGGGCGGCCGATGCCCAGCTCTTCCATCTTCTTGACGAGGCTGGCTTCGGTGTAGCGCGGCGGCGGCATGGTGAAATGCTGCTCCGCCTCGACCGGGCTCGGCTTGCCTTCAACGGCACCAAGGCTCAGCGGCGCGCCGTCGTCGACGGCGGGCAGGCGGTTTGCCGCCTCGTCGTCGTCGTCGTCGCGGCCTTCCTGATAGAGGGCGAGGAAGCCGTCGAACCGGACAACCGAGCCGGTGGCGCGCAGCGCGGCGGACTTGCCCGCACCGGACGCCGCGATGTCGATGGTCGTGCGCTCCAGCACGGCCGATTCCATCTGGCTCGCCATGGTGCGCTTCCAGATCAGCTCATAGAGCCGGGCCTGGTCGGGATCGAGGAAGCGGGCCACATCGCGCGGGCGGCGGAACAGGTCGGTCGGGCGCACGGCTTCGTGCGCTTCCTGGGCGTTCTTGGCCTTGGAGGAATAGAAGCGCGGCTTTTCGGGCACATAGTTGTCGCCGAAGTCGCTGGCGATCACCTTGCGGGCGGCGGAAATCGCCTCGCCGGCGATCTGCACGCCGTCGGTTCGCATATAGGTGATGAGACCGGTGGTCTCGCCGCCAAGGGTGATGCCTTCATAGAGCTTCTGCGCCACCTGCATGGTGCGGGCAGCGGCAAAGCCGAGCTTGCGCGAGGCTTCCTGCTGCAGCGTCGAGGTGGTGAAGGGCGGCTGCGGGTTGCGCTTGGCCGGCTTGGAGACGACGCTCTCCACCCGGTAGCTGGCGCTTTCCAGCATGCGCTTGATGGTCAGCGCCTGATCTTCGGTCTTGATGTCGAGGCGGGTCAGTTTCTTGCCGTCAAAGCCGACAACCGAGGCCTGCAGCGCTTCGCCCTTCGGGGTCTTCAGGTTGGCGAGGATCGACCAGTACTCTTCCTTGACGAAGGTCTCGATCTCCATCTCGCGGTCGCAGATGAGGCGCAGCGCCACGGACTGCACGCGGCCGGCCGAGCGGGCACCGGGCAGTTTGCGCCACAGCACCGGCGACAGGGTGAAGCCGACGAGATAGTCGAGCGCACGGCGGGCGAGATAGGCATCGACCAGCGGCGTGTCGATCGGACGCGGGTTCTTCATCGCCTCCAGGATCGCCTGCTTGGTGATCGCGTTGAACACCACGCGCTCGACCGGGACGTCCTTCAGCACGCGCTTCTTCTGCAGCACTTCCAGAACGTGCCAGGAAATCGCCTCGCCTTCGCGATCCGGGTCAGTTGCGAGAATCAGTCTGTCCGCACCTTTTGCGGCGGCGGCGATCTCGTTCAGGCGCTTCTGCGACTTGGCGTCGACCTCCCAGGTCATCGCAAAATCTTCGTCGGGCAGCACCGAGCCATCCTTGGCCGGCAGGTCGCGCACGTGGCCATAGGAGGCAAGGACCTGATAGTCCGAGCCCAGATATTTGTTGATCGTCTTGGCCTTGGCCGGCGATTCCACGATGACGAGTTTCATTGCGACCCAAACGTTCGAGCATGACCGCGCCACGGCTGCGGGCCTTCAGGCATGTCGCAGCGGCACGAACAAATTTTGCGGCGACGATCCGGGATCGCAGGCCGCGTGTCAAATGGACTGTTGCGCCCGGGCGGTCAAGTCGCATGACCTCACCCCCTTTTGCAATCCTTTCGGGAGATCGCTGCGGACGCAAGCCCCGGAGGATCGGCAGTTCCTGCGGATCGGGCGCTTGTTCACACCAGAAGTGACACACGTTGCCCGGGTGAGCGCTCCAGACGTCCGGCGAGTTCCAGTTCCAGCAGCAGCACCGTCACCACCCGCGCCGGCAATCCCGTATCGCGGATCAACTCGTCAATTGCCACCGGCGTTGGCCCCAGCGCTTCCAGCAGCCGGGCCCGGTCGGTCGGCCGCGCGCTCTCCGTGAAGGGTCCGTCCCCATGTCCCGGCTCGTCCAGATCGAGATCGGGAACAAAGTCCGGCGCAATACGTCCCGACAGGCTCTCCAGCACATCTGCGGTCGAGGTGATCAGCGTCGCGCCCTGGCGGATCAGATGATTGCAGCCCTCGCAGCGCGGATCGAGTGGCGATCCGGGCACGGCGAGGATGTCGCGGTTCTGCTCCAGCGCGAAACGGGCGGTGTGCAGCGAGCCCGAGCTCTTGGCTGCCTCCACCACGATCACGGCAATCGACAGGCCGGAAATGACCCGGTTGCGCCGGGGAAAGTCACGCCCGCGCGGGCTCCAGCCGAAGGGCATCTCGCTGATCGCCGCCCCGCCAGCGGCGAGCAGGCGCTGCAGCAGGTCAGCGTTCTCCGGCGGATAGAGCACATTCACCCCGCCGGCGAACACGGCCACCGTCCCGCCCTGCAGCGAGGCCTCATGGGCGGCGGCATCGATGCCCCGGGCAAGGCCGGAGACAATGACATAGCCTTCGTTCGAGAGTTCCCGGGCGAGCTGCGCAGCAAACTTGCGCCCCGCCAGCGAAGCATTGCGCGCCCCGACGATGGCCAGCGCCTTGGGCTGGGCGAGGGTGGCACCGGAGCCGCGCAGGGACAGGAGGGGAGGCGGGCCGTCGATATGGCGCAGATGCGGCGGATAGTCGGCCTCGCCAAGCGCCACCAGCCTTGCGCCGGCGCGGGCATGGGCCTCAAGTTCCGCCTCGGCCTCTTCGCGGCTGCAGATGCGGATCGCGGCCTTGCCGCCCCGGCGGGAGAGGTCCGGCAGTCCTTCAAGGGCTTTTTCGGCCGAACCGAAATGGTTGATCAGGCTGCGGAACGTGGCCGGGCCGACGTTTTCACTGCGGATGAGACGGAGCCAGGCGAGACGCTGAATATCACTGAGGTGACGGGCGCGGCCGGGCTCTGGCGTCATGACGCGGGATCAGCTCCCCTTGCGGCCGGCTTGCTCTTGGAGCCGATCTTCGATTCCTGACCCTTGAGAAGGCGGGTGATGTTCTCATGGTGCTTGGCCCACAGCATCAAGGTCAGCACGCCGAAGAGTTCGGCCAGTTGCCACTGGTCCAGAAGCACCAGCAGCACAGGGCTGGCAAGGCTTGCCGTCAGGGCGGAGAGCGAGGAATAGCGGCTGAGATAGGCGACCGCGATCCAGATCAGGGCGAAGGCGATGCCCACCGGCCAGGACAGGCCGAGCAGGATGCCGAGATAGGTGGCCACGCCCTTGCCGCCCTTGAACTTCAGCCAGACCGGGAACAGATGGCCGAGAAACGCGCCAAACCCGGCGACCATCGCCATTTCCTGCCCGTAGAAATGCGAGACAAGCAGCACCGCGACCGTGCCCTTCAGTGCATCGCCCAAAAGCGTTGCCGCCGCCAGCGACTTCTTGCCGGTGCGCAGCACATTCGTCGTGCCGATGTTGCCCGAGCCGATCTTGCGGATATCGCCAAGGCCCGCCATGCGCGTGATGATCAGGCCAAAGGGGATCGACCCCAGCAGGTAACCGAAGGCAAGCACAGCGGCGTAGTAGGGCCAGGCATAGGCCCAGCTGATCGGATCCGGCACGGGTGAGGCTCTCCGTTAGGGGCTCAAGCGTAGTCGTAGACCTTGCGGCCTGCAACGATTGTGGTGAGGACGCGGCCGGAGAAACGGGCGTCCTCGAAGGGCGAGTTCTTCGAACGCGAGCGGATCGCCTTCTTTTCCAGCACCCACGGACGGTCGACGTCGAACACGATCACATCCGCCGGGGCTCCGGCCGTCAGCCGTCCGGCCTCAAGCCCGAGCCGGTTGGCCGGATTCAGCGTCATGGCCCGCAGCAGCGGCAGCAGCTCGATGTCGCCGGCATGATACAGGCGCAAGGCTGCGGCCAGCAGCGTTTCGAGGCCGATGGCCCCGTCCTCGGCGTCCGCCCAGGGGTGGCGCTTCGTCTCCACGTCCTGCGGATCGTGGTTGGAGCAGATGACGTCGATGGTGCCATCGGCGACGGCGGCGACCATTGCCATGCGGTCCTCTTCGCTGCGCAGTGGCGGCGACATCTTGAAGAAGGTGCGGTAGGGCCCGATGTCGTTCTCGTTCTGCGTCAGATGGTTGATCGACACACCGGCGGTGACGTCCAGCCCCCGGTCCTTGCCGATGCGCACGACGCCGGCCCCGTCCGATGTGGAGACGAGATTGGCGTGGTAGCGGCCCTTCGACATGGCGACAAGGCGCAGGTCGCGCTCCAGCATGATGATCTCGGCCTCGCGCGGCACACCCGACAGCCCCTTCCACGAGGCGTTGAGCCCGGCGTTCATGGTGCCGCCGGCCAGATCCGGGTCTTCCGTGTGATGCACGACGAGGGCCCCGAAATCCTTCGCATAGGTCAGGATGCGGCGCATGATCTGGGCATTGCGCACCGACTTGTGGCCATTGGTGAAGGCCACCGCGCCGGCTTCCTTGAGCAGGCCGATCTCGGTCATGTCCTGCCCGGCGAGCCCCTTGGTCAGGGCGGCCATCGGTTGGACATTGACGATGGCCGTGTCGCGGGCGCGGCGCAGGATGAAGTCCACCAGCGCCGGATCGTCGATCACCGGATCGGTCTCGGGCAGGGTGACGATGGTGGTGACGCCGCCGGCCGCCGCCGCCTGGCTGGCGCTGGCAAAGGTCTCGCGGTGTTCATGGCCGGGTTCGCCGACGGACACGCACATGTCGATAAGGCCGGGCGCCACGACCGCGCCGTCGCAGTCGCGCACCTCGGCGCCATAGGGCGTGCCCTGGTTCAGCGCTTCGGGACCGGCAGCGAGGATGGTGCCATCGGCGATGATGACCGCGCCCGGCGCATCGATGCCACGGGCCGGGTCGATCACCCGTGCGTTGGTCAGGACCAGGGGTTTCGGCGTGTCAGCGGCCACGGCTCTTCATCCTAATGGTTCGGCAGATGCGCGGCGAGGGCCTCGAGCACGGCCATGCGCACGGCCACGCCCATTTCCACCTGCTCGCGGATCAGGCTCTGCGGACCGTCGGCCACCGCCGGATCGATCTCGACGCCCCGGTTCATGGGACCTGGATGCATCACCAGCGCGTCGTCCTTGGCATAGGCCAGCTTCTCGGCATCAAGGCCATAGAAGCGGTAATATTCGCGCACAGACGGAATGAAGGCGCCGTTCATGCGCTCGCGCTGCAGCCGCAGCATCATCACGATGTCCGCGCCCTTGAGGCCTTCCTTCATGTCGCGGAACACTTCCACGCCCATCCGGTCGATGCCGCTCGGCAGCAGGGTGGAGGGGGCGACCACGCGCACCCTTGCCCCCAGCGCGTTGAGCAGGATGATGTTCGAGCGTGCCACGCGGGAATGCAGGATGTCGCCGCAGATGGCGATGGTGAGCCTTGCGATCTTGCCCTTGTGGCGGCGGATCGTCAGGGCATCGAGCAGGGCCTGTGTCGGGTGCTCGTGCTGGCCGTCGCCCGCATTGATCACCGAACAGTCGACCTTGCGGGCGAGCAGATGCACCGCGCCGGCCGCATGGTGACGCACGACGAGGATGTCGGGATGCATGGCATTCAGCGTCGCCGCCGTGTCGATCAGGGTCTCGCCCTTCTTCACGGAGGAGGCGGCGACCTGCATGTTCATCACGTCAGCGCCAAGACGCTTGCCTGCGATCTCGAAGGACGACTGGGTCCTTGTCGAGGCCTCGAAGAACAGGTTGATCTGTGTTCTGCCCCGCAGCACGGGACGGATCTTCTCGACCTGGCGGGAGACCTCGACGGCCTGGTCCGCACGGTCCAGGAGCCCCAGGATTTCGTGGGGTTGAAGGCCTTCGATGCCCAACAGATGTCGATGGGGAAAGAGGCCGGCTCGATGGGGATCATTTGCGCTCATCGAGGCAATGGCTATAGGCGGAGTCGAGGACTGCCGCAAGCTTGCAGGACCGCTTTTCTGGGGGCGATCCGTCAGACAAGAACAGCGAGGCAGAGGGGGATCGTCAGGATCGCCACGACGGTCTGCACCGTCAGGATTTCCGCCATCAACCGGTGGTCACCGCCCATTTGAGCTGCCAGCAGATAGGACGCGCTGGCCGAGGGCACAGCCGTCGCGATGACCCCGGCGAGCAGGGCATCGCCGGTCACTCCAATCAGATGGCACAGCCCGGCCACCAGCGCCGGCATGACGAGAAGCCGGGCAAAGGTGCCGATCAGCAGCGCGGCACCCGGCCGGCGCAGGGCCGACAGGTCGAGGCTGGCACCGACGCAGAGGATGCCGATGGGCAGCGAGGCGAGGCCGATCTGGTGCACGCTGTCCATCACCGGCGCGGGCAGGGGATTGCCCAGGAGATTGAGCGCAAGTCCGAGAAGCGTCGAGACAATGAACGGATTGCGCACAAGATCGAGCCCGATCCGCTTCAGCGTCGGGGCAGAGCCTCCGGCGTAGCGCGACAGGATCAGCACCGACAGAACGTTGAGCATCGGGATCATGGCGATCATCGCCACCGCCAGCAGCGCCAGTCCGGTCGCGCCGATCATCTCGCCGATCAGCGCCAGCGCGATGAAGGAATTCCAGCGCGCGACGCCCTGGTAGATCGAAGTGAAGGCCGGGCCCGACACCTTGAACCGCGCTGCCAGCAGCGGCTGCACGGCGAGGAGCGCCACTGTAACGATCAGGATCGCGCCGATCAGCGCGGCACCCAGCCCCAGCGCCGGGATCTCGCTGAAATCAGCCCGGGCCACGGTTTCCACGATGATCGCCGGGAACAGGATGAAATAGGCCAGCCGCTCGATCCCGCGCCATTGCTCGCCGGTGACGAGGTTTATGCGGGCAAGGCCCAGCCCCAGCGCCGTGATCAGGATCACCGGCAGGAGCGCGTCGAGGATCATCTGCATGGTGGTCTGCACTCAGTCCTCTGTGCCGTCATCATAGGTGGGAAAGCGGCGGGCGGGGCCGGCCCCCAGCTGCAGATAGCCGAGCCGGTCAAGAAACCCTTGCAGGATATAGGCTGCGGCCATCTTGTCGACGAGTTCGGCCCGCCGTGCCCGGCTGCGGTCAGCCTCGATCAGCGTCCGGGTCACCGCCGCCGTCGACAGGCGCTCGTCCCACAGGGTCATCGGCAGGTCGGTCTTCTCGGCCAGGTTCCGGGTGAAGGACCGTGTCGACTGTACGCGCGGGCCCTCGGTGCCATCCATGTTCAGCGGCAGGCCGATGACCATGCCGCCGATCTTGTGGGTCCGGCAGATATCCAGGAGCTTTGCCGCGTCGAGGGTGAACTTCTCCCGCCGGATCGTCTCCAGCGGCGTTGCAATGCCCCGGCCAAGGTCGGACAGCGCCAGGCCGATGGTCTTGGTGCCGAGGTCGAGCCCGATGAGCCGGCTGCCAGGGGCGACAGCGGCGACAAAGTCCTCAAGCGATAGGGTTGGATCAGATGCCATGACCCCCGTGTATCAGGGGCATGTGAGCTGCGCCAGACAGCTTGTTGCCAGATATCTTGTTGCCTGCGTCCGGCCTTCTATACTCCCCCCGGAAAACCGGGCCGGCCGGCCCGCGACAGGGAGCTTGATGCGATGAAACTGACCTGGTTTGGCCATTCCGCCTTCCGTATCGACCTGAAGGACGCCGTCGTCCTGATCGATCCGTTCTTCACCGGCAACCCCGGCTTCCCGGCGGACTCGAGCCTCGAGGCGGCAAGCGAAGGCGTCACGCATATTCTCCTGACCCACGGCCATGACGATCACATCGGTGACACCCTCGCGATCGCCACCGCGAGCGGGGCGCAGGTGACGGCAAACTATGAAATCTGCATGTGGCTGCAGGGCAGGGGCGTTGCCAACATCAACCCGATGAACGCGGGCGGCATGGTCGACACCGGTCCCTTCAAGGTGGCCCTGACCCCGGCGGTGCATTCCTCCGCCACCAGCCAGGCCGGGGAGGGGCTCACCTACATGGGCAATCCGCATGGCATCGTCCTGGCAGCTCCCGGGGAAAAGGTGCTGCTGCACATGGGCGACACCGACATCTTCGGCGACATGGCCCTGATCAACGAACTCTACCTGCCGAAGATCGGCCTCGTTCCCATCGGGGATCGCTTCACGATGGGGGCCCGCGCCGCAGCGCTCGCCTGCACCCGCTTCTTCGACTTCGACACCATCATTCCCTGCCACTATGGCTCGTTCCCGATCATCGACGCCACCGCCGATGCGTTCGTCTCGGCCATGGGCGCAAAGGCCGGAACGGTCCAGGTGCCGGTGGCGGGGACGGCTGTGGTGGTGTGACGGGGGACGGAAGCACTCTGTAGAACTGAAGCAAACCCTCCCGCGGAGGTCACCCCGGACGAGCAACGCGAGAGCCGGGGCCAACTCGCTTCCGGAGCCGTTCGTCTGGCAGTCGGGCGAGCAGCTGCGCCTAGATGCTCTGCGTCAATACTCCATCACCGCTCGGCGGATGAGTGGGCCCCGGGTCTGCGCTTCGCTGCGCCCGGGGTGACGCCGGTGAATTGCTTGCATGCCCAATGCCTAGGCCCCCTCGCAAGAAAATCCCCCCGCCGTCCCGGCCTTGTGCCGGGACCTGTCAGGGACGCGAAGCGGACGTTGAAAAGCTGTTCCATTCAAACAGGTCCCGGCACAAGGCCGGGACAGCGCGGAGGGCAGGTCAGGTTGAGGACCGGTTCTCCCGTCGGCGCTTTACATTTTGCCGCCGCCCCTTGCTCCAGGTCACCCGGGGTGAGCAACGCGATGCTCCGCGAGAACTCAGCATACAAACTTCAATGAAACAGTTGCCGGGTCTGCGCTTCGCTGCGCCCGGGGTGACCTCCGTGGGGAGGCATGCCACCTCTGCATCCCGCCCCTCTATCGCCTTGTTCTCCCTCACGCCCCGTTCCACAGCCACGCCGCCCCGCGCACGCCGGACGAATCGCCGTGCGCGGCTTTGGCGATCGGCACCGAATAGGTGTCGGAGAAGATGAAGGGCCGCATGGCGTCCGGCAGATCGCGGTAGAGCTCGTCCACATTGGACATGCCGCCGCCCAGCACGAACACGTCCGGGTCAAGAATGTTGGCAACCATCGCCATTGCCCGGGCAAGGCGGGCGACATAGCGCCGGTAGGCCGCCTCGGCCTCGCTGTCACCTGCCCGCATGGCGGCGATGATGCCGCGTCCTTCCAGGTCACGGCCACTGGCGCGGGCAAAGTCCCATTCCAGCCCCTTGCCGGAAATCCAGCGGTCGAGCGTGCCGCGGTGGCCGGTCCAGCAGTCGGGGCCGGGGAACTCTTCCGCGCTCATCCATGGCACCGGGATGTTGCCCCATTCGCCGCCGATGCCATTGGCGCCGCGATGCGCCTTGCCGTCGATGGCAATGCCCGAGCCGCTTCCCGTGCCGATGATGACCGCATGGACCACATGCGCACCGGCGCCGGCGCCATCGGTTGCCTCCGACACGGCCAGGCAATTGGCATCGTTCTCCACCCGCACCGGGCGGGCGAGGCGGGCCTCCAGATCCTTGTCGAGCGGCTTGCCGTTCAGCCAGGTGGAATTGGCGTTCTTGACGAGGCCGGTCCCCGGCGAGATCGAGCCGGGAATGCCGAAGCCGACCGTTCCCGTCTGTCCCGTTGCCGCCTCCGCCCGCGCAATCAGTCCGGCCACGGCTTCGATGCAGCCGTGATAGTCGCCGCGCGGTGTCGCCACCCGCTCGCGGTAAAGCTCGCGGCCGGCCTCGTCCAGCGCGATGATCTCCAGCTTGGTTCCGCCCCAGTCGACGCCCAGGCGCATGGCCATCTTCTTCTGTCCTCCACCTGCGCCCCGGCTTGGATCGGCGCCACACCGTATGTGCAGCAGGACCGGTCCGGCTCGCAAGACCGGAGTTGTATGTCGCTTTTCCGGTTGTCGGATGTCGTGCGGGGCCGACCGGGGCCGGCCGGGAAATGCCACACTTTCCGGCACAAGTGGGTGGCGAATTGTGCCGGTCTGATCCGTCGACGTCCTGTCTCGGTGGGTGCCGGTGCCGCGCCCCGTCATGCGAGTGTGCCGATGGCCTGACGAGGTGCCGTCGCGGAGGGCTTTGGAAATAATTTCCCAGTTCTCCCGTATCGCGCAAAAAAATTATGCGGCAGAGACTAAAAAACATCCAGACCATTCGCATTTTCTGCTTTTTCATTTCCGAAAATTTTGCTTTCCTTAGCGGGAGGATTTGATCCGCTGGCGAAAGTCGGGAGCGGGCAATCAGATTTGTGCGATCCGGTTACAGGCCCTTGAGGTCAAAACAACAGCCGGAAAAGCAGTATGACGGGGAACAGATGGCAAATAACCGGGGCGCGTCGGTCCGCTATGAGAATGTCCAGAAAAGCTATGATGGAGAAACGCTGGTCGTAAAGAAGCTCAATCTCGACATTCCCCCCGGTGAGTTCCTCACCATGCTGGGGCCGTCGGGGTCGGGCAAGACCACCTGTCTGATGATGCTGGCCGGATTTGAGCCGGCCACTCACGGCGAGATCTTCCTCAACAACCGGCCGATCAACAAGGTGCCGCCGCATAAGCGCGGCATCGGCATGGTGTTTCAGAACTACGCGCTGTTTCCGCATATGACGGTCGCCGAAAACCTCGCCTTTCCGCTGCAGGTGCGCGGCATGAGCAAGGCCGACCAGGCGGTGAAGGTGAAGCGGGCGCTGGAAATGGTCGAGCTGGGCAAGCTCGGCAATCGCCGCCCGGCGCAGTTGTCCGGCGGCCAGCAGCAGCGCGTGGCCGTTGCCCGTGCCCTGGTGTTCGATCCGGAACTGGTGCTGATGGACGAGCCGCTCGGCGCGCTCGACAAGCAGCTGCGCGAGCAGATGCAATATGAGATCAAGCACATCCACCAGAACCTTGGCGTCACCGTCGTCTATGTCACCCACGACCAGACCGAGGCCCTGACCATGTCGGACCGGGTCGCCGTGTTCAATGACGGCGTGATCCAGCAGCTGTCGACACCGGATCTCCTCTACGAGGAGCCACAGAACTCCTTTGTTGCCCAGTTCATCGGTGAGAACAACAAGCTGAATGGCAAGGTGGTCTCGGTCGACAATGACGCCTGCGAGGTGGTCGTGGCGGGGGGCGTCCGGCTGAAGGCGGACAAGGTCAATGTCTCGGGCGCTGGTGACGCAACCACGCTGTCGCTGCGCCCGGAACGCGTTGAACTCGCGCCGGAACGGCAGATGGACAACATGCTGGAGGGGCGGATCGAGGAACTGATCTATCTCGGCGACCACATCCGTGTGCGCATGACCGTTTGCGGCAACAGCGAGTTCATCGTCAAGGTGCGCAACCGCTCGGATCGCCGCCGTCTGGACGCCGGCGAGATTGTTCCCATCGGATGGGAAATGAAGGATTGCAAGGCACTGGATGCCGTTGCGTAATGGAATGCGTGACCGGGGGCGGCAAGATCCCCGGCGCGACGACATGACCGGTCCCGGTCTAACGCTCGAAAGGGGAGCAGATATGAAACTGGCAACCACACTCCTGGCCACGGCAGCGCTGTCGCTGACGTCGATCTCGGTGCAGGCCGCAGATCTTACCATCGTGTCTTGGGGCGGGGCTTACTCGGCCTCGCAGAACAACGCCTATCACAAGCCCTTCATGGCGATGAAGTCAGGCGTCAACATCATCAATGACGAGTCTTCCAACGAAGCCGTGGCCAAGCTGCGCGCCATGAACGAGGCCGGCAACGTCACCTGGGACATCGTCGACGTCGAAGGCCCGGACAGCCAGCGTCTGTGCGATGAAGGCCTGGCGATGGAAATCGACCCGGCCGAGTGGCTGGCCAAGGCACCCGATGGCACGGAAGCCTATGTCGACTTCGGCCCGTCGATGATCAACAAGTGCTTCATTCCGCAGATCGTCTTCTCCACCACCTTCGGCTATCGCACCGACGTCAAGGAGTGGAACGGCGCGGTCCCGACCAGCCTCTGCGACATCTTTGATACGGCCAAGTTCCCGGGCAAGCGCAGCCTGGAAAAGCGCCCGAAGAAGAACATCGAATGGGCGCTCCTGTGCGACGGTGTTGCCAAGGATGACCTTTACACAGTGATGTCCAAGCCGGAAGGCATCCAGCAGGCGCTCGCCAAGCTCGATACCATCAAGAAGGACGTGATCTGGTGGTCGGCCGGCGCTGAAACGCCGCAGCGTCTTGCCGACGGTGAAGCGGTTATCGGCTCGACCTATAACGGCCGCCTGTTCTCCGTCATCGAGGAGCAGAAGCAGCCGGTCGCCATGCTCTGGGACTGGCAGGTGTTCGACTTCGACGGCTGGATCATTCCGGCTGGCGTCAAGGAAGACAAGCTGCCTTTGATCAGGGAATACATCCAGTTCGCCACCGACACGCAGCGACTTGCTGACCAGGCCAAGTATATCTCCTATGGCCCGGCCCGCGCCTCGTCGCAGCCGCTCGTCGGCAAGCATGCCGAACTCGGCATCGAGATGGCACCGCACATGCCGACCAACCCGGCCAACCAGAAGAACTATCTGGTGAACAACATCGAGTGGTGGGCGGACAACCAGGACGAGGTCGAAGCGGCCTTCCAGGTCTGGCTCGCCAAGTAAGCCAGAATATGGGCCGGGCGGATCCCGCCCGGCCCCCGTTTCCTCGATGCCGGACAGTTCATGACCCAGCTAGATATGCCTGCGCAGGCCCCTGTGCTGACACAGGATGGCCGGCCGCTCAAGGCGAGCCTTTCCCGTGCGCTGAGGCGCGAGAAACTGCGCGCCTTCGTCCTGATCCTGCCGTTGCTGGCCTTCGTGCTGCTGACCTTCGCGGCACCGATCGTCGACATGCTGTTGCGCTCGGTCGACAACACCATCGTGCCCGAGACCCTGCCGCGCACAGTGGTTGCGCTCGAACTGTGGGACCCGGAGACCGACGAACTTCCGGGCGAGGCGGCCTATGCGGCGATTGTCGAGGATCTGCGCGAGGCGGTGGCTCAGAAGATGCACACCCGGCTCGGGTCGCGCCTCAACTACGAACAGTCCGGCTTCTCCAGCCTGATGCGCAAGTCCGGGCGCGTGGTCGAGAAGATCGAGGGCGATGACATCAAGGGCCAGCTCATTGCTGCGGACAGTGCCTGGGGCGACCCGCAGATCTGGCGCACCTTGAAGCTCTATTCCGGTACCACCACCAAGGGCTATTTCCTCTCCGCCCTTGATGCCCGCCAGACCATGGACGGCGTGGAGATGCTCCCCGAGGGCGAGCGCATCTATCTGATGCTGTTTGGCCGCACGCTGATGATGAGCCTCACGATCACGCTGCTCTGCGCGCTGATCGGCTATCCGGTGGCCTTCCTCCTGGCGCAGCTGCCGATGCGCACGTCCAACATGCTGATGATCCTGGTGCTGCTGCCGTTCTGGACCAGCCTTCTGGTGCGCACCTCCGCCTGGAAGGTGCTGTTGCAGCAGCAGGGCGTCATCAATGACATGCTGGTCTGGATCGGCCTGATCGGTGACGGCAACCGTCTCGTGATGATGAACAATGCCACCGGCACCATCATCGCCATGACGCATATCCTGCTGCCTTTCATGATCCTGCCGCTCTATTCCGTGATGAAGACCATCTCGCCGTCCTACATGCGCGCGGCGCGCTCACTCGGCGCCAATGACTGGACGGCCTTCTGGCGGATCTACTTCCCCCAGTCGGTGCCCGGCATCGGGGCAGGGGCCGTGCTCGTGTTCATCCTGGCCATCGGCTACTACATCACGCCGGAACTGGTTGGCGGCACGTCCGGCATCTTCATCTCCAACCGCATTGCCTATCACATCTCCAGTTCGCTCAACTGGGGTCTGGCGGCGGCGCTGGGCGCGCTGCTGCTGGTGGCGGTGCTCGTCCTCTTCTATGTCTACGACAAGGTCGTCGGCATCGATAACGTCAAGCTTGGATAGGAGTGCGCCGATGTCTTCCTTGCCCTCCTATGCCTCGCCGCTGCAACGCACCTGGCACTACACGTTCCGGCTCCTCTGCGGGCTCATCTTCTTCTTCCTGGTGTTCCCGATCCTGGTGATCATCCCGTTGTCCTTCAATGCGCAGGACTTCTTCACCTTCACGCCGGAAATGCTGGCGCTGGATCCGGCCGGCTATTCGACCAAGCATTACGGCGACTTCTTCACCAATCCGGACTGGCAGAAGGCGCTGCAGAACTCCTTCATGATCGCGCCGACGGCAACCCTGCTGGCCACGGTTCTCGGCACGCTTGCCGCCATCGGCCTGTCGCAGCCGCATGTGCCGTTCCGCTCGGTGATCATGGCCATCCTGATCTCGCCGATGATCGTGCCGCTGATCATCGCGGCGGCGGGCATGTATTTCTTCTATTCCCGCATCGGCTTGCAGGGCACCTATTGGGGTGTCGTCATGGCCCATGCAGTGCTTGGCACGCCTTTCGTCATCATCACTGTGACGGCAACGCTGGTCGGCTTTGACAACAGCCTGGTGCGGGCGGCGGCCAGCATGGGCGCCGGGCCGATCACCACCTTCTTCAAGGTGCAGATGCCGCTGATCCTGCCGGGCGTCGTCTCCGGCGCGCTGTTTGCCTTCATCACCTCCTTCGATGAGGTGGTTGTGGTCCTGTTCCTGGGCTCTGCCAGCCAGAAGACGCTGCCGTGGCAGATGTTCATTGGCCTGCGCGAGCAGATTTCGCCAACGATCCTGGCGGTTGCCTCGATCATGGTGGTGCTCTCGGTCGTGTTGCTGACCGTGCTGGAACTGCTGCGCCGGCGCTCGGAACGCCTGCGCGGCGTCACACCGGCCTGAGAGAGACCAGATACGGGCGAGACCTGTTGCCATTGCCGAAACTCGATTTGACCAGCCGGTTTCCAGAAATGGAAACCGGCTGATCCGTTTCCGCTCCGCGGCGCGAGGGCCGCAGCCCTGCAGTTGTGCCTGGGAGCCGGGTAGAGGCCTTTTTCCCTCAAATGCACTCTATGACTGCGGGGGATCCACCATGTTCCCCGTGGTCAGGATCGGCGCGGCGTCGATGCGGCTGGCGTTCATCAGGGCGGCGATTTCCTCTGCGGCTTCCGCCAGCCGGCGCTGGTCGGCGGGGTCCGCTCTGGCGAAGGCGGCTTCGAATTCCTCCGTCAACAGCGGCGGCGCCCGCTCAAGCAATGCTGCTCCCCCCTCTGAAAGCCGGGCGTGAACAATCCGTCTGTCGCTGTCGGAGCGGTATCTGACCACGAGCTGGCGTTCTTCCAGCCGGTCGAGAATCGTCACGACCGTCGCCGGGCTGAGGTCCGCCCGCTCGGACAACGCCTTTGTGGTGACTTCACCGAGATCGCGGATCGCCTGCAGCACGACCGTTTGCGGAATTGTCAGGCCCGATGTGCGCGAAACCTCGCGCGAGCGCAGATCGATTGCGCGAACGATCCGGCGTAAAGCCTTGAAAATACGTGTTGCTTCCGAGTTGGAGGACATTTCGAACCTTATAGTTTGAACTCTAATCATTAGAGCACTATGTTTCCTCTGTCGACAATGGCAAGAAGGAGATCGGCAGCGGATGTGTGGCCTTTGCGGAGAAGTGGTGTTTGGCGGCGATGCGGCCGACGTGACGCGGGTAGATCGCATGGCGAGAGCGATGGCGGCCCGGGGTCCAGACGGCATGGGTGTCACTGCCTACGGACGGATCGCGCTCGGCCACCGGCGGCTGAAGATCATCGACCTCAGTGAACGCGGCGCACAGCCGATGCAGGATACGGAACTTGGCCTGTCGCTGGTGTTCAACGGCTGCATCTACAATCACGCGGAACTCCGCCGCGACCTCATCGGACTTGGCCAGCGCTTTGCCTCCACCAGCGACACCGAGGTGATCCTGAAGGCCTGGGCGCAGTGGGGCCCGGAAGCCGTGCCGCGCTTCCACGGCATGTTCGCCTTTGCCGTCTATGAGCGCGACAGCGGCCGGTTGCATCTGGTGCGGGACCGCTTCGGCATCAAGCCGCTGTATCTTGCCCGGTCGGCGGACAAGCTCGCCTTTGCCTCGACCTTGCCGGCACTGCTGGCCGGCGGCGGCATCGACACGTCGATCGATCCGGTTGCCTTTCACCACTACATGACCTGGCACGCCGTGGTGCCGGCGCCGCGCACGATCCTCACCGGTGTCCGAAAGTTGCCCGCCGCCACGATCCGGACCTATGAGCGCGACGGCAGCCATGCCGATGTCACCTACTGGAGCCCGAGTTTCGAGCGGTCCGAGGCCGACCTTGGCTGTTCGGCTGCGGACTGGCGCGACCAGGTCCTTGAACAGCTTCGACTGGCGGTGCGGCGGCGCATGGTCGCTGACGTGCCGGTCGGCGTGCTTCTGTCTGGCGGTGTTGATTCCAGCGTCATCGTCGGTCTCTTGGCAGAGGAGGGACAGCAGAACCTGGCCACCTTCTCCATCGGCTTCGAGGCGGCAAACGGCGAGAAGGGCGATGAGTTCGTCTATTCCGACCTGATTGCCAGGCACTACGGCACTGATCATCATCGCATCTTCGTGCCTTCGACGGACATGCTGGCGGAGTTGCCGAACGCCATCCGGGCGATGTCCGAGCCCATGGTGTCCTATGACAATATCGGCTTTTACCTGCTGTCGCGCGAGGTTTCTCGCCATATCAGCGTGGTCCAGTCCGGGCAGGGCGCGGACGAGGTTTTCGGCGGCTATCACTGGTACCCGCCGCTGGCCGGCTCCAATGATCCGGCGTCCGATTATGCTGCTGCCTTCTTTGACCGCAGTGACAGCGAATTGCGGCAGCAGGTCAACCCGGACTATCTCCCGCAGGAGGACGAGAGCCTGGCGCTCGTCCGCAGCCATTTTGCGGCTGCCGGGGCATCTGATCCGGTCGACAAGGCGTTGCGGCTCGATACGAATGTGATGCTAGTCGATGACCCGGTGAAGCGGGTCGACAATCACACCATGGCCTTCGGGCTCGAGGCCCGCGTGCCCTTCCTCGACCACGAGCTGGTGGAACTGGCCGGCCGCATTCCGCCCGAACACAAGCTTGCCCATGGGGGCAAGGGCGTCTTGAAGGAAGCGGCCCGCAAGGTGATCCCGTCGGAGGTCATCGACCGGCCGAAGGGCTATTTTCCGGTGCCTGCGCTGAAATATCTCGAAGGCGACACGCTGGCGATGGTGCGGGACGCGTTGACCGGGCCGGCCGCCCGCGAGCGGTCCTTGTTTCGCCCCGCCTATCTCGAAACCCTCTTTGCCGATCCGAAGGCCCACCTGACCAAGCTGCGCGGCTCGTCCCTGTGGCAGGTGGCGCTTCTTGAACTCTGGCTGCAGGAGCAAGGGATCTGACCATGGCCGATCTCGATGTGCCGCGCCGCCGCCGCGCGTTTGACCACCGCCTGCGCCGCCTGCGCGGGGAAACGCTCAAGCCGGAAATCCGCATGGACAACGCTCCGGGCGATAGCAACGTCGCCATCGATTGCGGCTGGGGCCGTCTGCATCTGGGCTCGACCTATGACGACCCTCAGGCGCTGGTGAGTGCCCTCCTGGAGGAGGGTCCGGGCAAGCGCGATATCGCCGTCTATGTCCGTGATCCGCATGTCCTCCTCGCCGCCGCGCCCCAGGACCTGTTCCTGGATCCGTCCCACATGTTCCGGGTGGACCTCGCCACCTACCGGGCGGCGAAGGACCGGCGCGCGGGCTTTCATGTGCGGCGGATCTGCTCGCGCACGGACGCGGAAGCGATCAACCAGCTTTATGCCAAGCGCGGCATGGTTCCGGTGCCGCCGGAGTTCTTCTGGACCGGCCTTGATCCCCGGGCCATCTCGGTGCTTGTCGCCGAGGAGGACGAAACCGGCGAGATCGTCGGGACAGCGATGGGGGTTGATCACGACCGTATTTCGGGCGGGGCCGATCCGGGAGCGTCGCTGTGGTGCCTTGCCGTCTCGCCGCAGGCCCGGTTTCCCGGCGTCGGCGAGGCCCTTGTGCGCCGTCTTGCGGAACTCTTCATGGGGCGGGGCAGGGCGCATCTCGATCTGTCGGTGCTGCATGACAATGAGCTTGCCATCGGGCTCTACGAGAAGCTCGGCTTCGTCCGTGTTCCCTTCTTCACCGTCAAGAAGAAAAACACCATCAACGAGGCGCTCTATGCCGGCCCGGCCACCACCGAAGCCCTCAACCCTTACGCCGGGATCATCGTCAACGAAGCCCGGCGGCGCGGAATCCGGGCCGAAGTGATGGATGCTGAGGCCGGCTTCTTCCGCCTGTCCTACGGCGGGCGCTCGGTGAAATGCCGGGAATCCCTGTCCGAATTCACCAGCGGCGTCGCCCTGTCGATCTGCGACGACAAGTCAGTCACCCGGCGCGTGGTCGAGGCCGCAGGTGTCAGCGTCCCGGCGCAGTTGGTTGCAGGCAGCGACAAGGAGCTAGCGCGCTTTCTGGCCTTGCACAAGCAGGTGGTGGTCAAGCCGGCACGCGGGGAACAGGGGCGGGGGATCGCCATCGGCCTCACCGCGCTCGACGAGACCCGTGCCGCAATCGACATCGCCCGCAAGACCTGCAGCGAAGTGCTGGTCGAGGAATATGTCGAGGGCATGGACCTGCGGCTGGTGGTGATCGACTACAAGGTGGTGGCCGTTGCCGTGCGCCGCCCGCCGGAGGTTACTGGCGACGGGCGGACACCGGTTGCCGAGCTGATTGCAGCCCAGTCGCGGCGCAGGTCTGCGGCGACGGGGGGCGAGTCCACCATTCCCGTCGATGCGGAAACGGAGCGGTGTCTGGCCCTGGAGGGCGTCTGTCTCGACGATGTGCTGCCAGCCGGCCGGACCTTGCAGGTGCGCAAGACCGCCAATCTCCACACGGGCGGGACCATTCACGACGTTACCGGTGAGACCCATGGAGCCTTGATCGAGGCGGCTGTCCGCGCGGCCAAGGCGATCGAGATCCCGGTCACCGGCATCGACTTCATGGTGAAGTCCCCGCGCGATCCCTTCTATCGCTTCATCGAGGCGAATGAGCGCCCCGGCCTTGCCAATCATGAGCCGCAACCGACTGCCGAACGGTTCATCGACTTCCTGTTCCCGCTGTCGATGCCCCAGCCCGTGCGCGAAGTCTGGCGCGGGAGGGAGGCGTGAGCGTTGCTGTGATCGATGCGGTCTATCTGCGCGAGACCCTTTCCGAGCTGCTGGCGATCCCGAGCCCGACCGGCTTCACGGACGAAATTGCCCGCCGGCTCTGCCAGTTTCTGGATGATCTCGGTGTGCCTTATGAGATGACACGGCGCGGCGCCATTCGCGCCCGCCTGGCCGGTGCGGCGCCGCGGCCCGCCCGGGCAATCGTCGCCCATCTCGATACACTCGGGGCCCAGGTGAAGCGGCTGAAGGAAAACGGCAGGCTGGAGCTGGTACCCATCGGCCATTGGTCCGCCCGTTTCGCCGAAGGTGCAAGGGGGACCGTATTCGGGTCCTCCGGAGCTTTTCGCGCCAGCATCCTGCCGCTCAAGGCATCGGGGCACACGTTCAATGACGAGGTCGATACCGCACCGGTTGGCTGGCAGCACGTCGAGGCGCGGATCGATGCCCACGCCCGCACCCAGGCTGACCTCGATCGGCTCGGCATCGAAGTTGGCGATATCATTGCCATCGACCCACAGCCGGAATTCTTGCCCAATGGCTATATCGTCTCCCGGCATCTGGACGACAAGGCCGGTGTGGCCGTCATGCTCGCCGCGCTCAAGGCTCTGAGAGTCTCGTCGCAAGTGCCGGCCGTGGACCTGTATTTCCTCTTCACCATCGCAGAGGAGACCGGACACGGCGCCGGGTCGATCCTGACGCCGGACATTGCCGCGCTGGTGGCCATCGACAATGGCACTTCGGCACCGGGGCAGAATTCATCGGAGTTCGGCGTCACGCTCTGCATGGCGGATCAGACCGGGCCCTTTGACTATCATCTGACGCGCAAGCTCGCCCAGTTGTGCAAGTCCAACGGCATCCAGATGCAGAAGGACGTCTTTCGCTACTATCGCTCGGATGCTGCAGCGGCGGTCGAAGCGGGGGCGGATGTGCGCACGGCGCTGGCCACCTTCGGCGTTGATGCCAGCCATGGCTATGAACGGATCCACAGCGATGCCCTGCGTTCGCTTGCAGAACTGATCGTCTCCTATGGCTTCAGCCCGGTGGAGATCGCCCGGGATGCAGAACCCTTTGCCGATGTCGGTGGCTTCACCCATCAGCCTGTGGAAGCGGCCCCCGAGGCCCGGCAATCCGATCTGCATCCCGTGCCGATGCTCTGAGCAAAGGTATGTCGCCAGGGAACTCTGCACGCCGAGTGCCGCAGGTCTGGCAGATATTGAGGGATGAAATCCCGCCATCAGTCGAACCTGGGAAATTGCCACTAGGATTTCCCCGGACTGGTGATCCATGCCGATGGGCGTAGATTTGGAATAGTGTATGCGAATGCAGAAGCCGACCATTTGCGCGCCTGACCGGCAGATCTGCGGCCTTTTAGTTCTTTATTTTCGAATTAAATGAACTATAAGATCCGCAGGAAACAGGGACGTGGTCTTGCAGTCGGTTTGTGAGGCCTGGTTGCGGGAGAGAGCGCAGCCCCTGGATCAGATTGAGGAGGATCGACATGCAGGACTTCATGCGCCATCGGGGCTTGCCCGGTATCAGCCTTGGCAAATGGAGGGCGCACGCATGACCCGCCAGCCAGACGATATCGCCCTGGATCGTCGCAATTTCCTGAAAGTCTTCATGGCCGCCGGTGGAGCCGGTGCGCTGGGGGCCCTGGCAACCCAGGCCCGCGCGTCTGCCGTTCAGACCAAGGCCCGCATCGTTATTCTCGGGGCAGGGGCTGCCGGAACAGCGCTGGCCAACCGTCTCGTCGACCGGCTGAGCGGTGCCAGCATCACCATCGTCGATGGTCGCAAGCAGCATCTCTACCAGCCGGGCTTCACGCTCATTGCCGCCGGCCTGAAGCCGGCGTCCTATTCCGTCACCTCGACGACCGACTGGCTGCCCTCCGGCGTCACGCTGGTCGAGGAGGCGGCTGCCAACATCGATCCGGTCGCCCGCAAGGTGACCACGGCTTCCGGCAAGGATCTCGAGTATGATTTCCTCATCCTCGCCACGGGCCTGACACTCGACTATGGCCAGATCGAAGGCATGTCGATGGATCTCATCGGCAAGAACGGCATCGGCTCGGTCTATGCCGGACCCGACTATGCCGCCTTGACCTATGCCGAGATGAGCCGCTTTACCGAAAAGGGCGGCGTCGGCCTGTTCTCGCGTCCGGCCACGGAAATGAAATGCGCCGGCGCGCCGCTCAAATACGCGTTCCTGACCGACGACATTGCCCGCCGCAAGGGCACCCGGGGCAAGCTCGAGATGGTCTATGCGGCGCACAACAAGGCGCTGTTCTCCGTCCCCATCGTCAACGAGAAACTGCGCATGCTGTTCGAGGACCGGGGTATCGAGGTGCGCCGCGATCATGTCATGAGTGCCATCGATCCGGGCAAGAAGATCGCGACCTTCCAGACGCCGGACGGGCCGAAGGACATCGGCTACGACTTCACCAACATCATCCCGCCGATGCGGGCGCCCGATGTGGTGCTGAACAGCCCGCTGCCCTGGCAGGACGGGCCCTGGGTGAAGCAGGGCTGGGCGGAAGTCGACAAGCACACGCTTCGGCACGTCCGGTTCCCCGAAGTCTTTGCCGTCGGTGACATTGCCGGCGTGCCGAAGGGCAAGACGGCGGCCAGCGTCAAGTGGCAAGTGCCGGTGGTCGAGGATCATCTCGTTGCCGCGCTTTCCGGCAAGGAGGGGACCGCCAGCTTCGATGGCTACACCTCCTGCCCGATGATCACCCGGATCGGCCGGGCGATGCTGATCGAGTTCGACTACAAGGACAATCTCGTGCCGTCCTTCCCCGGTGTGATCGCGCCGCTGGAAGAACTCTGGGTGTCCTGGCTGATGAAGGAAGTGGCGTTGAAGGCCACCTATAACGCCATGCTGCGCGGCCGCGCCTGAGGGGGAGACACCATGAAAGAACTGACGCCCGGCATGATGATTGCCGTCTTCGAAGAAATGTTCGGCATGAGCCTGTTCTGGGCTCTGGTGGCAGGCGCTGTCCTGGTCACGCTGGCGTTCCTGTTTGTCGTCCTCAGGGACCGCAAGCTGGTTGCCTCGCGCCTTGTGCGGGCCGAACTCCTGGCCCCCATCGGCGCCATTGCCGCGATCCTGTTCGTGCAGTTCGTCACCAGTTCGGGCTTCTCCGACATCGGTGGACCTATTGATGTGATCGCGCTGATCCTGATCGGCGTGGCCGGGGCCGGCGGCTTGACTGTCCTTGCCTATGTGTTGCAAGGCCTTCTCGGCAATCGCGCCGGCAAGGCGTCCTGACGCCTGCGAAGCCTCACGCGATAGTCAGCTCGCCTTGACCCCGGTCAAAGCGAGCTGCGCTGTTTACGCTAGCTTGTGTTCCTGTGCGCGATTGTGAATGCAGCACAAGGAGATGCGGGTGATTTCGGAGATCTGGCTCAAGCTGCGGATAGCAGCCGTTCTCGCCAACCGGACGGGTCTTGCCCTGGCCACGGGGCTTTTTGTCTGGTCCGGCGTCCTGCCGGCGCTTGCCGATGAGGCCGCTGCCCGGCGCGGCGAAGCCGTGATCGAAACCTGGTGCCGCGACTGCCATCCGCGATCCGGCCAGGACGCCTCCGCCTTCGATGGGCCACCCTATGAAGCGATCGTCCAGTTGCCTGACCATGACGAGGCCTATTTCCGGCGCTTCCTCAACGAGGACCACTTTCCGATGCCGACCTTCCGCCTGTTCGACGAGGAAAAGGCCGATGTCGTTGCCTATCTGATGTTCCTGCAAGCCGGTCAGCCGCGCCCCTGACCCAAACAAAAAAGGCACCCGCGCGTGGCGGATGCCTTTCCTCGTCAGGCGCCGTTCGGCTGCCTTGTGTCATCGTTGGCTTTCCGCCTCAGGCGATGAAAACGCCTGCCGCATCGAAAGCCGCACGGGTTCCGATGAAGGAAATCGTGATGTCGTCACCGAACTGGGTGTTGACGAAGGCGATCTGGTCACCTTCATGCACAACCACATCCGTATCGACCACGAACAGGAAGTTCGGTCCGTAGCTGTAGACATTCACCTGTTCGAAGGCAGTCACGATACTGCGGACCAGCGAGCTAACATCGGCGCCGGGGAGGGAGTTCAGCAACTGGCTGCTGTTGTCCTTCAGGGCCAGGGCGGCCGAAGGTGCGGCACTGTCGAAGCTCGTCACCGCATTGGCGGTGTCGGAGGTTGCGACGATCGGCAGGACTTCAGTTGCGTCTGCGCCAATGGTTACGGCAACCATGGCCTTGCTGTCGAACGACAGTCCGGTCGGCACTGAGCTTTCGAACGCCTGAGCTGCGGCGACAAGGACGATAGCCGATGAGCCAACGCTGTCGCCTGTGTCCTTGTCTGCAGAAGAACTGCTGGTCGAACCGCTCGACTTGGCGATCTGGTCGGCTGTGGATGCCGGGCGTCCGGTCGCGCTGCCGCCTGACGTTGCTGCCGCATTGCTTGCGGCATTCTCTTCATGCGTGCCCTGAGTGGCGGCTACCGTCTGGCCGGTTGATGCATCCTGGATCTTGGCGGCCTGGATGTTTGTCTCATGCCGGGCGACCTGCAGGTCTGCCAGATGCCTCGGCGCGTCATCGCTGGAAACGTTTGCTTGCTGAGGCTCTTCACCCGCAACGATCCGGCTGTCGACGTCACGGATGATCTGTTCCGATGCATCGGCCAGGGTAACCTTGTCGGAGACAGGGTTGTGATCGAGCGCAAGCGCATCGCTATGCGCGTCGTCCGCCGAGATATCCTTGTTCAGGTCATCGCGGACGAGCCCAGCCGTGACGACGATCGCGCCGACCATGGCCGCCATCATCACCGGATTGTCGACGCTTTCCTGCAGACGGGCGAGAACGGCGCGGATCTTGGCAAGCTGGCTGTGGCTGATCTCGTCGAAGCCATTGCTGTCTTCGTCGATCTCATGCGCCTGCGCAGCCTTGCTCTTGACGACTAGGAATACGGCAACAAGCGAGAACAGCAACTGCGCGGCCGGATGGCTGACCACATTGCCCGGACGCTCGCGATTCTGCTGCAGCTTGCCGCTGATCGCCGCCTCGAACTGGTCCACCGCCTGACGGAAGTTCCGCGCCTTCACCTTCACGTTCAGCGGCTCGCTGACCATGATGTATTCGCCGGAGAGCCGGGCAAGGTGCAGGAACACGTCGTCGCCCGTCGGGTCGAAGAACACCGCCCAGGGCTCGTCACGATCCGTCACGCCCCGATCCAGATCCACGCCAAGCCCGTTCTGCTGCAAAAGGTGCAGCACCCGGTAGATTTCGGCGAGTTCCTGCTGGCGCCAGTCACCCGTGTTGGACGGGGCAGGCTGCGCGGAGCGGGGAGAGAAGAACAGAAGCGACATGCGTCGGCGATCCGTGAGCAAGTGCGGTCAAGCCAGACTATGGCTGATCCGGAAAGGAATGCGAAGCGCGGAGTGCAGTTACCCGGAATAATCAGGCGGACTGTTGCTCGATGTCTTCAAACAGCAGTTCGAACACAACCGGCTCATAGTAGCGCAGGATATGGTAAACGAATTCCTTGCGCTTCATGCCGAGGGCATCGGCCCACTTGGCAAAACGGCCAGCCGGGATGCGGCCACGGCCGTTCTCGATCTGCGATACGAAGGAATAGTAGTCCACGCCAACCAGTTCGGCGAGTTCGGTCTGCGACAGGCCACGCGCTTCCCGCATGGACTTCAGCCATTCGCCAGCCGCCTTGCGCAGCTGCACGGCATTATGCTCCTGGTCGACAAGCGCCTGGGAACCAACGGTCTTGACCATACTCTGGATCCGTTCCTGTTTGCTCCGGTCCCCGCCGTTCGCCTCCTGATGCCCTGGAGGAGAGCGATCATGGGGAACAGGCACGGTCCGAAACGGGTTACAAAGCGAGGGAAACACTCCCTCGCAGCTAAATAGTAATTACTCAACATACGGGCGAATCATCCCAAGCGCAATGGCAAGGGCTGCCGTTGTCGTCAAATTGCCGCAATCAGGGACATGCGGACCCGATCACCTTGCCGTGAGGTGAGGGCAGGGCGCTCGCCGGGTTTCGTCAGCCGGCCAGCCGGGTGTTGACGGCAAAGATCTCGCCATCGGCCACCGTCATGCCCTCGATGGTCGGGATCGACCGGTTGAACACGAATTGGCACGGGTTGGCGAAGCGGATGTCCCAGCCCCACTTGTGCAGCAGCTCCAGCAGCTGGCCGTCGATCAGGCGCGAATGGGTGCCGATGAACAGGTATTTCACCTTCTCGTTCATCAGGTCGCTCGCGCGGGACAGGATCTCGTATTCAGCGCCCTGCACGTCCACATGCATGTAGTCGATGGCGCGCTCGCCCTTCAGCAGGCTTTCCAGCGCATAGGCGCGGATTTCCGTCGTCTCATAGGCCATGCCGCGATAGTCGGTGCTGTGGCTCGTCTCGCTGACCCGGCCACCGAAATCGACGGCAACGATGTTCTTGGGGAAATTCAGCGTCGTGTCGCTGTGCCAGACCGCGCCCTCATAGGTCGCGAGGCTCACCCCGTCCTGACCGGCGAGGCCGTTGTGGGCCAGATGCGCCTGCATCAGCTTGTATTTCTCGCTGTCCGCCTCGACGGCGATCAGGCGGATGTCCTTGATGCCGAGACGCTTGCCGACGACACCGGCAGCGGACACCCAGGGGCCCCAGCCCGCGCCGAACTCGGCGACCGTCAGGCTCGGCTGCGCCTTGCAGGCATCGATGGCGGTCAGCAGCGCCTGGTATTCGGCAGCGCCAGCAAACACGCTGTCGCCCTGGAGCGGGATGTCGTCATAGACCTTGCCGGACAGGGCCGGGCCCTGCGGCAGGATGCTGGCGGCGGTCGACACACCGAGGAAGTTGACGAACCGGCCGTCTTCGGCGCGCAGCGCCTCTGCGGGAGCGCGATAGGTGCGGAAAAGCTGTTCAAGCGACATGCGGTGCGTCCGATCCGTCGTGGGGTAAGATCGTCCCTGCGGGACAGCGGCAACCTCTTAGACCGGAACGCCGGACGGTTCAACTCGCCGCCACGACTGCCTGCATGCCGCCGGCGCGTGGCACAGGCTAGAGCCCCGGCATTCCATCTTCCTCATCGCCAGCCGTGTCCGGGGTGACCGGTGCACGCGGCGCGATCAGGCCGAGGATCAGTTCGGCAACGCGGCGCAGTTGCTCCCTGTCCGGCGCCGGCTCCGGCGTCGCGACGGCAAGTCGCAGGAAGCCAAGCCCCAGCGCAATGCGGGCGTCCATTTCGGCCTCAAAGGGCGTGGCGATCAGGATTTGGCGCAGGGTCAGCCGCAGCCGTGCCTCGTGCTCAAGGGCAACAGTCCGCAAGGCTGCGTGATCGCCGCTGGCGGTCAGGGCGATGCTGTAGGCTTGTCCCAGCGATGTGCCGGCCAGCGGGGCAAGGCTGGTGCCAAGGCACCGGGTCAGGTCCTCGGCCGTGGCGCCATGGCCGCTGCCGCGCAGGATCTGCGGGCCGGGGAGGGCGCCAAGCGCCATCTCCAGCGCACCGGCCAGTACCTCGGACTTTGCGCCCCAGCGCCGGGCGAGGGCCTGCTGGCTGGTGCCGGCGGTCCGGGCAATCCGCGCCAGCGACGCCCGGTCCGGGCCATGGCTCGCCAGTTCCTCGATCGCGGCGGCGACGATGCGGGCGGTCAGGGCGCCTTGGCGGGGCCGTCCCCGGGCGGGCTTTCTTGTCAATACGGTCATGCCCGATACCGTAAATATAGCTCCGCCGCCATGCAACCCTGTCCTGCGGCTTGTGTTTTTCCGAGAAGGCCGCCAAGAACAGCATCAAGGCATTGTCGCGATGCCATGGATCCCGGCTGGAAACGGCGCAAATTTCAGGAACTTGTCATGTCCGTAGACATTCAGACAGTGAAGCGGGTGGCGCGTCTGGCGCGCATCAAGGTCGACGAGGCGAGTGCCGCCCGCATGACCGGCGAACTCAACGCCATCCTCGGCTTCGTCGAGCAGCTGGACGAGGTCAACATCGACGGCGTCGAGCCGCTGACCTCTGTCGTCGCCCAGACCATGAAGAAGCGCGCGGATGGCGTCACCGATGGCGGCTATCCGGAAAAGGTCGTCGCCAACGCGCCGGTCACCGAGGACAACTTCTTCGTTGTCCCGAAAGTTGTCGAATAAGCGGGCGAGGACCGAACCATGACCGATCTGACCAACCTGACCCTCGCCGAGGCCCGCGACGGACTCAAGGCCAAGTCCTTTTCCTCGGCCGAGCTGACCGAGGCTTTCCTCGGCGCCATCGAGGCCGCCAATCCGAAGATCAACGCCTATGTGGCGGTGACCGGCGAGCAGGCCCGCGACATGGCCAAGGCCTCCGACGCGCGCCTTGCCAAGGGCGAGGGCGGCGCACTTGAAGGTCTGCCGCTGGGCATCAAGGACCTGTTCGCGACCAAGGGCGTGCACACCCAGGCCTGCAGCCACATCCTCGACGGCTTCAAGCCCGAGTACGAATCGACCGTTACGTCCAACCTGTGGGCCGATGGCGCGGTCATGCTCGGCAAGCTGAACATGGACGAGTTCGCCATGGGCTCGTCGAACGAGACCTCCTACTATGGCAACGTGGTCAATCCCTGGCGCAAGACCGGGTCTGACCAGGCGCTGGTTCCCGGCGGTTCCTCTGGCGGCTCGGCTGCCGCTGTTGCCGCCAGCCTCTGCCTCGGCGCCACCGCCACTGACACCGGCGGCTCGATCCGCCAGCCGGCCGCACTCACCGGCACTGTCGGCATCAAGCCGACCTACGGCCGCTGCTCGCGCTGGGGCGTTGTCGCCTTCGCCTCGTCGCTCGACCAGGCCGGCCCCATCGCCAAGACCGTGCGTGACTGCGCCATCCTTCTGAAGTCCATGGCCTCCGTCGATCCGAAGGACACGACCTCGGTTGACCTGCCGGTTCCGGACTACGAAGCCGCGCTCGGCAAGTCCGTAAAGGGCCTGCGCATCGGCATTCCGGCCGAATACCGCGTCGACGGCATGCCGGCCGAGATCGAGGCGCTGTGGCAGCAGGGCATCGCCTGGCTGAAGGACGCCGGCGCCGAGATCGTCAACATCTCGCTGCCGCACACCAGATACGCGCTGCCGGCCTATTACATCGTTGCCCCGGCCGAGGCGTCCTCGAACCTTGCCCGCTATGACGGCGTCCGCTACGGCCTGCGCGTGCCGGGCAATGACATCGTCGACATGTATGAGAACACCCGCGCCGCCGGCTTCGGCTCGGAAGTCCAGCGCCGCATTCTCATCGGCACCTACGTGCTGTCGGCAGGATATTACGACGCCTATTACCTGAAGGCCCAGAAGGTCCGTACCCTGATCAAGCGCGACTTTGACCTTGCCTTCGAGGCAGGCGTCGATGCGATCCTGACGCCGGCAACCCCGGATGCGGCCTTTGCGCCGGGCGAGATCACCGATCCGGTCGCCATGTATCTCAACGACATCTTCACGGTGACGGTGAACATGGCCGGCCTGCCGGGCCTGTCGGTTCCCGCTGGCCTGTCGGCCTCCGGTCTTCCGCTTGGCCTGCAGCTGATCGGCCGTCCCTTTGACGAGGAGACGCTGTTCCAGGTCGCCGAGGTGATCGAGAAGGCGGCTGGCCGCTTCACCGCCAGCCGCTGGTGGTAACAGGACGGCTGGAAGGCGGGACCCCGGTCCATGATCGATATTGAGACTGTCGTCATCGGCGCCGGGGTGGTCGGGCTTGCGGTTGCCCGGGCGCTGGCGCTTGCCGGAGATGAGGTGATGGTGCTGGAGCGCCACGGCCTCATCGGCTCGGAGACAAGCGCCCGCAATTCCGAGGTCATCCACGCCGGGATCTATTACCCGAAGGACAGCCTGAAGGCGCGGCTCTGCGTTGCAGGCCGCGACCTGCTCTATGCCTATGCCGCCGAGCGCGGTGTTGGGCACCGCCGTATCGGCAAGCTGATCGTGGCGGCGGATGCTGCCCAGGCGGAGCGTCTGGAGGCGATTGCCATGGCTGCTGCGGCCAATGGCGTCACCGATCTGGAACGGCTTGATCGCAAGGCTGCGCTGGCGCTTGAACCGGCGCTCGACTGCGTCGCAGCGCTGCATTCCCCCTCGACCGGCATCATTGACAGTCATGGCCTGATGCTGGCGCTGCAGGGGGATTTGGAGGCGGCTGGCGGCCAGGTCGTGCTCAACACGGCTGTGGTCCGTGTCGAGCCGCTGAATGGGTCCTATGCGCTTGAGATCGGCGGGGAGGGCGGCTATCGGCTGATTTGTCGCCGTCTTGTGCTTGCGAGCGGACTTGGAACTGCGGCGCTTGTCTCTGGCCTGCCGGGATATCCTCTGCCCCGTTTCGGCCTTGCGAAAGGCAGCTACTTCCGCCTGTCCGGTCGGGCACCATTTTCCCATCTGATTTATCCGGTTCCCGAACCCGGCGGCCTCGGCATCCATCTGACGCTGGATCTGGGCGGACAGGCAAGGTTCGGCCCGGATGTGGAGTGGATCGAGACGGAGGACTATCGGGTTGACCCGGAGCGGAGTGCCCGCTTTGCCGCCTCGATCCGGCGCTACTGGCCGGCCCTGCCCGATGATGCGCTGATGCCCGATTACGCCGGAATCCGTCCCAAACTTGGGGGGCCACAAGATCCGCCAGCTGATTTCCGCATCGATGGTCCGACGCAGCATGGCCATGCCGGGCTGGCGGTGCTGATGGGCATTGAGTCGCCCGGATTGACATCGGCATTGGCGCTGGCAAATGAAGTTGTTGCCCGGATTAACGAAGTTTAACCAAAGCGCATCTTTTGCCCCGAATTCCTGCCTTAATTGCCACCTAAATAAACAGAAGCAGGTTGCGATGAGGCGGCTTGTTAACGGGTTGATGGTTTAAAAGTCATCATGCGACAAAAATAATGAGGCTCGACGTGCCGCGTTGCAGCATTTCGATGGACGAGAGGCCTAAGTCCCTCATATTATTGCCGCATAGCCGTGCAGTCGAAAGAACGCGCAAGGCCTCCCTACATCGCTGGTGTACCACCTCCTTCGGGCAGACAACGTGATCGACCGACGCAAGTTTCTTGTGACCAGTTCCCTGTGTCTGGGTGCCCTGTCAGGTGCCCTGCCGCTTCTTGCCGGTTCGGCCAAGGCGCAACAGCAACCGGCCCCGCCGGCAGCGCCTCCTGCAGCCCCTCCTGCAGCCCCGGCCTTTTCCTTCGACGACATGGTCGAGCGGATGCGCCAATCCGCGCAGCAGGGGTATCAGGAGACCGTTATCGGCCTTCCCGACAAGTTCGCCCAACTCGATTATGACCAGCATCGCGCGATCCGCTTCCGCTCGGACCGGGCGATCTGGCGCAACGACGATCTCGGCTACGAGGTGCAGGCCTTCCATCCCGGCGGGCTCTACACCAAGCCGGTGCAGATCTTCGAGATCGACGGCCCGGTGCTGCGGGAAATGCATTTCACGGGCGCGGACTTCGAGTATCGCGAACCGCTGGTCGCCGCCGATTACGAAGCCATCGACCTTCCGGGCGTTGCCGGGTTCCGGATGCACTATCCGCTGAACCGTCCCGACTACCGCGACGAACTGATCGCCTTTCTCGGCTCGAGCTATTTCCGGGCGCTCGGCAAGGGCTCAATCTATGGCCTGTCCGCCCGTGGTCTGGCCATCGATACCGCGGCCGGCCGGCCGGAAGAGTTCCCGCGTTTCACCCGCTTCTTTATCGAGCGGCCCCAGCCGGGCCAGAACATTATCCGCGTCTATGCCGAGATGGAGAGCGAGCGCGTCACTGGCGCCTATTCCTTCCGGATCACGCCGGGCATCAACACCGAGGTCGAGGTCGACGCACGGATTTTCCTGCGCGACAGCGTCGAGCGCCTTGGCATTGCACCGCTGACCTCGATGTATCTCTACGGCGAGAACGACAAGCTCGGCTTCGACGATTACCGCCCCGAGGTGCATGACAGCGACGGCCTTCTGATCCTGCAGCAGTCGGGCGAGCGCCAGTGGCGTCCCCTGGTCAACCCGCGCAACCTGGCCCTTTCGTTCTTCACGGCGGAAAACCCCAAGGGTTTCGGCATGTTGCAGCGGGACCGTGACTTCGCCAGCTACCAGGACATGGAGGCGCATTACGAGCGCCGTCCCTCGCTCTGGATCGAGCCGCTGGACGACTGGGGACGCGGCCACATCATGCTGGCGGAAATTCCCTCGCAAAAGGAAATCCACGACAACATCGTCGCCTTCTGGATCCCGGATACCCGCGCTGAGGCGGGCTCGGAATACCGGTTCCGCTATCGCATGTACTGGGGCCGCGAGCCTGAGCCGGGAACGGATCTGGCCCAGGTGCTGCATACGCGCGCCGGACACGGCGGCACAGCCGCCTCCGATTATGATGACGCCTTGCGCAAGTTCGTGGTCGAGTTCAAGGGCGGTCCGCTGACCGGTGTGGGCACGGATGCGGCGCTGGAGGCGCGCCTGTGGGTGCAGAACGCCAGCGTGCAGAACCCTGTTCTGCAACAAGTGGAAAGCGGGACCTGGCGGTATATCTTCGACCTGTTGCGCGAAGATGCCGGCCGCCCCTCCGAAATGACCTTGTCTCTGGCCCTCAACGGCAAGCCGGTGACCGAGACCTGGATGTATCAATGGAACCAAACGGTATGAGTGCAGTTGTTCTGAAAGACCAGGAGGCTCTGATGGACGATATGACCTGTGTGGCATCGCCTGCCGATCCGCTGACCCGGGGCATCGCGCTGGTGCGGGAGCGGTTCGGCCGGCCCGACCTCGATGATGCAACGCTTTTGGGCGCGCTGGCGGCGGCCATGGTTCACTTGGGCGTTGCCGGTTCGGTGGAGGAGTTGCTGGCCAGCGGCGAGCCGGATCTTGTCGCCGCCGTTGCGGCCTGTGCGCCGCTGCCGCAGCCGCGCGTCGGCCTTGCCATGCCCGAACACGACCTGCAGGGCCGGCTGGACCTGTCCGCGTCCGGCTTCCGCGCCTTCCTGCGCGGACTGGTCGGTCCGCGCTCGTCAGTCGGAGGTTGACATGATCGGCACGGGGGAGGGCCGCTTCGCAGTGGCCATCCGGCGGGTTGGAGCCATCGTGCTGGCGGCGACCATGACGGTTGCCGCCGCTTCCATGTTCGGCACCGTGGTCCAGTCCGATGGCTTTGACTGGGTCGACATCCTGCGCGTCGGCCTGATCGTGCTCACCGCCTTCTGGCTTGCCTGGGGCGCCTGTACCGCCATTCTCGGGGTGCTGTTCAACCCGCCCCCGGTTGCCACCCTCAATGGCCGCCCGACCCAGCGCACCGCCATCCTCGTTCCCGTTTACAACGAGGACACCGGCCCGGTCTTTGCCCGCATCGCGGCCATGTACCGCTCGATCGAACAGGCCGGCTACGGCGACCTCTTCGACTTCCACGTCCTGTCCGACAGCACCCGGTCAGCCAGTGTCGCGGCCGAGGAAGAAGCCTATCGCGCTGCCCTCATCCAGTTGAAGGCCGGTGGACGGCTCTACTACCGCAACCGCACCCAGAACATTGGCCGCAAGGCCGGCAATATCTCAGACTTTATCCGCACCTCCGGCGGGGCCTACGAGTTCATGCTGGTGCTCGACGCCGACAGCCTGATGCGCGGCGATACGATCATTGAAATGGTGCGCCGGATGGAGGCCGACCCGAAGCTCGGCCTGCTGCAGTCGCTGCCGCAGGTCATCGGGCTCAGCACCCTGTTCGGCCGTGTGCTGCAGTTCTCCGCCGCCTTTTATTCGCCCGTCTTTACGCGCGGTGTTGCCGCGCTGCAGGGCACGGAAGGCCCGTTCTGGGGCCACAACGCCCTCATCCGTGTGCGGGCCTTCGCCGAATCCTGCGGCATGGCGGCCCTGTCCGGCAAGCCGCCCTTTGGCGGACATATCCTCAGCCATGACACTGTGGAAGCTGCCTTGCTGGCGCGCGACGACTGGACCGTCCGGGTTGACCCTGACCTTGGCCATTCGTTCGAGGAAGCCCCGGCCAACGTGGTCGCCTATGCCAAGCGTGACCGGCGCTGGTGCCAGGGCAACCTGCAGCATGCCCGCCTGATTACCGCGCCGCGCTTCCGGATGTGGAGCCGCATTTCCATTGTCCAGGGCATCTTCGCCTATCTGTCTTCGCCGATCTGGCTGGCCTTCATTATTGCCTCGCTGGCCGCGCCGCATTTTGCACCGCCGCCGGTCTATTTTGATGCCCGCTCGCCGTTCCCGGTGTTCCCGCATCCGGAGACCACCACGGCATTGGCGCTGCTCTTCGGTGTGGTCGCGCTCCTGATCCTGCCCAAGGCGATCCTGCTGGTCCGCGCCCTGATCCGGGGCGAGGCGAAGTATTTCGGCGGACCGGTGATGGTGACGCTGAGCGCTGTCCTTGAACTGGTCATCACTTCGATGCTGGCGCCGATCCACATGATGTTCCAGAGCCGCTCGGTGATGCAGATCATGTTCGGCGGGGATTCCGGCTGGCCGGCAGCGGATCGGGCGGATGGGTCGCTGTCCTTCGGCTCCAGCTTCAAGGCAACCTGGTGGATGAGCGCGGGCGGCATGGCGGCCCTGGGCTTTGCCATCGAGTACACGCCGGACCTGCAATATTGGCTGATGCCGATTGCCGTGCCGCTGATCATCGCGCCGCTTTTGGTATTCTTCACCTCGTCCGTCGCCGTCGGCCGCGCCTTCCGCGCCATGGGTCTGTTCCTGACCCCTTACGAGATCCAGCCCGACGAGGTCATCCTCGACATGCGCCGCCAGCTCGGCGAGGTCGAGCGCGAACCTCAGGACGCGGTCAAGGCGGCCTGAGAACCGCTGCGGCCTTTTGGTTATCGGTCCGCCCGTAAGTCCGTCCCTCAGCGGTCATCCCCGCACAAGGCGGGGATGAAGGCCTGTGTATGCAGGGATCGGATCAGGGGCCAGATCGCCGTCAATGACGACAAGGCCAGTTCCCCCAAGGCCGGAGTGTCGCCCCGGCCTTGGTTGCTTGCCTAGCGGTTGTTCAGCTGGCTGCGGACCCGTGTCAGTCCGAGGCCGGTGATGCGGTAGGGGCCGCCGTTGCGCGAGGCGATCAGGCGGCGGCGTTTCAGTTTCTGGAACAGCGGCACCGGGCAGCCGTTCCAGCGCCATCCTTCGCGGGTGACGACATGGGAGGTGGAGACGCGCCCTGCCTCATCGCGGTCGATGAGGATATGGCCGCCCTGCGCCAGCAGGTGCAGCACCCGCTGTTCCGGTTTTGAAATGTCCATTGAATTTCGAGATCTCTATGCGTCGGTCAGTTGGACGCAAGGCGGCAATCGCAGACTTGCGTCGGCGTTGAAGGGGGCCCGATCCTGGAGACCGGGCCTCAACGGGCCTCGGACGTTCCGCGCATAAAAACTCCATATGCAAACGCCGTTTCTATGCCACAGGCCGTCCCGCCCTGCAACAGGGGGCGGGGGCTCAACTGCGCTCGGCCGGCCACTTGCCGCTCACCGGATCGCGCGTGACTTCCGTCAGCGAAATGTCCTCGCTGCCACAAGCGGCGCAGCGCAGGCCGGCGGAGAGCGCCGTCAGGGTCAGGGTTTCATCGAGCCTGGCCTCGCGCAGATAACGGAAGCGATGGCAGGCAGAACAGGTGACGCCAAGGCGGTGACCCGCATCCAGGAGATCGGCGAGGGTTCTGGTCACAGCCGGGTGTTACTCCACCCTGTTGCGTGATGCTGCCGGTCCGCTTTGCCCATTCGTCAATCTCCGCCAAGTTGCAACCGTCAGCAAGCGGCCAGGCGCTTGGCTGCCAAGACCTTGACACATCAAGGCCTTTGGCACAACCGACAGCCCTTGCGTAACCTTGGATCCCGCTCCCAGGATCACCATTCCACGCCTAGGGTCTGGGCGTTCGGGTGATATCCCCGGCAAGCCTGTGGAGGCGGTATCATGCCGCATTGAATGCTGGGGTGCAGCGCTTGCACGCGCGCAAACAGTCCGCCATGATTGTACGATATTCGTGCAACTGCATGCCAACCCTGTCCCCGCCTGCGGCTTTCGCCCGCGAACTCTTCCGGGCCTGCCAGATCCCGCAGCGTCCGGGCGGTGATGACTGATCGAACAAGGAACAAGATGTCCGGATCGCCTGACACCTGGGCAAGCCTCATCGGGCTGGCTGGCCTGCTCAACCCTGTCGCCTTGCTGATCGGCGGCGCACTCGGCTGGTATGCCGATGCCAGGGTCAAGATCGGCGTTGCGGCCTTTGGGGCTGCCTTTATCTCGCTGGTGTTTGACACTGCCCTGCGCCTGTCCGGCGCGCCGCAACTGGCCCCCGAGGTTGGTGCGCTGGCCGCGTTTCCGTTCCGCTTTATCGGGGCAGGGGTAGCCGCAGCCATCGTCTTCAGCCTGCGCCGGGCCATCAAGCCGCGCAGGTGAGGGCAGGGGCCGGGTTCTCAGCCGCGGGTCTTCCAGGTCCGGAACAGGTCCTGGTTCGGGCACAGGTCAGGTGCCGTGTCGGCCCCGTCCTGGTGCGCCTCAAGCCAGTGCCGGCAGTCCTGTGCCCGGTCACACCCGATGCACCGGGATGCTGCAAGGCGGATTTCTGAGGCACCCATGATGCCATGGGCGCCTTGGACTGCTCCGATTGTCCGCATCATGCGGCCCATCAGTTCAGCACGTTCATTCAGCCGGTCCATCCAGCTCATGCGCGCTTCTCCTTGAAAAGTGATGAGAGTGCGAAAGTACAAGATGGGTCACTCTGCCGGGTCTGCCGCATCGCTTCCTTGACGCTGATCAAGCGCAAGTGAACAATTGGCAAGCGTGGTCGTTTGACTGGATCACTTATGACAGGGGCGGAGCGTGGCAGCGGACGTGACATCGCCGGCATCTGGTACGACAGCCTCCCAGTCGGCGGCCTCAACCTCTATCGCCGCATCAGCGCTGGCGGCCCTGCCAAAGGGAAGCGTGGTCAGCGGACGTGTGCTGCAGGCCTTGCCGCCGGCTGGCCCGCAGGCCGGGTCTGGTGAAGCGCTGCGCCTGGCAATTCCAGGTGGCACGGTTGACGTTGCCAGTGACACGCGGCTTGCGCCGGGAACCCCTGTGCGGATCGAGATCGAAGAGGCCGCACCCGAGCTGAAGCTGAAGATCAGTGTTGATGCGTCGGCCCTTCCGCGCGGCACCCTCAATCCTGCCAATCCTGCCAATCCTGCCAATGCAGCCACTCTGGCCACCACAACAGGCCTTGCGAATGCCTCAGGTCTTGCTGCTGGCGGACAACCCTCCGGCCTGCCGGGCGATGCTCTGGCAGGCAGTGTCGCCGGACGTGCCGCCGGTTCGGGCCCGGCTGTGACGCCAGTGCAAGGGGCAGCTGTTCCACCTCAATCATCTGCCGTGCCGGCGGCGGTACCGCCGCAGGCCGCTGTGATTGCCCGTCAGAGCCTGTCGAGCGCCCTTGCCGCCCTGGCATCCGACACCGGACCTGGTGGTGCCGTGAAACCTGGGGCCGCCCCTCCTGCAACCGGGGCCGCATCTGCTGCCGCGCTTCCGCCATCGGCCCCAGCATCTGCTCCGCAAGTTCCGGTGCCCGGCTCGACGTCTCCGACAACCGCCCAGAGCCAATCGCCCGGCCAGATACCAGGTCAAGTGGCTGGCCCAGCGTCTGGCCTTGTGTCGGGCCTAGCTGCTGGCCAAGCCTCTGATCAACCCTCTGGCCTGCTCACGGCTCCTCCGACCAACCAGCCGACCAACCAGCCGGCCAACCCGCAGGCCGGCCCGGCCACGCCCTTGCCCGCGCCTGCCGCGCCCCTTGCGGCGCCTGGGACGGCGGCCATTCCAGGGGCCGCAACAGGTGGCGCGGTCACCGCCGCACCGCCTTCGTCCAGTCCCGCCGCCGCAGCATCCGCCGCCGTGACACCGGCCAATGGAAATCCCGCCGGGCAACTGCCGGGCAACACGGCAGTCCAGACAGGGGGGCCTTCCGCCGCTCAGGTCACGGCTCAGACCGCAGTTCCATCCCCTGCGACAGGGAGCGCTGCCCCCGCGTCCGGCGGTGCAGCGCTTGTTCCGCCGTCCCCCGTATCCGCCCAAGCATTGCCCCCGCAAGGCAACCCATCTGCCGCACCCCCGTCGGGCCTCGCCCCCAATGTGGCCCCCAATGTGGCCCACAGTGCGGCGCCCGTTGCTACATCCCTTGCAGCCTCCGGTGCTGCCTCCAGTGCCAACCCGGCGACGCCGACCGTTCCAGCGGGCGGGCTGACGTCTGTCACGCCCCCGGCATTGCCAGTTCCGGCAATCGGCGCAGGACCCGGAACTGGCGGCCAATCCGGTGGACAACCCGGCGGACAGCCCGTCGGATCGCCCCTGCAGCCATCATCCCCGACCGGTCCGGTGACAGCTAGGCCTGGCTCCGCCAACACCGCAGCGTTCGGTTTGCCCGGCACTCCGCCGGTCGCCGCGCGTCCGCCCACGGCTGCAACGCCCGGTGCGGGATCGGCACCGGGCGTCGCCCCCCTTGCGGCCATGCCGCCGCTTCCCGCCGGCGCGCGGCTGGAACAGGCCATGACGACGGTGCTTGGTCTGCTTGATGGACCGGATGCGCCCAGTCTTCCTGCGGAGGCCCGCCCACTCGCCGAGGCGCTCAGGTCCCTTCGCCTGCCGGTTGAGTTGGCGCGTGACCCGGCGGCCTTGCGGATTGCCGTCGAGGCTGTGGCCGGTTTTGTCGCCCCGCGCGGTGCCGCGCCGGCCAGCCTGCCCAGGGGCGGTGGGGATGGTCTGCGCAGTCTTTTCCTGTCGCTGGCCGGTCTTGCCGCCGATCTCCAGGAGGCGGTGACGTCTCCCGCAGGCCCGGGCTCCCGCCCGGCTGCCCGGACTGATCCGCAGCAGGCCGGCGCGCGTCTGACCCCCGGCGAGGCAACCCAGCTGGCGCGCAGCACCGGCGAACAGGCGCAAGCCCAGGGCACGCTGGCCCGGCTCGGCAAGGCGCTGGAGGATACGCTGCTGCAGGATCTCGTCCGCCAGCAGGGCAGTGGCCGGGCGAGCGGGGCAGGTGAAGCGTCAATCGCTGCCGGCGCTGGCGGCAAGAGCGCCGATCTCGCCCTGGATCTGCCGCTGCTCGTTGGCGGTGAAACCCGGTTGCTCAGCTTGCGCATTGGCCGGGAGGGCGGCGGCCAGGGCAGTGCCGGTTCGGGACCTGCCGAATGGCGCGTCCGTTTTGCCCTCGCTCTGCCGTCAACCGGTCCGGTCGAGGCTGCGGTCAGCCTGCGCGGGCGGTCCATCGCCGTCGTGCTGCGCGCCGAACAGGCCGAAACACTTGCGGCTTTCCAGTCGTTGCAGGACACGCTGGCCGCACTGTTTGCTGAACAGGGGCTGGAGCTTGCCGGATTGCAAATTCAGCGGACGGCGGCGCCCCGGGGTCAGCGCCGGGATACCCTGTCATGAGTGTGAAGTTGCCGCCTGCCACCGGAACCGTGCCGCCACCCCGTCTGGCCATCGCCCTGAAATATGACAAGCAGGGCGCCCCCACCGTCACGGCCAAGGGGCGCGGCGCCGTGGCCGAACGCATTGTTGCGGCAGCCCGGGAGGCCGGGGTGCCGATCGAGGCCGACAGCTATCTTGCCGAAGCCCTGTCCGGACTGGAACTGGACGAGGAAATCCCGGCCGAACTCTACCAGGCCGTGGCGGTCCTGATCGGTTTCATCCTGCGCAGTGGCCGCTCGCCCAACCCGCCGCCGGGCTGACATTCATCGGCCTGCTTGCGCTAATCCGTCGCCGCGCCGCTTCCCCCCTTGCGGGGGAGGCAATTCCCGTCTAGGCAAAACAGGATCGCGCCCGGCAGGCCTCCTCCCTGCCAGGCCTTCGCCGTGGCCCAAATCCGGCAGGCGAGGTCCGAGTGGCAAGTTCCGATTGGCATGTGAACAGGATTCGAGACGAGATGACGATTGTCGAGGCACGTACGCCCGATCCGAAAAAATTCATCAAGGGAGCGACCGGCGACTGGGAAGTCGTGATCGGCTTGGAAGTCCACGCCCAGGTCACCTCCGCCGCCAAGCTCTTCTCCGGTGCCTCGACCGAATTCGGCAATGACCCCAATTCGAACGTTAGTCTCGTGGATGCCGCCATGCCGGGCATGCTGCCGGTCATCAACGAGGAATGCGTCGCCCAGGCCATCCGCACCGGCCTCGGCCTGAAAGCCCAGATCAACCTCAAGTCCGTGTTCGACCGGAAGAACTATTTCTATCCGGACCTGCCGCAGGGCTACCAGATCTCCCAGTTCAAGCAGCCGATCGTCGGCGAGGGCAAGATCGTCCTCGACATGCCCGACGAGCAGGTGGAAGTCGGCGTCGAGCGTCTGCATCTGGAGCAGGATGCGGGCAAGTCGCTGCATGACCAGCATCCGACCATGTCCTTCGTCGACCTCAACCGCTCGGGCGTCGCGCTGATGGAGATCGTCTCCAAGCCGGACCTGCGCTCCTCGGACGAGGCCAAGGCTTACCTCACCAAGCTGCGCATCATCCTGCGCTATCTGGGCACCTGCGACGGCAACATGGACCAGGGCTCCATGCGTGCTGACGTCAACGTCTCCGTGCGCCGTCCGGGCGAAGGCTTCGGCACGCGCTGCGAGATCAAGAACGTCAACTCCATCCGCTTTGTCGGTCAGGCCATCGAGTATGAAGCCCGCCGCCAGATCGCGATCCTCGAGGATGGCGGGTCCATCGACCAGGAGACCCGTCTCTATGACGCGGTGAAGGGCGAGACCAGGTCCATGCGCTCAAAGGAAGAGGCGCATGATTACCGTTACTTCCCCGATCCGGACCTCTTGCCGCTCGAATTCACGCAAGATTACGTCGACGAACTGGCCGCGCATCTTCCCGAGTTGCCGGACGACAAGAAGGCCCGCTTCGTTGCCGACTACGGCCTGTCGCCCTATGACGCCGCCGTGCTGGTGGCCGAGAAGATCTCGGCCGATTTCTTCGAAAAGGTTGCCAGGGGGCGCGATGCCAAACTGGCGGCAAACTGGCTCATCAATGAACTGTTCGGCCGCCTGAATAAGGAAGGCCTGACGCTGGAGACCAGCCCGGTCTCCGCCGACCAACTCGGCGGCATCATCGACCTGATCAAGTCCGACACCATCTCCGGCAAGATCGCCAAGGATCTGTTCGAGATCGTCTGGACAGAAGGCGGCGATCCGGCGGCCCTCGTTGAAGCGCGCGGCATGAAGCAGGTCACCGACCTCGGCGCCATCGAAGCCGTCGTAGACGAGATCATCGCCGCCAACCCGGACAAGGTCGCCCAGGCAAAAGAGAAGCCGACACTGCTCGGCTGGTTCGTCGGCCAGGTGATGAAGGCGAGCCAGGGCAAGGCCAACCCCCAGGCGGTCAACGACCTGCTGAAAGCCAAGATCGGCATCGAGTGAGCCCAGAATTGCGGTGAACTGCAGAGTGAACGGGGGCCTGCGGCTCCCGTTTTCTTGTCTGGTGAGATCAGCTCCCTGGCAGCCTACCGAAGGTGGCTTTCATCCCGGCGCAGTGTCAGCACCTCTACGCCGTTTGCGGTGACCGCCACCGTGTGTTCGAACTGGGCCGAGAGCTTGCGGTCCCTGGTTACAACAGTCCAGCCGTCGTCTTCGGTTTCGACATTGCGCGTTCCCTGGTTGACCATCGGCTCGACCGTGAAGACCATGCCTTCCTGCAACAGGGGGCCTGTGCCGGGGCGTCCGAAGTTGAGCACCTGCGGCTCCTCATGCATCTCCCGGCCGATCCCGTGGCCACAATAGTCCCGCACGACCGAGCAGCCGTTGCTCTTGGCATGCTTTTCGATGGCATATCCGATGTCACCGACATGAGCACCGGGGCGGACCTGGCGAATGCCCCTCCACATCGTTTCCTGCGCAATGCGCACCAGTCGGCGCGCGGCGGGAGAGGCATTGCCGACAATGTAGGTCTTGCTCGAATCCGCGATGAAGCCGTTCGTTTCCAGCGTGATGTCGAAATTGATGATGTCGCCGTCGCCGATGATGACGTCGGGATCCGGAATGCCGTGGCAGACAACGTGGTTCAGCGAGCAGTTTAATGCATATTGAAAGCCATATTGCCCCTTGCTGGCAGGGCGCGCGCCAAGATCGACCGTGATGAAGGCGTCGACCAGATCATTGACGTCCAGGGTGGACATTCCTGCCAGTTGCCGGGTGTCAAGCATTTCGAACACGGATGCCAGCAGCCGGCCGGACACGCGCATGAGGGCAAGTTCCTCCGGTGTCTTCACCATGTCATGCGGCTTCTGTGTCAGCAGCACTCAGGTCGGCAGCGGCAAGTTGCATCTTGATTATCTCGTTGAACGACATCGCCGGGTTGGCCTCGGCAAGCATTCCGATCTTCATCCAGAATTCTGCCTGCGCGTTGATCGAGCGACACATCACGGCGCTGGTTCTGCGGATTTCCTCGTGCAGGTCCTCACCGATCTTGACGATTCCCATTGAATGCTCCTGAAGTGAATATACGAAGCATATATGATTCATATATTCATGGCAATGTGTGCTCAACGGAGGCAACCTGTTGCAGCCGGGGAGGGCAGTTGTGCCGCGCGTTTGCATCGGGTGACGACATTCACCGTCGCGCCACTGGAAAACCCGGCGGTGCTGTGCCAGAGAACTGCACAGCCTCTCATCCTGTTGGTCCGGTGCTGCCATGTTCAACGAAAGCTTCCCGATTGTTCCGGCCACGCATGATCACCTGCCGCAGATCCTGGCGCTGATGAATGCGGGGGCGGTCGGGGCCCGGGTCGGCGCGGAAAGCGACGATCCGGCCGACTATCGCACCGCCTTCGAGGCCATCCTCGCGGCACCCGAGACCGCGATCTACGTGGTGCTCGATGCGACCGACGGCAGCGTGGTCGCAACCTATCAACTGACTTTCAGCCTCGGTCTCGGGTTTCGCGGTCGTCCGCGTGCCGTGGTCGAGAGTGTCCACACCCGCGCCGACATGCGCAGCCAGGGCATTGGCGCGCGCATGATGCATCACGCCGAGGCGCTGGCCCGGGCGCATGGCTGCTGCATGGTCCAGCTCACGTCCAACCGATTGCGCAAGGACGCCCACCGGTTCTATGAAAGGCTGGGCTATGACCAGAGCCATCTCGGTTTCAAGAAGATGCTCTGATGCTGGCGGATCAGACGCTGCCCGCCTTGAAAGGCGATGTGGCGTGACCTAACTTATCGGTCTCTTACGATGAATGCGGGTGCCGTCTCGGGCCTGCCAACGGAAGGAAGCCTTTGCATGACCGTCACCCAGACCCAGCCGATCGAACTGCACTACTGGCCGACGCCGAACGGCTGGAAGATTTCCATCCTGCTGGAAGAGCTTGGCGTGCCCTATGACCTCAAGCTCGTCAACATCGGCAAGGGTGACCAGTTCAAGCCGGACTTCCTCGCCATTGCCCCGAACAACCGTATGCCGGCCATCGTCGATCCGGAGGGCCCGGACGGCGCGCCGATCTCGGTGTTCGAATCCGGGGCGATCCTGCAATATCTCGGCCGCAAGTTCGGCCAGTTCTATCCCGCAGACGAGCGTGGCCGGGTCGAGGTCGAGGAATGGCTGATGTGGCAGATGGGCGGCTTCGGCCCGATGCTCGGGCAGAACCATCATTTCCGGATCTATGCGCCGGAAAAGATCGAATATGCCATGACGCGCTACCTCAACGAGACGCATCGTCTTTATGGCGTCCTCAACAAGCGCCTGGAAGGCCGCGACTATGTCGCCGCCGGTCAGTACACCATTGCCGACATGGCCATCATCGGCTGGGCCCAGGGCTGGCAGAACCAGGGCATGGATCTTGAGGAATTCCCGAATGTGAAGGCGTGGAAGGCGCGTCTCGAGGCCCGCCCGGCCGTCCAGCGCGGTCTGGCCGCTGGCCGTGAGGAACGCGAGAAGCTGCAATTGGCTGACAATAAGGACGCACAGGGCGTCCTGTTCAACCAGCGGGCCCGCTGAGGTATCTGTCCGGGTGGTCAGGTCGGCCCGGTGCTTGAGCCGGGAGGTGATGGCAAATGCGGTCAGACAATTTGCACAGCGGCTCAGCCCCCCTCCCCTCGTGGGGAGGGGTGAGGGGTGGGGGGCAAGGCAGCCGTTTGATCGTAAAGCGTCTGAACGAAAGCGGGTCAGGAATGTAAGTAACCTGGATTTTGGTCCGCTCCCCCCACCCCCAACCCCTCCCCACGAGGGGGAGGGGAGCGGAGAGGCTCCGACACGGTTGAGCTGTATTGGCTCAGTCCTTTACATCGAACATGTGCCAGACTTCATATGCGAAGGCCCTCCCTGCGAAGGGGAGGGGAGCTTCGAGGCGTCGCCATGGATGCCCTGATAGGCACCGAGCCCCAGTTTACCCCGTGTCTGACTTCATCTGCGCCAGCTCGCTCAAAGAGGCGAGGGAGCGTTCAACTCGTCATGTAGATGAACGCGTCACAGGTGCGCAATCGGCACGCTGCAATACGCATTCACAACGTCAACGCTCTTGAGAGGGTTCAGCCGCTTTTCTGACCGTTCAGGGCACGAAGCTCGGCCGGTTCCAGCCAGAAAAGTTCCCGGATGAAGGGGACGCGCCAGGACTTTTACCGCTGGCGTGCCTTGCGGTTGGCGTAGCGGCGGTCGCGCTCGGCCTTGCGGGCGGCTTCATCTTCGACTACACGCGTGGCCCGGTCCATGTTGGCCTTCTCGCGCGCTTCACTCTCTTCCCTTGCAGCAGCATCGGCGGCAGCCTGCACAGCGGCAGCTTCTGCACGGACACGCTCCAGTTCGTCGGATTTCGCCTGTTCACGTTCTGCGCGGCGCTGGTCGCGGGCGGTGGCGATGGCCAGGCGCTCGGCCTGCTTGGCAAGGCGTGTCGGTTCGGCAGCTTCCCTGGCGGCGCGATGGGCCTCGACAAGCTTCAGTCTTGCGTCGGCGGCCGCGCTGCTGCGGTCAGAAAAGTCGCTGCTTTTGGTTTTCTTCAAAGGAACAATCCGGATCAAGTGGTTCACCCCGGAGCTTGACGCGCCTGACGCATCTGGCCCGGGTTCTGCGCCATGGGCGCCTGGGCGATATCAAGGCGGGATGCAGAAGGCATCCGGCCGCCGTGATCTAAGGTCGAAGGGTCAGGACTTCAGGGATTTCTTCGGCGCGGGTGCGAGAGCAGCCATCGCGCGGTCTTCCGTTTCCTTGGCCATGCGGGCCTTCTTGAGCTCCATCGTCTTCTCATTGCGAGCCTGGACGATAAGGTCGATTTCTTCGACGGCACGGCTTTTGGCGCGCGCGCCGGTCTGGGCTTTGGCGAAGGCGATCTCGGCCTGCTGGCGAAGCTTGCTTTGCTTTTCGGTCATGATGATCCCTTTCAAACGGCATGGTGCGGCGAAGGACAATAAAAAAGGCCAGGCGAATGGCCTGACCTTTAATGGTGTCATGCTTTCAACAGTGCCAGTACATCCGTGGTCAAAGGAAAGCAGATCCCTGATTAGGCAGCCTGGATATTGCAGGCCGACATCTTGCCCGACTTGTTGTCGCGCTCCATGTCGTAGCTAACCTTCTGGCCTTCGATGATTTCGCGCATTCCGGCGCGTTCGACAGCCGAGATATGCACGAATGCATCCGGACCGCCATCGTCAGGCTGAATGAAGCCGAAGCCTTTGGTGGAGTTGAACCATTTTACGGTGCCAGTGGTCATGATAAACCCTTTCATAGCAGTGTGGAGGCCATACCGCAGATGCGATACGGAGTGAGGTAGCGATTTTGAAAGGGAGGTACGTTTGGAACGCGGTGCCAATCGCGTAGAAACTAAAGCCCGGCAAACAAATATCGATGACGCAAAGATAGAGACAGATATCTCTTTTGTCAACCTGCCGTTTTCACTATCGCCATACTTTCTATGATTTCAAGAATAAATGGAGCAATATTTACGGTTAGAGCCAAATTTTTTCGAGATATTTTGCCGCTCGCATGCTTTCGTCGGTCAGGTCGGCACCCAGGTGCCGGCCTGACCTTTTGGTTGCCGGGTTTTATTTCACCCGGGTCCAGGTCTCGCCCTTGCAGAGCAGCCCGCCCATGACGCAGCCTTCAAGCTTCATCTTGTCGTTGCCGTCCATCTGGATGAAGCCCGTGTAGGTTTCGCCATCCTCGGCGTTGTAGACCTTGCCCTTCCACTGGCCGGCCTTGCCTGTCGGCTTCATGCCGAGCACCGTCTGGCTGCCCAGCAGGGGGCGTGCGCGCTTGGAGGCGTCCGGGTTCTTGTCGTCGTTGCGCGGGTCCTTCAGCCAGACCAGCGTGCCGCAGATGGCATCGCCGCAAGGCGCCATCTTGATGCGCGATGTTCCGCTCGGCCGCGCCCATTCCCCTTTGGCATCTGCCGCCATCACTGGCGAGGCCGGAAGGCTCACTGCAAGGCCGGCTGCAAACAGAAAGGCAAGGCCAAGGCTGCGCCTGGCCGCCTGATTGGATCGTGTCATGTCGTCTCCTCCCGAAAGGGTTCTTTCCCTTAACGCAAACGGAAGGCTACGCCGTTTGATTTCGGCTGAAAAGTCGTGACGCTAGGGAAGGTCGACAGTTTGCGCTTTCGGGCCTGACGTTGGAGATGCCACCCGTTGGCGCAGGCGGGGGCCAGACCCGTTGTGTCCCGTCCACCTCTCCTTACAAGTCCTTCGCCTGTCCGTCCGCTTCGCCGGCGGCCCAGTAGCCGGCGGCGCGGAGCCAGGCGGTGGGATGGGCGCGGCTGATCAGGAAATGGTCGCGCACCGCCCGGGCGACGCCGGCCTCGGCGGCAATCCAGACGAAGGTCGCCTCCGGCAGGTGCATCGCTTTCAGCCGCTCCAGGAACGGGGCCGGGTCGGTCGGATCGCCGCGGTGGATCCACAGGGCGGTGTGGTCTGCGGCCGTCTCCAGCGGCTGTTCGTCGGCAGCCGAGGGCACGGCGACGAGGCTGGTTACCTTGGTGCCGGCGGCCATTTCCTCGATGCGGCGGCCGATCGAGGGCAGGGCGGTCTCATCGCCGATCAGCAGCCAGTGGCGGATCGGCCCGGAAATGACCAGCGAGCCGCGCGGCCCGCCGATCCTTGCCTCATCGCCCACCTTCACCGACAGCGCCCATACGGTTGCCGGGCCTGCCTCATGCAGGGCGAAGTCCAGCACCAGCTCCTGCCGGGCCGTGTCGTAGCGGCGCGGGGTGTAGTCGCGCATGGCCTCGCCGCCGGTGCCGTCCGGCACGAAGATCTTGACGTGGTCGCCCGGCGACAGGGAGACGAAGTCCGCCATGTCCGGACCGGTCAGGGTCAGGCGCAGCATGTTCGGTGTCAGCCGCTCGACGGCCGAGACGGTCAGGACACGGCGGCGCAGCTCGTGGCGGTGGCGTTCGAGGACCGGCTCTCCGGATGGTGTAGGGGCCGGAGTTGTGACCGGAGTTGCAGTGGGCGTGTCGAGCATCGGGAGGGAGGTCCTTTGACGGGGCATGGGTCGGAAAATATTATGAGTTTTCTACTCAAGAAATTGTCTGCCGACAAGCCCGGCGACCGTCGCAACCTGTATCAAATCGAGTGTCACCCTTTGTCGGAAAAGGGCGACAGAATCGCCGCGTTTTGGCATGGTTTTGGCGCAAGTTGGCGCGTGCCGTTCCGGTGGCGCCTGACCCTCCCGGACTGCCCTGAAATGACCCTTTCCCTGACCGTCACCGACAGCGCCGATCCGGCGGATGTCGAGGCCATCGGCCGTGAACTCACCGCCTTCAACGACGCCGATGTCGGCCCGTCCGGCCGCCGTCCGGTCGTGGTGCTGGTGCGGGATGAGGCGGGAGCCCTGAAGGCCGGGGTGTCCGGTTACACCGCCTGGGGCTGGCTGTACGTGCAGTGGCTGTTCGTCGCGCCAGACCTGCGCGGCCAGCAGATGGCGGCGAAAATGCTCACCGCCGCCGAGGACGAGGCCCGCCGGCGCGGCTGCCATGGTGCCTTCATCGATACCTTCAACCCGGCCGCCGAGACAGCATACCGGCGGCAAGGCTATGAGATCTTTGGCGAATTGCCCGACTTCCCGCCCGGTCGCCGCCGTCTCTTCCTGCAGAAGACCCTGTGATCGGTGGCGGGAAACGGCACGACCTGTGTGGCAACAGTGCGTGGATTTGGCACGGCCTCTCAGCGCCCCTCCCCCTCGTGGGGAGGGGAGAGGGGTGGGGGGCTCCCAGCCCATATCGATGATCGTCAGGGTACCATCCGCAACCAGATGCAGCAGGAATTTTCTTTGTTTTCAGGTGGATACCCCCACCCCTGACCCCTCCCCACAAGTGGGAGGGGGACAACAACGCTTCAGGTCTTGACCAACCTTCACGCCGCCAGAGGCTTCGGCTCCGCGATGCGGCCGCCGGGCATGGGGGCGGGGACGCCGGTGGTGGTGGGGAAGCTGATCGGCAGGCCGCGCAGGGTGCGCAGGGCAAGGAAGGCGAAGCATTCCGCCTCGATGGCGTCGCCGCGCCAGCCGACGGTTTCGGCCGGGACTGCCGTGACGCCGGCGCGCTCGGCCAGGCGTTCCATGATCACCGGATTGCGCCGGCCGCCACCGCAGACGATGAGTTTTTCCGGGCGCACCGGCAGGAGATCCAGCGCCTTGCCGACCGCTGCCGCCGTGAAGGCGGCAAGCGTCGCCGCCCCATTCTCGATCGTCAGCCCGTCGGCCATCGCAGCGGTAAAGTCGAAGCGATCCAAGGACTTCGGGTAGGGCGCGGTCATGTAGGGATGGGTCAGGAGCTTTGCCAGCCGCGCCTCGTCGACCTTGCCTGAGCGGGCGATCAGCCCGTCCCGGTCCATCTCGCCCAGGCCATGCTGGCGGATGAAATCATTGAGCGGCGCATTGGCCGGACCGGTGTCGAAGGCCACCACCTGGCCCTTGCCGTCGCTCCAGGTGACATTGGCAACGCCGCCCAGATTGAGCACCGCCGTCGTCCCGTCCGACCCCAGATCCTTGAGCAACGCGGCATGGTAGCCGGCCGACAGCGGCGCGCCCTGGCCACCGGCAGCGACATCGGCGCTGCGGAAGTCATAGACCACCCGCGTGCCCAGGAGATCGGCCATCAGGTGACCGTCGCCAAGCTGGCGCGTCGCGCCGATCCGTCCGGCCTGCGGCGCGCGGTGCAGCACGGTCTGGCCGTGGAAGCCGACAGCAGAAATGTCCTGCATGCTCAAGCCGTTGGCTTCGACTAGCGCGCGTACGGCCGCCGACTGGGCCCGGGTCAGGACCTCCTCCGCCTCGCGGAAGATGGCCGGTTCCGGCCCCTCGAAATTCCACGCCCGCGCCTCGTCCAGCGTCCGTTCAAGCAGCCGGCGGGTGCTGTCCGGGTAAGGGCTCAGCGTGTAGGCGCCGAAGGCTTCGATGGTCTCGCCATTGGTCTTCAACAGTGCCACGTCAATGTTGCCATCCAGCACGGTGCCGGTCATCAGGCCCACGGCCCATTGCGGTTGGTCGAGCATCAGGACTGCTCCTCGTTGCAAAAGAAACGATCACCGACAGCGCGGCGCAAGGCCATGATTCCGCTGTCGAAATGACGTGAGGGGTGAACCCGGTTGGTGAGCAGGGTGACGGCCCGGCCGGTGAGAAAATCGATCCAAAGCCCGGTGCCGGTGAAGCCGGTGTGGCCGATGACGCTGGCGTTGGCCCTGTCGCCGCCGGACCAGCCCGGATAGGGCCGCTCCCAGCCGTGGGTGCGGGTGGGCGACAGGGGCTGACGCATCAGTCGGGTGACCGGATCGCCGGTCTTGTCGCCGGCAAGCCGGTCGTGGGCGAAGCCGAGCACCGCATCGACCGTGCCGAAAAGCCCTGCGTGGCCAGCCCCTTGCAGGGCGGAGCAGTTCTCGTCATGCACCTCGCCGACGAGGAAACGCTCACGCCAGTGGCAGTATTCGGTTGCCGCAGAGGCGGCCTCCGGCGCGGACCAGGCAAAGCCCGGACCGGGGTCGAGTTCGCGGATGCGCGCGCCCGCCAGCCGTTCCAGCACGATGCCGAGCAGGATGAAGTTGATGTCCGAATAGACCGGCGGTCCGGCGCGCCAGTCCCGCTGCAGCACGTAGGCGCGCAGGCGTGCCGGATCGGAGCCGTAGGTGTAGACCGGTTCGACGGCCGGAAACGGTGTCTGATGTCCAAGGCATTGGCGGAACGTCACTTTCCGCTGCCAAGCGGTCATGTCGTACTGACACAGGTCCGGCAGCAGCGTGGTCAGCGGCGCGTCCAGATCGATCTCGCCGGCCTCCGCCAGTTCCAGGATCCGCCGCGTCGTGAAGATCACCTTGGTCAGCGAGGCGAGATCAAACCAGGTCTCGGTGGTCATCGGCCGGGCTGACGGGATCACCTGCGCCTTGCCGATGGCGCGGGTCAGCCGGGTGCCATCCGCATCCACGACGCCCAGCACCGCGCCCGGAATGCGGCCACTCCGGACGGCCTCTTCAACGGGCTGGACGGCGCTTTCAAACAGGTCCGGGAGGTTGACCGTCTTAGTCATGGTGCAAGGACCTCCAGTGGCTCAGGCTTCGGTTCTGGACAGATGATCCGGGCCATGGCTGACCCAGGCGGCGGGCGACGGCTCGAAGCCGCGTGGCCGGACCAGCGAGGGCACCTGCCGCGTGTCGAGCGCATAGTCCAGCCGGCGCCGGTCGATGTACGGCACCGCGTCGATCAGGCGGCGGGTGTAGGAGTGGCGGGGTGTGCCCAGCACGTCCGCCGCCCGGCCGATTTCCACCACCTGTCCCGCATAGAGCACGGCCACCCGGTGCGCAATGCGTTCGACCACGGCCATGTCATGGGAAACGAAGAGATAGGAGAGGCCGAACTCGCGCTGCAGATCAACAAGCAATTCCAGAACCTTGGCCTGAACGGACACGTCCAGCGCCGAGACGGCTTCGTCAAGGACGACGACGGACGGGTTCAGCATCAGGGCTCGGGCAATGCACAGGCGCTGGCGTTGGCCGCCGGAGAATTCATGCGGATAGCGCTTGAGACTGTCCTGCGGCAGGCCGACCCGGTCGAGCAGCATGGCCATGCGCTGGCGCACGGCCGCATCGACCCGGTGACCGGCTGCGGTGACGGGTTCGGCCAGAATGCTCTCGATGCTGAGACGCGGATTGAGCGAAGCATAGGGGTTCTGGAACACCATCTGCACCACATGGCCAGCGGTGCCGTCCTTGCCGTGGACCGCCAGGGCGCCCCGGGTCGGCTGCACCAGACCGAGGATCGCGCGGGCGGTCGTGGACTTGCCGCAACCGCTTTCGCCGACCACCGCCAGTGTCTCGCCGGGCATCAGGTCGAAATCGACGCCGTCGACGGCATGGACCGCGCCGGGCGAGGGCTTCAGGAAGCCGCCGCGCATCGGGAAGCGCACCACGAGATCCTGCACATTCAGCGCGGGAACCGGTTTGGCCACCGTGGCGCTGCGCTCATGATCCGTGCGGACCGACCTGCCGGAGGTGAAATGCGGCACGGCGCTAAGCAGATGGCGGGTGTAGGGATGCTGCGGGTTGTCGAGAACCGCGTCGAGCGGCCCCTGTTCGACCGCCGTGCCGCCCTGCATGACGAGCACCTGATCGGCAATTCCGGCAACAAGACCAAGGTCATGGGTGATGAAGATCATGCCCATGCCGGTCTCGCGTTTCAGCTCTGCCAAGAGCGCCATGATCTGGGCCTGGACCGTGACATCCAGCGCCGTAGTCGGCTCGTCGGCGATGAGCAGGCGCGGATTGCAGGCGAGCGCCATCGCGATCATCACCCGCTGCAGCATGCCGCCGGAGAACTGGTGCGGGCAGTAGGAAAGCCGCCGCTCGGCATCTGAAATCCGCACCCGGTCAAGCGCGTCCTTCGCCGCCTTTCGAGCCTGCGCACCCGTGAGGCCCCGGTGCAGGCGGAAGGCCTCTTCCACCTGCGTGCCGATGGTCAGGACCGGGTTGAGCGAGGTCATCGGTTCCTGGAAGATCATGCTGATCTCGGCGCCGCGGATCCTCTCCAGTGTGGTCTCCGGAGCCGTCACCAGATCAAGCACTGACCCGTCCGCACGGGTGTAGAGGATCTCGCCGGAGGTGATGCGGCCGCCGCCGTAGTCGACGAGCCGGTTGACGGAGAGTGCAGTCACGGACTTGCCTGAGCCGCTTTCACCGACGATGGCCAGGGTCTGGCCGGCCGGGATGTCGAAGCTGACCCCGTGGACGATTTCCTTCTGGACCGGCGGCTTGCCAAAGGCGACGCGCAGGTTCGAGACGCGGAGCAGCGAGGTCATGCCATGGCCCTCCGGGTCTTGGGATCGAGAATGTCGCGCAGGGCGTCGCCGGTGAGATTGAAGCCGAGAATGCCGATCATGATGGTGAGGCCCGGGAAGATGAGTAGCCAGGGCGCCATTTCCATGAGGTTGCGGGCATCGGCCAGCATCAGCCCGAGCGAAGCGGCTGGCGGCTGGGTGCCAAGGCCGAGGAAGCTGAGGCCCGCCTCGGTCAGAAGCGACCAGGCCAGCGCCAACGTGACCTGCACGGTCAGGGGAGCGACCAGGTTCAGCATCAGGTGGCGGGTCAGGATGTAGCGGCGGCTGGAGCCGAAGGTGCGGGCGGCGTCGACGAACTCGCGCGTCTTGATGGACAGCGCCGGACCGCGCACCACGCGGGTGAAGATCGGCGTGTAGACGATGGCGATGGCGGTGACGCTGGTCCAGGTGCCGGGGCCGGCGACGGCGATGATGAGAAGCGCGAGCAGGATCGCCGGGAATGCGAGGAGCACATCCATCGAGCGCATCACCACCCCATCCCACAGGCGGCCAAACCAGGCGGCGGTGAGGCCGAGCACGGTGCCCAGCGTCGCGGCGATACCGACCGCGAGGAAGCCGACGATGAAGGACTGGCCGATGGCGAGCATCAGCCGGCTGGCGACATCGCGGCCGAACAGGTCCGTGCCCATGACATAGGTGAGGCTCGGCGGCTTGAGACGGTCGAGTCGCATCTGCTTCAGCGGATCATGCGGCGTCAGACCGAGTTGTCCCAGAATGGCGGCGACCAGAAACACAAGGATAATGCAGCCGCCGATGCGGCCACTGGGGTGGCGCAGCAGCGCCTTGACGAGTGACATCAATTGCCCCCGAGGCGGATGCGCGGGTCGAGCGCCACATAGGCGAGATCGACGAGCAGATTGACGATAAGGAAGTTGACCGCAATGAAGAGGATCGAACCTTGAACCAGCGCATAGTCGCGCTGCAGGATCGCCTCGAGCACCAGGCGGCCAAGGCCGGGCAGGGCGAAGATCTGTTCCACAAGCACCGCGCCGCCGAGCAGATAGCCGAACTCGACACCGCTCAGGGTTACGACCGGGATCAGGGCATTGGGCAGGGCATGGCGCCATATAACACGGCGCGCCGGGGCGCCCTTGGCCCTTGCAGTGCGAACATAATCATCCGACAGGACGTCCAGCATGGCCGAGCGCGAGATCCGGGTGACCGAGGCGGTAAAGGCAAAGCCCAAGGTGATGGCTGGCAGGATCATCTGGCCCATATTGGCGAGCGGATCCTGCCACAGCGGCACGAACTGGCCCATGGCCGGCAGAATGCCGAAGCCGACCGACAGGATGTAGATCAGAAGCAGACCGACGACGAAGCTGGGGGTCGACTGGCCGACCATGGCCAGCACGCGCACGCCGAGATCTGCTGCCTTGCCGTTGCGGGTGGCGGCAAAGACGCCAAGCGGCAGGCCCGTCGACAGGGCGATTGCCATCGCCATCAGGGCAAGCTGAAGGGTCAGTGGGAACCGGTCGAGAATGACCTGAAGCACCGGTTTGCCGTAGGTGGTGGAAATGCCCAGATCACCGGTCAGGGCGCCAGTGATCCACCGGCCATATTGGAACCACCAGCTCTGGTCGAGGCCAAAGTAACTGGCAAGCGCTGCCCGTTGTTCGGGCGTGAGCAGGCCGGCTTCCGTGCCGAGCATGGCCGTAATGGCATCGCCCGGCACGAGACGGATCGCGACGAAGACGAGGACGGAGACCCCGAACATCACCAGGGGGAAGGTCAGGAGCCTTCGGGTCAGGTAGTTCATGGACTGTCCGTCCTCGTCTTGATCGTCGTGCGGCTTACGGCTTCAGGGTGACCGTGGTCAAGCCGAAGAGCGAACCGGTGGGCGAGGACACGAAGCCGTCCACGGTCTTCTGTTGACCGGTGTAGGTGTAGCCGGTGTAGAGCCAGATCCAGGGCGCCATTTCGGTCAGGTGCTTCTCGAACTCGGCAAAGATCACCTTGCGCTTGGCAAGATCGGTCTCGACGCGGCCCTGCTGCATCAGGCTGTCGAGCGTGTCGTCGATGTAGTTGGCGACCTTCTGCAGGTTTCCGGCCTTGGTCCAGTAGCGGTTGTACATGGTGTAGGGGTCGGAACGGCCACCATTGAGGGCGACGGCCATGTCGAAATCACCCTTCAACCAGGTGTCGACATAGACATTCAGCTCCATCATCTTGATGTCGAGATTGATGCCGATCTCCTTGAGCTGCGCCTGCAGCACCTGCGCCTCGGAGGCGGCGGTGGGCGGCTCGCCGGTGGCAACGATCACGGTTGCCGAGAAGCCATCCGCCTTGCCGGCTTCCGCCATCAGGGCCTTGGCCTTGGCGAGGTCCTGGCTGTAGCAGAACAACGTCGCCGGATCGGACTGGTAGGCCGGCATGGTCAGGGGGCCGGTGATGCGGCCTTCGCCGAGCAGGGCCGTGTCAAGAATATCCTGGCGGTTGACGGCACAGGAGATCGCCTGGCGCACCTTCAGTTCATTCATCGGCGCGCGCGACGGGTTGAGCTGCAGCACGTGATAGGCAAGCACCGGCGTGCGGTTCAGCGTGAGGCTCGGCTCGTTTGGCACCAGCGTGGCGACGAGCGGGTCGTTGATCAGGGCAAAGTCGATCTGCTTGGCGCGCAGCGAGGCGAGGATGGCGGTCTCGTCCGGCAGCACCGAAATGTCGATGCCGTCATAGGCGACCGTGCCGCCGGCCCAGTCCTTGTTGGTGGTGAGGATTTCCTTGGCGTTGGGTTCCCACTTGTCGAGTTTGAACGGGCCCGAGCCAATGGCAGTGGTGCCGATGGAGCCGGCTGCGATTTCGCTCGCCGGAACGACGGCGGCGTTGATGCCGGCCATCGCGGCCAGCAGCGGAACGTCCGGCTGCGACAGGTTGAAGACGACGGTCGTGTCGTCCGGCGTGTCGATGCTGGCGATCGACAGGAAGTTGGCGCGGGCCGCAGCACCGGTTGCCTCGTCCAGCAGGCGCTCGAACGACGCCTTCACGTCGGCCGGGGTGACCTTGGCGCCGTTGTGGAACTTGGCATTAGCGTTCAGCTTGAAGGTCAGCTTGGTGCCGTTGTCAGCAAAGGCCCAGCTGTCGGCCAGCGCCGGCACGATTTCCAGCTTGTCGTCGAGACGAACCAGCGGCTCATAGATGAGCTCGAGCAGGCGGATCGAGGAAAAGGCCGTCTGCTTGTGCGGGTCAAGGCCCGTGGCATCCTGCGACCAGGCCATGCGCAAGGTGGCGGCACTGGCGGCGGTGGCAAAGGTTGTGGTGCCCAGCATCGCGGCCAGCGCGATGGTGGAAATGATCTTCCCTGCGGTCTTCAGCTTCACGATGGACCTCCCTGGTCTCGCGGTCGGTTGACTTCCATGCCGTTCGGTCGGCTTACCCCTCCGGGTTGACCCCGGTTTCGTTGATGGCGCGTCTGAGAAACCCGCCGGCGCGCGCCAGGGCCGCCCGGGCATCGTCGAGGCTCAATCCCGTCAGTGCAATCAGGATGGCCAGTTTCACGTCGTTTTCCGTTGCATCGAGATAGGCACGGGCCTCCTCGAGCGTGCAGCCGGTTGCCTCCATGACGATGCGCGAGGCGCGGGCATGGAGTTTCTGGTTGCTGACATTCAGATCCACCATCAGGTTCTGATAGCTCTTGCCGATGCGGATCATGCTGGCGGTGGTCAGCATGTTGAGCACCAGCTTCTGCGCGGTGCCGGACTTCATGCGGGTCGAACCGGTCAGGATTTCCGGGCCGACGACGGGCGAAATCGCGATGTCGGCCATGCCGGCGATGGTGGAATTGGGATTGCATGTGAGGGACACTGTGGTCGCGCCAAGCTCTCTGGCGTGGTCCAGCGCACCGATCACGAACGGGGTACGGCCGCTGACCGCGATGCCGACGATCACGTCCCTTGCCGAGGCTCCAACCGATTGCAGCATGGCGCGGCCGGCTGCCGGATCATCTTCAGCGCCCTCGACAGGATGCCTGAGGGCATGGTCGCCGCCGGCGATCAGGCCGACGACCATGCCTTCGGGCACCGAAAAGGTGGGCGGGCATTCCGAGGCATCAAGAACGCCAAGCCGGCCGCTGGTCCCGGCGCCGATGTAGATCAGGCGCCCGCCCGCCTGGAACGCCTCCACGATCCGGTCGACGGCGCGGGTGATGGCGGGCAGCTCGCGGGCAACAGCCTCCGGTACGACCCGGTCCTCGGCATTGATGGCCGCCAGAAGCTCGGCTGTGGGGAGCAGGTCGATCTGCATCGTGCGCGGATTGCGCGATTCCGACACCAGCTTCTCCAGTTCGGAAATGAGCACCTGTTCCATCCACGCCTCTCAGATCTTAAGGGGTGTTAAGAGCTTAGAATTAAATATTCCTGATGTCAAACTGGATTGGAATTTACTATTCCATTACAGGCGCAGTCCAGGGTGCTGTACGGGTCCTGCGGGGCCTCAAACCGAGGATCGAGCGAGGAAAATAGCGCCGGACATGGCATCGCCATCGGCTGGCTTCAGGCGGCGGCGGACATCCGGTGCGATCCAGGGATCCAGAGGGCCGGCCAGCCCGCCAAGCAGGGTCAACCGATCCGCACCCCGGGCGAAGAGGGTGCGGGCGAGACCGTCGATCGCGTCTGCTGCCTTACGAATGATGGCCCGCGCGGCCGCATCGCCCTGGCCGGCATGAGCCAGAACCTCGGGAGCGAGCGTGGCGTAGTCGGTGGCGGTTGCCTTGTCCATCCAGCCGATGATGTCCATCGGATCGCGGTTGAAGCGCTCAAGCAGCGCCGCGAGCAGCGGCGTTTCCTCGATGCGTCCGTCATGGGCGCGCAGCGCCTGCTGCAATGCCTTCAGGCCGATGTCCGCGCCGCTGCCCTCATCGGACACCGGAAAGCCGTAGCCGCCGACCCGCACATGAATGCCTGCGAGAAATCCGACGCCGATAGATCCGGTGCCGACGATGACGATGGCACCGTCCTGGCCGGAATGGGCACCAAGACAAGCAGCGGCGGCATCGCTGATGAAGCGCCGGCTGCGGAACGGGTTGGGCAGGGCATTGAGGGCCTCCAGGGCCCCACGCCGGCTGAGACCGGCGAGACCAATGCCAGCCTGGGTCCGTGCAAGGTCATCCGGGCCAAGGCCCGCCCCGGTGGCGGCGGTCGATGCGGCCTGACGGATCGAGTCCCAGGCCTCGGCAATGCCTATTCGGGTGGTGGCTGGTCCCGCTTTGCCTTCTCCCAGGATCCTGCCTGCGGCGTCAACAATGCGGGCGCGGCAACCGGTGCCGCCGCCATCCACGCCCAGGAAATATCGTGCCTCAGTGTTCATTGTGTCGCTCGTGTCAGGAAAACGCGGAATCTCGCATCGGGAAGCCGGACCATCATTCCATTTCTGTAAAAAATTTGGAATAATAAATTCCGATCTGGTATGCGGTTGGCGTTACGGCAGATGCAGCCGGGCCGGAGGGCCGTCTCCTCAAGTTGAATGTCTGCACCGTCGTCTTCCGCGGCAGAAAGGTTCACGTATGTCCGTCCTCAAGATCATCACCGCCAAGCTCGGGTCCATGACCTCCGCCGACCGGCAGATTGGTGAGTTCATTGTCGAGCGACCGGATGACATGCTGGTCATGTCTTCGGCTGCTCTGGCCGAGGCAACCGGGCGCAGCCAGTCAAGCGTGGTGAAGTTCAGCCAGAAGCTTGGCTATGCCGGCTATCAGGAACTGAAACTGGCGGTGAGCAAGGCCAAGGCGCAGGAATGGCAGGTGCCTCCCGGCATGATCCATTCAACCATCGAGGTCGGCGACGGCTATCTCACGATCCTGCAGAAGCTGATTGCCAGCAAGGTGATGTCGATGCAGCAGACCGTCGCCGTCAATGACGAGCTGACCATCGGCCGGGCGCTGGAAGCCCTTGACGGCGCACGCCGGATTTTCATGGCCGGTGTGGGCGCCTCGTCACTCGTCGCCCGGGATTTCTCCTACAAGCTGCTGAAGATCGGCCGCGTAGTGATCCACGACAGCGACAGCCATGTCCAGATCGCCAATGTGTCGACGCTGGATGCGCGCGACATTCTCTTCGCTGTGTCCTACTCCGGCACCAGCCATGAAACGCTGAAGATTGCCCGGCTCGGGCGCCAACGCAGCGCGACCGTGATCACGCTGACGGGGCTGACGCCCAATCCCCTGTCTGAACTGGCGGACATTCGCCTTCATACAGTGGCCGATGAGGAGCGGGTGCGCTCATCCGCGATCACCTCGCGCGACGCACAGCTGACCATGACGGATCTCCTGTTCATCCTCCTCGTCCAGCGGCAGCCCTCTGCGCAGGAGTTCATCCACGCCAGCGAGGATGCCGTGTCAGTGCTGAAGCTTTAGGGCAGGGCGAGCCGTTTCCGCCGCGCCCCCTTGATCCGCAGGGCCATCGCCTAAGAAGTCTTGTACAGGTTCGATGTGACGGACTGTGCCGAAACAGCTCAACTCTGTCGGAGCCTCTCCGCTCCCCTCCCTCTCGTAGGGAGGGGGGCTGAGAGGCCTCGAAAGCCGTCTGGCTGCATATGCGATAGCCTTGCCCTTGATAGGGTGTCTGTCACTTCACTGCGCCGGCTGTCATGCCGTTGATGAACTGGCGTGACAGGATGATGTAGATCAGGATGATCGGGGCAGCCGACAGGGTCAGGCCGGCAAAGAGCACGCCCCAGTCGGTGGTGTATTCGCCCATGAAGGTGGTCAGCCCCTGCGGCAGGGTCTTCAGGTGATCCGACTGGATGAAAATCAGCGGGAAGAAGAAGTCGTTCCAGATCGGAACCACGTTCTGGATCCCGGCGATGACCATCGCGGGCCGGACCAGGGGCAGCATGATCGACCACATGATGCGGGCTTCGCTCGCCCCGTCCATGCGGGCGGCATCTTCCAGCTCGTTCGGCAGGGTGCGGATGAAGCCGGTCATGATGAAGACCGTCGTCGGCAGGCCCATGGCGACATAGATGATGACAAGCGCGGCCTGCGTGTTGAGCACGCCGAGATCCCGCATCAGGACGAAGAGCGGAATGATCGCGAGCTTCAGCGGCAGTGTCAGCCCGGCGATGAAGAACATCAGCACGAAACCGGAGCCTGTGAACTGGTACCGGGCGATGGCATAGGCCGCCATCGTGCCGAGCGTCAGGATGAGCAGCAGGGATGTACCCGTGACAATCGCCGAATTGACCAGGTAGCGGAAGAAATTCGTCTCCGTCCAGATCTTCCCGATATTCGCCACATGGGTGAAGTCGGGCAGCGCGAAGGGCGTCTGGAAGATCTCTGTGTTGGTCTTGAAGGCGGAAAAGATCATCAGGACGATCGGCGCCAGCATGATGAAGGTGTTGGCAATCAGGATGATCTGGATCAGCCCGTCCCGTCCCAGGCGTCCGATCAGGCCCGAGCGATCACTGTAGCCCATGGCGGCTGTGCTCATAGCTGGATCTCCCGCTTGCGCAGATACATGGTGAGGAAACCGGCGACGACGGCGATGAAGAGGAAGATGAGCACGGCAAGCGCACTGCCGGTGCCGAAATCCTGCGCGCCGCCGGACTGGTTGCCGAAGGCGGTGCGGTAGAAATAGAGGCCGAGCACATCCGTTGCCCCATGCGGCGAGCCATCAAGCCCGGCCATCACATAGGGCAGCTCGAACCAGTTGAAGGCGCCGACGAAGAGAAGCGTGAACACCACCGTGGCGCTGGGCGCCACCAGCGGCCAGACGATCTTCGACACCTTCACCCATTCGCTCTGGGTCTCCATGCGCACGGCATCGAGGATCTCGCCGGGAATGCGCTGCATGCCGGCCAGGAACACAAGGGTGGGAAAGCCGACCATGTGCCAGGCATTGGCAATGATCAGCGCCATCAATGCGGTGGAATCATCGCCGAGCCAGGGCATGGCGAGGCCGCCAAGGCCGACGGCGCGCAGCGAGATGTTCACGACGCCGAAGATCGGATGCAGGAACAGCTTGAACAGGAAGCCGACGATGATCGTCGACAGCACCACCGGCAGGAACACGGCGATGCGGTGAAACCGGGCACCGGGCAGTTCGCGCCACAGGCAATAGGCCAGCACGAAGCCGATGCCGTTCTGCAGCACCATCAGCGCGAAGAACACGAAGACATTGTGCAGGAAGGCGTTGATGGTCCAGGTGGCATAGGGCTCCTGGAACAGCACCTTGTGAAAGTTGGCGAACCAGACGAACTCGCCCCGTGCCAGGCCCTTCCACTCAAAGAAGGCGTAGGCGAAGGCCGACAGGATCGGATAGACGACAAACAGGGCAACGAAGGCCAGAGGCGGCACGATCAGGGCGGCGATCCAGAGCCTGCGGCCGGTGAGCGGCGATCCGAACATCTTGAGGGTCTCGTGGGGAAGGGGTGCCGGAAGGCGGCCCCGGGCGACATGCCGCCCGGGGCCATGATGGATTACTTCTTGAACGGGGCGTACCAGTTGGCCAGACCCGTGGTCAGCGCGGTGCCAACCTCTGCCGGGGTGGCCTTGTCGGCCATCAGCTTCTGGACTTCACCCTGCAGCAGCACCGAGCCCGACGGCTCGCCGAAGCGGAAATGCACCAGCATGATGTAGGGAATGGCGTTCTTGTTCAGCTCTGCGACCTCGGCCAGCAGCGGATCCTCGAAGGTGACGCCCGGTACGGTCGAGATGTTGCGCAGGCCGTTGGCAAAGGCCTGGCCGAAGTCCTTCGAGGCGACATAGTTGAGGAACTTCAATGCCGCTTCCGGATGCTTGGTCTTGGCATTGGCCGCATAGCCGCCATCGATGAAGAGGCCGACGAGGGCTTCATCTTCCTCCGACTTGCCTGGCGCTGCAAAGACGCCGAGCTTCAGGTCCGGGTTCTGCTTGGCGAAGTTGGCAAGCTCAAAGGAGCCGCCGGCAAACATGCCCGCCATGCCGGAAGTGAACAGTTGCTGCGACGAGGCATAGTCGAGGCCGATGAAGCCGTCCGGGAAATAGGCTGAGATTTCCTTCAGCTTGGTCAGCGCCTCGACATAGCGCGGATCGGTGAAGTCTGCCTTGCCGGCCATCAGGTCTTCATAGAAGCTCTTGCCCATGAACGAGGACCCGAGCGCGGAGACGATCGTCTCGTTCTGCCAGGCGGTGGCAGTGCCATTGGCAAAAGGCATCAGGCCGGCGGCCTTCAGCTTTTCGGCGGCGGCCTTCAGCTCGTCGAAGGTCTTGGGCTCGGCAATGCCGTTCTTGTCGAACAGGTCCTTGTTGTAGATCACCAGCATGGTCTGGCTGGCAAAAGGCACGCCATAGAGCGTCTTGTCCGAGCGCATCGTCTGGGCGTTGAGGGCCGCCGGGGTGAAATCGGCAAGCGCCGGGATTTTGGTGCTGTCCAGCGGCATCAGGTGGCCGGCGCTGGCAACCGTTTCCAGCCCGCCATAGGCGCGGGACATGAACAGGTCCGGTCCGGTGCCGCCAGCCAGCGCCGTCGACAGGATGGTGTTGTAGTTCGCGGCCTCGAAGGCCTCGAACTTCACCGTGATGCCCGGGTTCTGCGCCTCGAAAGCGTCGATGAACTTCTCGTACTGGGCCCTGTCTTCCTGGCGCCAGCTCCAGAACGTCAGCTCCTGGGCCATGACGGGCAGGGCCATCAGCAGGGCGCCGAGCGCGGCTGTGGTGCGAATGAAGGTCTTTCTCATCTGTTCCTCTCTCTTCGGTCTGCGTGCAGCGTGTTGGTGGGGCTTGCCGGCGACAGGTCTGCCACCGGGGCCGGCAGTCAGGCGGGCAGGCGCTCGCCTGAGGTTCGGTGAAAGACATGCGCCTTGCCCGGCAGGAGATCGACGCGGACCTCGCAGTCCGGCTCCGGCCGGGTGTCGGGACTGCAGCGGATGCTGACGAGGGTGCCCTCGTTGAGGCGGGCGTAAACAAAGGCGTTGTCGCCGAGATACTCGGTATAGACGACCTTGGCGGCCAGGCCGGTTGCAGCGTCCGCAGGCCGCAGGACCAGTCCGTCCGGCCGCACGCCGAGGGTCAACTCGCGGGCGTCCCCGGTGCGGATGTCGCCGGCCTCGACGGATCCGGAGCCTTCAAGGCCGAGACGGGTCCCGTCGCGGGTGACGGGCAGCAGCGCCATGCGCGGAGAACCGATGAAGGTGGCAACGAAGGTGTTGGCTGGCGTTTCATAAAGCTCGCGCGGCGTGCCGAACTGCTCGATCCGCCCCTGGTTCATGACGACGATGCGGTCGGCCAGCGTCATCGCCTCGACCTGGTCGTGGGTGACGTAGATGGTGGTGCCGCCGATGTCGCGGTGCAGCTTGGCGATTTCCAGCCGCACGTCGGAGCGCAGTGCCGCATCGAGGTTGGACAGGGGCTCGTCCAGCAGCAGCAACTCGGGCTTGCGCACCAGGGCGCGGCCAATGGCGACGCGCTGGCGCTGGCCGCCGGAGAGTTCGCGCGGCTTGCGCTGCATCAAGGGTTCCAGCCGCAGCATGCGGGCCGCATCAGCAATGCGCGATTCGACCTCGGTCTTTGTCAGGCCCATCAGGCGCGCGCCGAAGGCCATGTTCTCGTAGACATCCATATGCGGATAGAGCGCATAGGACTGGAACACCATGGCGATGCCGCGCCGTGACGGGGCGACCTCGTTCATGCGCCGGCCGTTGAGGAAGAAATCGCCGTCGCTGATCGGATCAAGGCCTGCAATGAGACGCAGCAGGGTCGACTTGCCGCAGCCCGAAGGGCCGACGAAGACGATCAGCTCGCCGTGACTGATCTCAAGGTCGATGCCATGCAGAACCTCCAGTGCCTTGAACCGCTTCCTGATGCCCCTGAGGGAGAGTTGCGCCATCTCGTCTTGCTCCGGCCAAGCGGCCCTTCATGTGTCGTTTGATCAGTGACGGGTACCGGTTGCCGGCTCATCTTCCGGGGCCGTTTCGTCCGGGAGCCCCAGCAGGTCGGCGACGGCGGCAATCGTGTCACCGGGCGAGACATGCAGCAGCGTATCGGTCCAGCCCAGGTCCCGTGCCGCGTCAATGTTCTCGCCGGTGTCGTCGATGAAGATGATCCGGCGATCTTGCGCTGCTTCCGCTGCGACAAGGGTCCGGTAGATCGCCGGATCCGGCTTTTCCTGATGCAGCACGTGCGACAGGTAGTCGGCATGGAACAGGTCCGGTCCGAGCAGCGATTGAGACACCCGGCGCCAGTGGATCGCCTGCGTGTTCGACAGACAGACCACGCGGTAGCGCTGCTTGAGAATCCGGACAAAGCCGACCATGTCAGCGTTGATGCCGGCGATATAGGCGTCTTCGGCTGCCAGGATCGTATCGGTGGAAACGTCAAAATGAGCCGACAAAGCAGCCAGATAGGCCGGCTCGTCGACGAGGCCCAGCCTGAAATCGCGCATCAGGCCACGGGGCAGGGCGGTGAAATCGGGGTGTCCCGCATCGGCCTTGCGGCCGGCGACAAGCGCGGCATCGCGCGCAGCTGGATCGAGCTCGATCAGCACGCCGCCGACATCGAACACGAACAGGACGTCAGCCTGGTTCATCTCCCGCTTCCCCTCGCCCGGCTGAGCCAGGCATACGCCGTTCCGGTCGTTGCGTTCGGGCTGGTCTGATGGAGCGAGGTGCTGATCGCCGGCCCGGATTGGAATATTAAATTCCAACCTTTGGGCAATGTAAAGAATTATTAATTAATTTTGTGCGGTTTGCCTCGTGTTCGGAACCGATGTCATTCTTGGCGAGGTGGACATGACAACGCCCGCGTGCCGGGCATCGCGGGCGTCGTCCGTGCAGGGTATGTTTGGCCTTTCACATCCGCGCCGCACAGCCGGCGAGGGCGGCGAAGTCGTCGTCGAGCAGACAGACCGGGATGGCGGACACCAATCCGGTCTGCCGGCCCTTGGCGCGGAAGGCGGCGAGGAATTCCGGCTCCGACAGGAACGGCTGCAGGCTGCGGGCAACGCCGCCGGTGAGATAGACGCCGCCCAGGGCCATGAACACAAGGGCGATGTCGCCGGCGACCCGGCCGAGGATGTCCATCCAGGCCCTCGCGGTGGCAACTGAGATCGGATCGGTTCCGGCCCGCGCGGCCGCAGCGATCTCGGCCGGCGACAGCGGACCCGGCGACTGTCCCGCCTCAATGCAATGCCATTCATAGACTTCGCGCAGACCCGAGCCGGACAGCGCACGCTCCACCGATGCCCGGCCACGGCCACGGGCAAGGTAGTCGCGCAAGGACAGGTGCCGGGCCGTTTCGACCGGCAGGGTCATGTGTCCGCATTCCCCCGTTCCAACCGTGCCCCGGCCGCCATCACGGGGCGGATAGAGGGCAGCTGCATTGAAGCCCGTGCCTGCGCCGACAACCACGCGGGTGCCATTGGCCGGGGGGCTCTCGGCCGGGATCTGCACCGGCACGAGCCGGTCCTCGTTGAGGTTTTCCAGTGAATGGGCCAGCGCCTCGAAATCATTGAGGAATTCGACGCGGGCATCACCGAGGAGGCGCGACAGCGAGGACGCTTCAAAGACCCAGCTGTGATTGGTCATCTCGATGCGCGTGCCGGAAATCGGCGCGGCGATGGCAAGCACGGCCGCGCCGCAGCGGGGCGTTCCGGCCTCCGACAGATAGGCTCCGATCGCCGCTTCCGGCGTCTCATAATCGGCGTTGCTGTAGCGCACGATCGTGTCCTCGCGCACACGGCCATTTTCGACCAGCGCGAGACGGGTGTTGGTGCCGCCGATGTCGGCGGCCAGTCCGAGGGCGAGGCTCATAGGCGTTGTCCAGAGTGCGGGTCAAAGTAGGAGATCTTCGAGAGATTGAAGGAAAGGGGCACGATCTCGCCGGCGGTGACCGTGGCATCGCCCGACAGGCGCGCGATCGCTTCCGTTCCGCCCAGGGTAATCACGGCATAGGTATCGGCGCCGGCGGGCTCGACCACATCCAGAAGACAGTCGGCGCGCTGGATAAGGCGGCCGTCGACCTGTTCGGCATCGGTCATCGCCTCCGGTCGCAGGCCGACGATCAGGTCGGCAGGGCTTTCGGGCAAAAGCGCCGGTGCATTGCCGTAGTCGGTGAGCACCAGCGGCTGACCGCCGGACGTAGCAATCTCGATGCGGGTTGCGCCGTCCTGTCGGCTGACCCTGGCCGGCATCAAGTTCATGGCCGGTGCGCCCATGAAATCAGCGACAAAGGTGTTGACCGGCGTGTCGTAAATCTCCTTGGGCGTGCCGATCTGCTGAACCACGCCGTCCTTCATGACGACGATGCGGGTGGCGAGCGTCATCGCCTCGATCTGGTCATGGGTGACATAGATGATCGAGGCGCCGGTTGTCTGATGCATGCGCTTGATCTCGGTGCGCATGGTGACCCGCAGCTTGGCATCGAGATTGGACAGCGGCTCGTCGAACAGGAACAGCTTCGGCTCGCGCACAAGGGCGCGGCCCATGGCAACGCGCTGGCGCTGGCCGCCGGAGAGTTCGGCCGGCTTGCGTTCGAGGAGATGGCTGATCTTCAGAAGCTCGGCAACCTCGCGCACTTTGGCCTCGCGCGCTGCTTGCGGAAGTTTGCGCACTTCAAGGCCGAAGCCGATGTTGCGGCCGACCGTCATGTTCGGGAACAGGGCGTAGGACTGGAACACCATGGCGATGTCGCGGCTGGCCGGTTCCGCGTGGGTGCGGTCCTCGCCGGCGATGCGGATGGTCCCGGAGGTGACGTCCGACAGGCCGGCGATGCAGCCGAGCAGGGTGGACTTGCCGCAGCCCGACGGGCCGACGAGAACGAGGAAGTCGCCCGGCTGCATGGCGACATTGATGTCCTTGAGGACATGCACGTCGCCGTAGCGCTTCTCGAGCCGTTCGACGGACAGGATGGGATGTGACGTCATGGCCATGCGTGACCTTTCGATCTCTTTCTTCCGGTGCGCTCAGCCCTTGACGGAGCCGGCAACAAGTCCCGAGACGATGAATTTCTGGAAGCAGATGGCCAGAAGGGCGGGGGGCAGGGTGGCCATCACGCCCACGGACGCGATGACGCCATAATCGGTGACGCGGCCGGCCGCGAAATCGGCAATGGCCACCGGCAGGGTCTTGGCCGTCAGGTCGTTGGTGAAGATGAGGGCATAGAAGAACTCATCCCAGGCGACCAGGAACGACAGCATGGCTGTCGCCGCGATGGCGGGCAGGGCGAGAGGCAGTACGACCGTTCGAAGTGTGAACCCCGTCGATGCCCCCTCCATGAAGGCCGCTTGTTCCACTTCCACCGGCAGCATGTCGATGTTGGTCTTCATCAGCCAGATCGCGAAGGGCAGCAGCATGGCCGTGTAGACGATCACCAGCGTCACCTTGCTGTTCAGGAGCCCCAGTCCGGAGAAAGCGCTGTAAAGCGGCAGCACATAGGTGATCGGCGGCATCATGATCGTTGCCAGGAACGCAAAGAGCAGCACCATCGGCGCACGGCGGCGCGAGAAGGAATAGGCCGCCGGCACGGCGACCAAGAGGGCCAGGGCGGTGGCAGCCCCTGCCACCAGCAGTGAATTGCGCAGGGCACTTAGAAAGCGTTCGCCGGCGCCATTCTCAAGGTCGAACAGGGCCTGATACCGGCTGAAGTCGAATTCCGACGGGATCCAGCGCAGGGGCACTTCGGTCAGGTCGGCGGGGGCACTGACGCTCATCAAGGCGAGCCAGATCAGCGGGGCCGTGGTGAACAGGGCAACGAGAACAGCTGCTCCGTAGACCAGAACTGACTGAAAAGGGGTGCGTCTCATGTCCGGCTCCCTTGGTCCTGCCGGCGCGCGGCGGCGTAATAGGCGAGGATGAGCACCGCGCTGATGCCGGCAACCAGGACGGCATAGGACGCGCCGCTGCCGCTGCGCAGGTAGTTGAAATATTCCTGGTAGACGTAGAAGCTCGCCGTCTTGGTGCTGTCGGCCGGGCCGCCGCCGGTCATGACATAGACAATGTCGAAGACGCGGAAGGCCTCGATGGTGCGCAGGACGATGACCACGAGCAGCGGTCCGGCGATCCAGGGCAGGGTGATCGCGCGAAACCGCTTCCACGGTCCGGCCCCCTCGATGGCCGCAGCCTTCAGGAGATCGCCGGGCACGGTCTGCAGTGCGGCAAGCGCCACATAGACCACCAGCGGGAAGTTCTTCCAGACGTCGGCGAGGATCACCATGTTGAGCGCCAACTGGGTGCTGCCGATCCAGCTCTGGTAGCTCGAGATGACGCCGAGCTGGAACAGCAGCGAGTTCAGCGCGCCATAGTCCGGGTGATAGATCAGTCGCCAGGCAACCGCATTGACGATTGTCGGGACAGCCCAGGGCAGGATGATCAGGGCCCGCAGCAGCGTGCGGCCGCGGAATTCCTGGTTGAGGAGCAGCGCGATGCTGATCCCCAGAGCAACTTCCAGTCCGACCGAGACAACGGTGAAGTAGAGGGTGCGCCACAGCGCCTCCTGGAAGTCCGGGTCGGTCAGAGCATAGACGTAGTTTTCCAGTCCGATCAGCTTCACCGGCGTGACGATCGCCGTGATCTTTGCATCGGTGAAACTGAGCCAGAGCGTGTTGACCAGGGGTACAAGGGTAATCACCCCGAGCACCGCCATGGCCGGCACCAGCAACATCCATTTTTCGCGTATCTGGCGCCGGCCAAGCATGGGTCCTGCTTCCTTTTCGTCTGCTTGTGCGATCAGCGGATGCGCTTGACGCGGTCGGCAGCGGCGGTGAGGGCTTCGTCGACGCTGGCCTCACCCAGAAGCGCCTTGTGCAGGTTCTTCTGCAGGATGTCGGAGACTTCCGTGTAGGACGGCACCAGCGGGCGCGGATACATGACCGCGATCGACTGCTTGGCAGCGGTGATCAGGTCCTCCTGGCCCTCGGCGACCTTCGGATTGTCATAGGACGCCTTCCAGATCGGCAGGCTGAGCTTGGAATAGGTCTCCTGCACCGACTGGTCCGTCAGGTGAGCGATGTATTTCCAGGCTTCGTCCGCATGCGGGCTGTTGGAAGGAATGCCAAGGCCCATGGAGCCGTTGACGCCTGAGGCGACCGACTTGCCGTTGACACCCGGTGCCGACGTGACCTTGACCTTGCCGGCGACCTTGCTCTCGGCCGGATCATTGGCCATCGCGTTCATATAGGTCCAGTTCAGGGCAAAGGCCGCCTCGCCATTGGAGAACACGCGGCGGACGTCTTCTTCCAGATACTCGCGCGAGGCCGGGTTGGTGAGGCCATCGTCCAGTGTCTGCTTCATGTAGGCGAGGGCATCACGGGCACCGCCCGAAGCAAAGACTGGCTGACCTTCCTCGAAGAAGGCCCCGCCATTGGCGGCCGTCAGGGTGGTGAAGTCGCAGATCATGGCTTCGGCCTGCGACCAGCTCCAGACCAGCGGATACTGGACCAGCCCCTTGTCCTTGATTGTCTTGGCCTGGGTGGCAAGTTCGGCCCAGGTCTTCGGCGGATTGGCGATGCCGGCCTGCTTCAGCATGTCCTCGTTGTAGAAGAGATACTTGGTATCGAGGATCCAGGGCATGCCATAGCGCTTGCCGTCATATTCCACCGTGGTCCAGGCGCCGTCGAAGATCTTATCGGTGGCGTCGGCCGGGATCCGGTCGCTGACATCTGCCAGGAAGCCACGTGTGGCGAATTCGGCCGGCCAGATCACGTCGAACAGCACGACGTCATAGCCATCGGCACCCGCGCCGGACGCGGCCACGATCTTGTCATGCAGCGCCTCGTAAGGGACGAACTCGAGCGCGACCTTGACGCCCGGGTTGGCTTTCTCGAAATCCGCCGTCATCGCTTTGATGTCGGCTTCGCTGTAGGCGGCCTGGCTCATGAACAGCGCATTGAGCGTCGTTTCGGCAAAGGCCGCGGAATTCATCAAGAGCGCCGCCGCTGCGGTGCCAAGGATAAGCAGTCGTCTCATTCTGGTTTGCCCTCCGGTTATTTGCAAATGAGCAGCGGCATCCTAGCCGGCGTATTTTATTTGTCAATTTGCTGGAAAAAATAATTGGGATGTTTGGGCCGCGTGCAGCGCAACACCCGAAACAGTGGTTCGAGCCGCCCTGACGGGGACTTTCATGCAACCTGCATGCAATCCGGGCTGGCGCAGGCCTCATGTGGCGTCTAAACAAATGGCAGGAACACAGGACGAGGGCGGTGGATCCGGGCATGGCAACATCCTTTCGCACACGCGGAACCAATCTGACCCGTGCCAAGACGCACAATCATCGTGTCGTGCTCGAAATCATCCGGACGCGCGGCCCGATCGGACGGTCGGAGATCGCGGATATCACCTCGCTGTCACGCCAGACGGTGCAGAACATCGTCGCGGAACTTGAAGCCGAGGGCATCGTCGAACTGCACGCGGGCAAGGCATCAGGCCGGGGGCATCCGGGCATGAATGTGCAGATCCGGGCCGGCCATTCCTACAGTCTCGGCTTTCACGTCGACCGGCTCGCCGTCACCGCCATCGCCTGCGATCTCCTTGGAACTATTGTCTGGACAGGAACCGGGCACCTGGCGGCACCGTCAACGGCGTCAGCCAATGCACTGGTGCTGGACCTGGTGCAGGAGTTTCGGTCAACCCATCCAAGCGAAGCGGCGCGCGTGTTCGGCGTCGGCCTTGCAGCACCGGGCCCCTTTGCGGCGGACGCGGAAGAACTGCAGCATCTGTCGTCATCGTCCGATGCCACAACCTTCACAGAATTTGGCTTGCCGGAGAACCTGAAGTTCCTGTCTGACGCCCTGAAACTGCCGGTCGTGCTGCAAAATGACGCCTCGGCCGCTGCTTTGGGCGAGCATGTTTACGGGCTTGGCCGGGACTATGGCAATTTCGCCTTCATCCAGTTCGGGGTGGGGCTTGGCGCCGGCTTTGTCCTCAACGGGGCGATCTATCCGGGGCCGAGCAAGAAAGCAGGCGAAATCGGCCATATCCAGGTGCAGCCCGGGGGCCTTGCCTGTTCCTGCGGCAGTTCCGGTTGCCTGGAGCGCTATCTGTCGCTCAACGCCCTTTGTGAGCGGCTCGGGCTCGACCCGGCGCTCGGCCAGTCGCTGGTGCGGATCGAGCAGCTGTTTGCGGCAGGCGATCCGGCAGTTTTGGCTTGGATGGACGAGGTCGCGCCCTATCTGCGCCAGGCGATCAACATTGTCGAGATGATGCTGGACCCGGAAGCAATCATCCTTGGCGGCATCATCGCGCCGGAGTTTCTTGCGGCGTTGCTGCAGCGGGCCTTGCCGCTGCTGCCGCGCCTTGCCCCCAGCACCCCGGGGGCACGGCGGATCCATGTCGGCACGTCCGGCACCCGGGCGGTGGCGCTGGGCGCGTCGGCGGCCGCTGTCGAGGCGCTGTTCGCCCCCTCGGTTTCGCAACTGGTGCTGCAGGCCGAGTGAGCGTCCGCAGGTGCTGGTGTCAAACGGTCGTGCCGGCGAGTTTCACGCCGAGGCCGACAAAGGCTGCCGCAAAGCCGCGCCGCAGCCAGACGACAATGCGCGGCTGGCGGACAAGCCGGTCGCGCAGTGTCGCAGCAAAGATGCCATAGAGCGCGAAGACGGCGAAGGTCAGGGCCATGAAAATCCCGGACAGCACCAGCAACTGGCCGACGGCGTCCGGGCCTTCAGGATCCATGAACTGCGGCAGGAAGGCGACAAAGAACAGTGGCAACTTCGGATTGAGCAGGTTCAGGGCCACCGCATTGACGATGACACGCAAGGTCCCGGACGTCTTCTCCTGCGCCGGGTCACCCGCCTCGATCTTCAGCGGTCCGTCGTCCTTGAGGCTTGTCCAGGCCATCCACAGGAGATAGGCGATCCCGCCGATCTTCAGGATATCGAAGGCCAGGGGACTGGTGCTCAGAAGCGTCGCCAGCCCGGTGATTGCGGCCAGCATGTGCGGAATGATGCCCAGCGTGCAGCCAAAGGCTGCCGCTACCGCCCGGCGCCAGCCGCCGGACAATCCGGCGGCCAGGGTTACGACGACCCCGGTACCCGGGGAGGCGACGACGAGGAGCGTGGTCAGGAGAAATTCCGGGCTCATGGCAGCTGGCTTCCGAGTAGGACACTGGTTGTTCCTACAGTGTCCTACTCCTGCGAAGCCGTCACGCGGGAAATTGCGGGCCTTCGGCAGTGCATTCGGTTACCCGCGCGACATCCTAGCTCGTCGGGATTGTCCCTCCATCAATGACGAACTCAGTGCCGGTCACGGCCCCCGCGCGGGGGGAGACGACGAAGGCGACCAGATCAGCGACTTCTGTTGGCATCGCCGGGCGGCCGAGCGGGATGCCGCCCAATGCATTCATGATGATCGTCTTGCCGCCCGCATGGTCGCTGCCGGCCTGCTCGGCGACGCGCTCGATCAGGGCAGTTGCGGCCTCGGTCTCGACCCAGCCCGGCGAAACCCGCACCACGCGGATGCCCTTGGGGGCGACTTCTTTCGACAAGCTCTTGCTGTAGGTCGACAGGGCGGCCTTGGCGGCGGCGTAGGCCGTCGTGGATTCCGGCAGTGGCAAGCGGTTCTGGATCGAGGTGATATGCACGATCACACCAGAACCTTGATCGATCATTTGCGGCAGAAGCGCCCGGTCGAGGCGCACGGCCGACATCAGGTTCCAGTTCAGTTCCTTGAACCATTCCGCGTCGTCCAGCGCCGCAAAGCCGCCGCCGGGTGCGGTGGAGCCACCGACCACATGGACGATGATGTCTACCCCGCCCAGATGTTCAAGCACCGCTTCGGCAGCCGCCGTGCACCCTTCCGGATGCAGGAGATCGGCGGCGATGAAGTGCACGCCCTCCGGTGAATGCTCGGGCAAGGTGCGGGCGGTGGTCACCACGCGGGCGCCCGCTCCATGCAGCGCATCGACGATGGCCGCGCCAATCCCCTTTGTTCCGCCAGTGACGAACGCGCGTTTGCCTGCAAGGTTGAGATCGAAACTCATGCTGTGATCTCCAGTCTGGCGATCCGGCCCTCGTCCAGAACGAAGGCGTATTGCAGGTTGACCGGGCTTCCGGGAAAGTTGCCTTCGACACGTGCGAGGATGATCGTCTGGCCATCTTTCTCGCTGATCGCGAACGGTTCGGTCGTGTAGCTGAACTTTGCAGATGCCGCCGTTTTCCACCGGCCGATGGCGTCGTGCCCGGAGTGGGTCTGGCGTTCGTCCACAACAGTCGCTGTCTCGGTGAAACATTGGGCGACGGCGCTGCCGTCTTTCTGATCGGCGGCAAAATAGGCCGCAATGGGGGCCGGAAGGAGGATCGGCATGGGGTGTCTCCGATTTGATTTGTCCTCCGGCAAAGATCATCTTAACTTGCCGATATGACAAGAACGCACGAAAAAGTAAGGCACACACCAAAAGGTAAGCCCATGACGCACACCCGAGAAACAGCGGCTGAAGGTGTTGAAAATATTCTGAAACTTCTCGAAGGCCGGTGGAAACTGATCATCCTGTTTCACCTTTTCGGCGGCAACACCTTGCGCTTCTCCGACCTTGAGCGGGCGATCCCGAGCGTTTCGCAGAAGATGCTGATCCAGCAGCTTCGTCAGTTGGAGCGCGATGGCATTGTTCGCCGGATTGTGCACCACCAGGTGCCGCCGAAGGTCGAATACTGCCTGACAGACTGGGGGCAGGCGTTGTGCCCGGCGCTGGATGCGCTGCTCTCCTGGGCGGCTCTGCGCGAGGAAATGGCCACCTCGACGATCCCGCCGGAACCGTGATGCGGGCCTGAACAAGCAGAAGCAACGGGGCTTGGCGGTCAGGGTGTCAGCACCAGGTTTGCTGGGATCATATTCGCCGGCAATGAAGCAGGTGAATTTGCCACTATGATCTGTGTGCTGGTGCGTGGGGGGCACTTCAAACGTGCCCACAAACGGCTGGTCTGGTGCCAAAAAGATGCCAGCTATGACGTCAGCGGCCTGAAATGAAGCCAGCTGGACCCGACGAATGGCGGGAAAGACGCCATTTTTCAGACGCTTGCGGCATTACTCTAAGGTAGCGTCGAAGGGGGATGGAGGAGCGCGCGGGCCTGCGGTCGAACCTTCTCCTGCGTCAGTTCAAGGCAAGGTATTGATCTTCAAGGAAATCACGCATCGCCGTGTCCTCCGTAACGTCGATAGCGTGGCGCAGACACTCCCTTTGCAGCGCCGGGTTTCCGGCCAGTGCCGCAACACGGGCGCGGGCGACCCACCAGGGCTGGTGCCGGGCCACGCGGTCGGCCGGCAGTGCGTCCAGCACGGCCGCAGCCGCAGCAGGGTCGCCTCTTTCGGCCAGCACGACGGCGCGGCCAATCTGCGCGCCCAGACTACCTGTCTGTTCCACGAGCAAATCGTAGAGCGTCTGCAGCGCGGACATGTTTAACTGACCCGTGATCGGTCTCTGGACATGCACGGACTGGATCGCGGCTTCGCACTGGAAACGGCCGAATCGGCCGATGCGAGCGGCCTCCGTCAGCAGCGTTTCGGCCTCGATCACCATCGTGCGGTCCCAAAGTCGGGCATCTTGCCGGTCCAACGGCACGAAGCGACCCTGCGCATCACGCCTTGCGCCGCGCCGGGCCGCGCAATAGAGCATCAGCGCCAGCAAGCCCTTTGGCTCGGGTTCCTGTGGCAACAGCGCAACCAAGAGTCGGGCGAGCCAGATCACCTCGCCGGTGAGCGCTTCGGGGTCGTCAAGGGTATCAAGCCCGTCCCAGCCAGCGCCGAAGGCGGCATAGATCGCATCGAGCACGGCCTCCAGTCGGGGGGCGAGGTCCTCAGCCTCGGGCAGGGAGAAGGATAGGCCAGCATCGCGGATACGCGCCTTGGCCCGGACCAACCGCTGCGACAGCGTCGCCGGCGAGACCAAAAAGGCGCGCGCGATCCGTGCCGCCTCGATCCCCAGCACGGTCTGCAGGATCAGGGGCGTGCGGGCCACCGGGTCGATGGCGGGGTGGGCGCAGACGAACATCAGGCGTAGCCGCGCGTCCGAAAGCGGCGATGGCATGGGCTGGTCCTGCGCTTCGTCGAGGCGTCGCAGGATTTCAGGTTCGGCCCGTGCCCGGACGGCGGCGCCACGGGCGACGTTCCTTCGCAGATTGCGCGCCGCAGTCACTAGCCACCCTTCCGGGTTCGCAGGCACGCCCTGAACCGACCACGTCCGCAGTGCCGCAGCCAGCGCATCGGCCAGCGCATCCTCGGCGGCAGCGATGTCGCGATCCTGCGCGGCTAGGATTGCGACCAGCTTGCCATAGCTTTCGCGGGCGATCCATTCGGCCGCCCGCAAGGCCTCTTCACTTCGGGTCGTCACGCGGTCGGCATGGGCAGGATCGGGCGCACCTCGACCGACGCCGTCCGGGCCGAGGGGGCCCGCGCCGCCCAGTCGAGCGCCGCGTCAAGGTCGGGCACCTCGATCACAAAATAGCCGCCCAGTTGCTCTTTGGTGTCGGCAAAGGGGCCGTCCTCGACCACGCGCTTGCCGTCACGCAGACGCAAGGTGGTGGCGGCGTGGGGGCCCATGAGGCCGTCCCCCTTCACGATCACCCCGGCCTGCGCCATGGCGCCGATGAAGGCGTTCCAACCGCCCCAATAGGTCTGCGCCTGGTCAGGATGATTGCGTTGCGCAAAGTCCTCGGAGGTTTCATTCAGAATCAGCATGAATTGCATGTCGAAGTCTCCTCGCGGCTTGTTAGCATGGATTTCAGGTGAACGATCAGGCCTTTGCGGCCGGGTGACGGCTCAGCACCAGAAGCCCCGCCGCGATGGCCACGACCAGTGTCAGGATGACGACCTGCGGCGCGCCCATCGCAGCGAAGACGCCATGCACCGCATCGCCGATCCAGAGAGCGACATAGGCCAGCAGCGACACCAGAAGCACCTGTGCGGCCGCGGACCTGCGCAATAGTAGAAGGATGCTGCCCGCAAGCCCACCGAAAACTCCGACAGCGAAGGCTGCGGTCATCCAGGCCGGGTAGCCGGTCATCACAGCGGCTTGATCAGCCGTCAGTCCCGAGGCGATCAGGCTGGCCTCGGTCGCGTTGACAGAGCCAGCGAACTGAATGGCGCCGAAAATATTCCATGCGATGCCGCCCAAGGCAGCAACTGTGAACCGATACGGCGCGCGGGGGGGAGTCGATGTTGAAGAAAGAGCGGACATGTGTGCCTCCTGTGCTCATGAAGCGTCCGGGTTGGAGGCTTCTGAAGGGATGACACGCGAGGACCGTCGATTTCGACAAGCCGACAAGAAAACTTGCTAGCAACCCATGAAGTTGAATTTCAGGGGCGATTCTATGGAGGAGAGGATGGGATTCGAACCCACGAGACGCTTTTGACGTCTACTCCCTTAGCAGGGGAGCGCCTTCGACCACTCGGCCACCTCTCCAGTCGCGCCCCTGATACTTGAACTGACGCCGATTGCAAGCGCTTTGCGGGTCTTGCCTGTGGATCAGTGGTGTTTTGTGACGCGCTGACGAAAGAAAGTCGGGTGCTGGCTGCCGGCGGACGGGTGTGGAGCGTCAGCGCCGGCAGCAATTGAATGGAGTTGCGTGGATACCTGCGCCCCGGGCGCGGCTCTCCGGCGCAATCAATGCAGCTGCAGCCATTCGCGGGCGGTGCGCTGGGCTTCGGCGATGTCGGCGGCGGACATTTCGACCGAGATTTCCTTGCGGTAGCGGGCAGCTTCCTGGTTGCCCTTCATGGCAGCGAGGTTGAACCACTTGTGCGCGGCGACGAGATCGGCGCGGCCAGAGCGTCCGCAGGCGCTGTCCAGGCCCATCTGGAACAGGATATCGGCAGTGGCGGGGGCTTCCCCCATGATGGCCATGTCGGCCGAGTGCATTTCAAAACGAGCCATGTCAGCTCTCCCCGTTTGACTTGCAGGTCCCTACAACCTGCTTTCCCGAAACGCTTTTGCTTAAGTTGTGCCGCGCTTCTTGAGGAAATACTCGCCTCACGGGTTGAAAAGCTCGTTAAAAGTCTAACTTAATGTAATTCAAACAAGAGTTTAATGGTCAATGAAATTGACGGATCAGTAAGCAAGACAGCGCTGAAAACTCTGTCCGGTCAATGTGCCTTGGCTCGAATGCATTTGATTTCGGTCACCCTTTCCTAACCACGATCCGATGTCTCGCCAAATCGCATAGACCAGGGCTGGCGCTGTGCGGCGGCCCGGAGGGCATTTTCACGCTGGTTCCGGCCTCAGGACGACATAAGGCGTCTCGAACCAGTGTTCCTGCAGGTTCGGGCTTGAGCCGATCCGGTCGACCACCGCATAGAGGCCGGGAGCGTCAAGAGGCGTGAGGACGCCATGCCAGGTGCCGCGGTGCAGGTTGATCGCCTGGCCGGGCCTTGTGAGGAAGGCGAGCGGCGTGTTCGGTTCACCGTTGTTGTCGGGTGCGACAATCACAAGAAAGGACGTCAGGCTCATCGGGATGAAGGCCTGGCTGCCGTCCGGATGGCGTTCGACCATGTCGAGCTGGTAGGGCAGGGCCCGCGGCTCAGCCTTGAACAGGGAGATCCCGGCGCGGCCGTCCGCGCCGAAATCGAGCTGGGCGCGGTCGTGGTAGCGCCCGCACAGGCCCTGGTTGATAAGCCGGTCCGGATCGCCTGTCGTGTCCAGGACATCGCCATAAGGAGAGAACGCTTCAGCCGTGAGGGGCTGGGCCGTAACCTGCCGCATCAGTCAGCGTCCGAACACGCCGCCGAGGCGGGCATGGCGGTTGACGTCCTTGTAGAGCAAGTAGCGGAACCGTCCTGGTCCTCCGGCGTAACAGGCCTGCGGACAGAAGGCGCGCAGCCACATGAAGTCACCGGCCTCCACCTCCACCCAGTCCCGGTTCAGCCGATACACCGCCTTGCCTTCCAGCACATAGAGCCCGTGTTCCATGATGTGGGTTTCCTCGAAGGGAATAAGCCCGCCCGGCTGGAAGGTGACGATGTTGACATGCATGTCGTGCCGCAGGTCCGCCGGATCGACAAAGCGGGTTGTTGCCCAGGCGCCATTCGTGCCGGGCATCGGTGTGGGGGCGATATCCATTTCATTGGTGATGAAGGCGGTCGGGCGATCGATGCCGGCAGCCTCCTCATAGCGCTTGCGCACCCAGTGAAAGCGGGCCGGTTCCGTCCCCTCGTTGTAGAGTTTCCAGCCGCTGTCCGGGGGAAGATAGGCGTAACCGCCGGGCGCCAGTTCGTGCCGGGCCCCTTCGAGCACCAGTGTCAGGCTGCCATGGGTCAGAAAAATCACGCCTTCGGCCTTGGAGTCCGGCTCGGGCGCCTCGGCGCCGCCGCCGGGCTGCAGTTCCATGACATACTGGCTGAAGGTCTCGGAAAAGCCGGTCATGGGACGGGCAATGATCCAGCAGCGCAGACCGGCCCAGCCGGGCAAGTAGGAGGTGACGATGTCGGAGAACACCCCGCGCGGGATCACCGCATAGCTTTCGGTGAAGACGGCACGGCCGGTGTGCAGGGCGGTCTGGGGCGGCAGGCCGCCGGTAGGGGCGAAGTATTCGGTCATGGCGATCAGAAGGATTTCCGGATGAGGGGCCGACGCAGGGCCGGGCAGTCTGCGTGTCAGATTACCTGTTTTTGGGCCGCTGTCCGCATGGAAAGCAACCAGTCCACATGGCCGTATCTGCTGATCTCCGGAGCGGTCCTGCATAACTTCAGCCACATCTCGGTGGAAGGTCACAGATCATTCAGTTCCTTGGCATTTTTCTCGCTATTGCGTCATGATTCCGACACCACCGGGGGGCAATTTGCGCCGCAGTCTGCTAGGAAGAGCGCGGGACCGGCGAGGCGCTGGTTCCAAGAGGCCAGTATCAGGGTTCATCTATGGAACAGAAGGTCACGGAAAACGCCGCTGAAACCGAGGTGGCGGTGGTTCGACCGCGCCGTCCGCTGATTACGGACCATGCCGCTGCTCGCTGGCTGCTGCTGATCATCCTGGCCGCTTCCGCCTGGTTCTTCCATGGCTTCATCGTGCCCGTTCTGGCGGCGACGATCATCGCCTTTGCCAGTTGGCCGCTTCTGACGCGCATTGAGCGCATGCTGCCGGTTGGCCGCATCGGTGTTGCCTCGCTGATGGTCCTGCTGATCATCGGCTTCATCGTGCTGCCGATCATGTACGCGATGCTCTATGCCTTTGCCGAGCTGCAGATCTGGATCGACTGGGCCTTTGCCACCAATCAGAACGGGGCGCCCGTTCCAGCCTGGATTGCCGCGCTGCCGCGCGTCGGTGACTGGCTGACGGTGCAGTGGGACAAGCATATCGGCCATCCCGGTGCCATCAGCGAGCTGGTGCAGATCATTTCCGGCGCAAATTTCGGCTCCATCTATCGCGGCATCCTGACCGCCGGCACGCTGGTGTTCCATCTGGCGCTGACGCTGATCTTCATGCTGATCGCGCTTTTCATCTTCTACCGGGACGGCGAGAAGATCGCGGCCCAGATCGACCGCGTCGGCCAGCGCATCCTGCCGGAGCGCTGGGACCGACTGTCGCGCGTGGTGCCGACCACCATCAGTTCCACCGTCACCGGCATGACGCTGATTGCCATCGGTGAAGGCATTATCCTCGGGGTTGCCTATGCCATTGCGGGCGTGCCGTCGCCGGTGACGCTCGGGGTCATCACCGGGTTCATGGCGCTCATTCCGGGCGGTGCGCCGCTCTGCTTCACCCTGGTGTCGATCTATCTGGTCGCCAGCGGTTCGGCCTTTGCCGGGATTGCCCTGTTCCTGTGGGGCACGATCGAACTTTTCATTGTCGACAAGACGGTTCGTCCCGTGCTTGTCGGCGGCCCGGTCAAACTGCCGTTCCTGCCGACCTTTTTCGGCCTCATCGGCGGGGTCAAGACCATGGGCATCGTCGGTCTGTTCATCGGCCCCGTGCTGATGGCGCTGGTCGTCGCCATGTGGCGGGAATGGCAGCGCGAGATTGAAGCTGCCAAGATCCGTTCCCAGATCGAAACAAACCGAATTCCTTGAGGCTTGCGCCTTTTCTTTCAAGTCTTCTGTGAAGGGCGGCCCGGGAAAGCGCCGCGCCCTCGATCCCCGACATTGCCGGTCCTTGACCGCCTTACGGCCGGACGCGGACATCCAGCAAGGCCATCGTCCCGGTCGTCTCCATATGATGCAGCGCAGCGCGGATCGCCGGCTCCAGATCGGCGGCATGTTCGACCTTGCGGGCGAAAGCCCGGCTCGCTTCGGCGACCTTGACGAAATCCGGCACGGGTGACAGCTGCGTCAGCGGCATCCGGTTGGACCGCGCCGCATGACCGCCGGGATAAAGCCCCAGCACCGACTGGCGCACCGCGCCCCATTCCGCATTGTTGACGATCAGCACCAGCACTGGCAGTTCCAGCGCTTCGGCAATCTGATGACAGGCGACCGGGTTGGAGAACATGTAGGAGCCGTCGCCCATGGTGGCGACGACGGTCCTCTCGCGGTTGCCGAGTTTCATGCCGAGCGCTGCCGGAAAACTCCAGCCAAGCCCGCCGGAATGCGGCTCCTGGTACCACGCCTTGGGATGGTCCAGCGACATGGGCGCGAGCGGACAGCCCAGTTCCGACAGGACCGCAGCGTCTCGCCCAGCCAGCGCCCGTGACAGGGTCAGGCTGACAAACTCCTTGGTCATCGGGTCCTGCCCACCGGCCTCGGCACGGGCGATGACGGCGCGGCGCTGCTCGCCATTGCGGCGGCTCCACCTGTCGAACCGGGCCTCAGCCTCGGGCTTGTGGCCCTCAAGCCGGTCTGCCAGCCTGGCTTCCAGCGCCAGAAGACCCGGCTCCACATCACAGGCCAGCGCCAGATCGCAAGGGAAGTTGCGCACCGGGAAGCGGCTGTAGAGCGGATCCTGACCGAGCTGGATCACTTTGGCGCCCGGCTTCAGCTTGTGAATGTCCGGCGACCAGGGCGCCAGGCTGTCGAGGACAAGGATCACATCCGCCTCGGCCAGCAGCGGGGCAGGATCGGCACCGGCGGCCATCGGATGGTCCAGCGACAGGGCGAGGCGCACGGCCCAGTATTGGCAGACCGGAATGCCCCAGTCTGTCGCAAGCCGCGCAAGCGCCTGATAGCCCGCAACCCCACCGGTGCCGCGCTGTGCAAAGATCACCGGGTTCTTGGCATTGGCAATCAGCCCGGCGGCCGTGTCAAAGGCGTCGGCGTCGATGCCTTGCGCCGGCGCGCGCATCAGGGCCGGGGCTTCCAGGCCGGCACGGTCGCAGGGCTCGCACAGGATCTCGCGTGGCAGGCTGATGTAGACCGGGCCGCGCGGCGCCGTCTCGGCAATCGCCTTGGCCCGGTCGACGATCTCGCTCACCTGTTCGGGGAAACGCAGTTCGTAGTCCCATTTGCAGGCCTCGCGCACCAGGGCGGTCTGGTCGTGCATTTCCTGGCCCCAGCCAATCGGCACGGTACGGGCGCCGAAACGGCCCTTTTCGGTGGTCGGCGTGCGGCCGGAAAACAGCAGCACGGGAATGTGCTCGGCGGCGGCATTGATGGCGCCGATGGCGCAGTTGGCAAGGCCCACATTTGTGTGCGCCATCACCGCCTGGGTGCGGCCGGTCGCCAGATAATAGCCATGTGCCATGGCCATCGCCGCGGCCTCATGCGGGATCACGAGGCCCTGCGGCAGGTCGATTTCCTTGGCCTCGGCTTCCGCCAGGCCCTCGATAATCGGCGGAAAATCTGTGCCCGAATTGGCGAAGATATAGTCGACCCCCAGTGCCTTCAGCCGCACCAGCAAGGCCCCGCCCGCCGTCAGGCTTTCGCCGCTGTCCTCGGTCCTGTTCTGCGCGCTCTTGCTCGTCAGCATCTTGCCATCTCGTATTTATTGCTATAATTGAAATTTAGATATCTATTATTGAATGTTAAACCTATGCAGGTCAATCGGCTCGCGAATTTTGCAGGATTGGACAGCGGTCATGGCACCTCAGATCAACGGTTCGGTCGTGAAGGCCTTCGAGATCCTGCATCTGTTTTCGCCGGAGCGCCCGGTGATCACGGCGGCGGATCTGGCGCGGGATCTGGATCTGAACGGCGTCACCGCGCATAGGTTCCTGCGCACGCTGGAACAGGTCGGCGCGCTCGTTGCCGAAAGCCGGGGGCATTACCGATTGAGTTTCCTGTTTGCCGATCTGGGCGACCGGGTCCGCGACGCGCAGATGCTGGCGCGTCTGGCCCAGCCCCTGCTGAACGGTCTCACCGACCGCCTGGGGGAGGGCTCCATGGCAACCAGTTTCAACGGGGCGAAAGTCACCTGCATCGCCAAGGCGCAGCCGCGCCGGGCGCTGGCGGTCGATGTCCGGGTCGGGGTGGAGCTGGAGGCCTGGTGCACCGCCCATGGCAAGCTCTGGCTGGCCCATCTTGGCGAGACGGAGCTTGACCGCTATTTCGCCGGCCATGCCCGTCAGCGCTTTACCGCAGCGACGGTCACCGATGAACAGCGCCTGCGGCAGGATATCGCTGTCATCCGCAAGCAGGGTTTTGCGCTCAATCGCGGCGAGCGGGAGGAGGGGCTGTTTGCCCTCGCGGTCCCCGTCCGCAGCCGAACGGGGCGCATGGTCACGGGCCTGTCCATCTTTGGCCCCTCAGGGCGCCTCGGCGGCGCACAGGCCGAAATCCTTGCCGCGCTCCGGCAGGCCGCAGCAGAGCTTGAGGCCGCGCTCTACGGGCCGCCTGCGCCAATACAGGCGTAGCATTGGCGCAGGCGCTGCGTTAGCAGGACTTCGTCATCTCCTCATGCGCCTCTCGGCTGTCGGAAGGAGCCTGGTCACGGTCGAACATGCCATAGTCGCGCACCACCGTCGCAATCCGCAGGCGATAGTCGCGGAAGACGCCGGCCCGCCCTTTCGTCTGTGCACCCCGGTGGGCGGAGAGGCCCCGCCAGCGGGATACAGCCTCCTCGTCTGCAAAGAAGGACAGGGATAGGATCTTGTCCGGATTGGTCAGGCTCTGGAAGCGCTCGACGGACAGGAAACCCTCGACTTCTTCCACCATCGGGCGCATCCGGGCGGCAACATCCAGATAGTCCTGTAGTCGTCCCTCTGCCGGCTCGACCTCGAAGATCACAGCGATCATTCCTTGGCACCGTGCGGTGCGGATGCCAGCTTCAGCCAGGTCCGGTCTTCGCGCAGCAGGAACTTCTCGCGCATGGCAAATTCATAGTTCTCGCGCCCCAAGGGATCATTCGCTAGTCGCGCGCGATAGGCCTCATAGGCGGCCATGCTTTCGATATTGTAGATGCCATAGGCGAGCGTCGATGAGCCTTCGTGCGGCGCGTAGTAGCCAATCAGGTCCGCACCGCAGCGCGGGATCGCCTGGCCCCAGTTGCGGGCGTAGTCCTGGAACTGGGCCTTTTTTGTGGGGTCTATGTGATAGCGGATGATGCAGGTCAGCATGGCAAACTCCAGTTTTGATGGCCTTGTGGTAGCCTATTGCGTGCCTGCAATGCTTCGTTCAAGATCGAAGTGTGAAAGGAGGGCATCATGAAGGAAGGTCCCGACATTGCCAGGGTCGCCGCGCTGATCGGCGATCCGGCGAGAGCCAACATTCTGACGGCCCTGATGACCGGCAAGGCGTTGACGGCCTCGGAACTGGCCGAGGAAGCTGGCGTCACTCCGCAAACTGCCAGTGCGCATCTTGCAAAACTGCAAGACAGTGGCCTGCTTACGCAGCGCAGGCAGGGGAGACACCGGTACTTTGCGTTGGCAAGCGGCGACGTCGCCCAAGTGCTTGAAGGACTGATGGCCCTGGCCACTGTGTCGGGGCATTTGCGCAGCCGCCCCGGCCCGCGCGATCCTGCCCTGCGCCGGGCAAGGGTTTGCTACAACCATCTGGCCGGTGAAGCCGGAACACAGCTTTACGACGCCCTGATTGGCGCAGGTCATATTACTGTGGCCGGCGATGATCTGACGCTGACCGAACATGGCGCTGCGCGGATCCGTGGTTTCGGCATAGATATGGACGGCCTGACGCGTGCCCGCGCCCCGGTTTGCCGCGCGTGTCTGGACTGGAGCGAACGCCGCACGCACCTTGCCGGCAGCCTTGGGCGGGCGTTGCTTGCCCGGATCGAGGAACTCGGTTGGGCTCGCCGCGCGGAGGCCACCCGTGTGCTGGCGTTTTCCGCTGCCGGTGACCGCGCCTTTGCGGCATTTCTGACCGACATAGGCCGCCCGGAAAATTCCGCCGTGAGCAAGGCATCAGCCCCCTGAGCGACGGCATCAATTCGGATGTCCGTCCCGCACTGGTCCTCCCAGACCGCATATTTTGCACTCTGTGCAACTTACCGACTTTGCCAATGCAGACGTAGCATTGGCGGGACGCCACTTTGCGGCTCAATCGACAGGAGAAGGCCATTGGCATATATTGCCAATGATCCCAGAGAGGTGCTCATGGTGACGCGAAACCTCGTTCTCACAGATGGTCCATCCGAACTCGTCGACCGCCTGGTCGCGTCGGGTTGCTACCAGAACGCGTCTGAGGCGCTTAGGGCTGGGCTGCGGTTGCTGGAACGAGAAGAGGCTGAGCTTGGCGATTTGCGCCGCCGCCTGACGACAAGCCTTGAGCAGGCCCGGCGCGGTGATCTGGCCGAGGGCTCTGGCGAGGACGCAATCCGCCGCGCCTTTGCGGCCGCGCACGACGCAGCCTGATGCCTAGGTCATGGCGACTGACGCGTGCGGCCGAAGTGTCCCTGACGGACATCGCAAGATGGACAGTCGAGACTTTTGGACCACGGCAAGCCGCAGCCATGAGGAAGACCTGATCGCGGTGTGTCGCGAGATCGCTGCCGGGACTGCCGTCTCTCACGACTGTCGCCGGCTCATCGCCCCGGACTTGCCTGAGGCCCTTCGCTTTGCACGCGCAGGCCAGCATTTTGTTGTCTTCGTCGAGGACGCCGAGCAGGTGACCATCATCGATTTCCTGCACGGTCGCTCTGACCTGCCGCGACGCCTGGCCAACATTCGGTCGCTAAAGAACGACAAGGACTTTTGAAACTGCAGGATGGCTCCGGTGATGGCCGGGACGCCACCCTTGGCAGGACTTAGAAAACCTGACTGCGCTCCACCAGCTCGCGGCCGTAGTCACTCGTCAGCGCGCCGGCCTTCAACGCCGAGACGGGGGCGACTTCTTCCAGCTTGCCATGCCGCAGCACGCCCAGCCGGTCGCAGAGGAACGAGACCACCGGCAGATCATGGGTGACGAGCAGATAGGTGAGGCCGCGCTCCTCGCGGAGCGACTTCAGCAGGTTCAGGATCTCTGCTTGCACCGACACGTCGAGTGCCGAGGTCGGCTCGTCGAGCAGCAGCAGTTCCGGCTCCAGCATCAGCGCGCGGGCGATGGCGACGCGCTGGCGCTGGCCGCCGGAGAGCTGGTGCGGCAGGCGGAAGCGGAACTTGCGCGCCAGTCCCACCGCATCGAGCATCGACAGGACGCGTTCGTCCTTTGCGCCGATCCCATGGATGGCAAGCGGCTCGGTCAGGGCGTCATCGACGGTCTTGCGCGGATGCAGCGACCCATAGGGATCCTGGAACACCATCTGCACGTGGCGCATCATCGCCTTGGTGCGCTTGTGGCCGAGCGGCATGTTGCCAAGCGCGAGGGTGCCGGACCAGCTGTCCACCTGTCCGGCCAGAGCCTTCAGGATCGTGGATTTGCCCGAACCGGATTCGCCGACGAGCGCGAAGCTCTCACCCGTGGCCACGGAGAAGCTCACGTCCTTGACGACGGTGGTCGAGCCATAAAAGACACTCAGGCTGTCGACGTCGATCATGCCAGTTTCTCCAGCGCGGCGCGGTCAAGCACCGGCAGGCGCTCGCGGGTCTCGTTGAGGCGGGGCAGGGAGGCGACCAGCCCTTGCGTGTAGGGGTGCTTGGCCTCGTTCAACTTGCCGGCGGCGCATTCCTCGACGATCTCGCCGTTGAACATGACGAGGATCCGGTCGCACCAGTGCGAGACCATGTTGAGGTCGTGGCTGATCAGCATCAGCCCCATGCCACGGCGGCGGACGAGATCATCCATGATTTCCAGCACCTGGGCCCGGACGGAGACATCCAGCGCCGAGGTTGGCTCGTCGGCGATCATCAGGTCCGGCTCGAGAATCACCATCATGGCAATCATCACGCGCTGGCCCATGCCGCCCGACACTTCATGCGGATAGAGGTTGTAGACGCGCTCCGGATCATTGATGCGCACGGCTTCCAGCGCTTCAAGCACCTTGGCCTTGCGGGCCTTGGCGCTGATGCGGGTGTGGAAGGACAGTGCCTCGCCGATCTGCTCGCCGATGCGCATCACCGGGTTCAGCGAGAATTTCGGATCCTGCATCACCATCGACATGCGCGCACCGCGCAGGCGCCGGTACCCGGCCTCGTCGGTTCTGGTGAGGTCAAGGCCGTCGAACATCATCCGGTCGGCGGTGACCCGGCCGGGCTTGCCGATCAGGCCCATGAGGGCGCGGCCGGTCATGGACTTGCCGGAACCGGATTCGCCCACGATGCCGAGACGTTCGCGGCCGAGCGAGAAGCTGATGCCCTTGACCACCTCGACCTCACCCCGTTCGGTCGGGAAGCGGACCTTGAGGTTCTGCACCTCGAGAAGCGTGCTCATGACTGGTCCCTCACTTCGACCGCTGACGCGGATCAAGCACGTCGCGCAGGCCATCGCCGAAGAGGCAGAAGCCGAGGCTGACGATGACGATGGCAAAGCCCGGCATGGTGGCGACCCACCACTGGTCCAGGATGAAGGCGCGGCCGCGCGAGATCATTGCGCCCCATTCGGGCAGTGGCGGCTGGGCGCCGAGACCCAGGAAGCCGAGGCCGGCAGCCGTCAGGATGATGCCGGCCATGTCCAGCGTAACCCGGACGATGGTGGAGGACATGCACAGCGGCAGGATGTGGCGCAGGATGATGCGGCCGTGGCTGGCCCCTTGCATCCGCACGGCGGCGATGAACTCGGCCTTGCGCACGGTCAGTGTCTCGGCGCGGGCAAGGCGCGCATAGACCGGCCAGGCGGTGATGGCGATGGCGATGACGGCGTTTTCGATGCCGGGTCCGAGCGCAGCGACAAAGGCGAGCGCCAGGATCAGGCGGGGCATCGACAGGAAGATGTCGGTGATGCCCATCATGATCCGGTCGACCGCGCCACCGAAATAGCCAGAGATCGCGCCGATGACCAGCCCGAGCGGGGCGGAGATGACGGCCACCAGCAACACGATGAACAGCGTGATGCGTGCGCCATAGATGACGCGGCTAAAGATGTCGCGGCCAAGTTCGTCGGTGCCCATCCAGTGCTCGGCCGACGGCGGCAGCAGGCGCGCGGTCAACTGGCCCTCGATCGGATTGTAGGGCGCGATCCACGGGGCAAAGGCGGCCGTCAGCAGCAGGGCGATGATGATCACCAGCCCGACGACGGTGAGCGGATTGCGCAGCAGGGCGCGCAGGGTGCGGTAGCCCTGGCCCAGCTGGGCCTGCAGGCGGGTGGCTGGCGTTTCGTCCAGCAGCCAGTCGCGGGTCGAGCTCATGCGCGGGCCCTCGGATCCAGGAGAAGATACAGCGCATCAGACAGCTTGTTGATGCAGATGAAGACGGCGCCGATCACCAGCGTCGCGCCCAGCACCGCATTCATGTCTGCGTTGAGGAGCGCGTTGGTGAGGTAGTTGCCAATACCGGGCCAGGAGAACACGGTCTCGATCATCACCGAGCCTTCGAGAAGGCCGGCATAGGACAGGCCGATCACGGTGATGAGCTGCACCCGGATCGGCCGGAAGGCATGGCGCCAGATGACGACCCATTCCGGCGCGCCCTTGACCCGGGCGGTGGTGATGAACTCCTGCCCCAGCTGCTCCAGCATGAACGAGCGGGTCATGCGGGCGATATAGGCCAGCGCGAAGAAGCCGAGGATCGTCGACGGCAGGATGATGTGGGAGAAGGCACTCCTGAAGCTGTCCATGTCGCCGTCGATCAGGCTGTCGACCAGCAGCAGGCCTGTGTGCGGCGTCACCATCCCGTCAAGGAAGATGTCGATGCGGCCGGGGCCGCCGACCCATTTGAGCTGGGCGTAGAACAGCACCAGTCCGACAAGGCCGAGCCAGAACGCAGGGATCGCATAGCCGGCCAGACCAATGACGCGGATGATCTGGTCGATGATGCTGCCCTGGCGGGCGGCGGCCCATACCCCAAGCGGCACGCCGACGGCAACGCCGATGATGATGCCAAGCGTTGCCATTTCAAGGGTTGCCGGGAAGACGCGGGCCAGATCCTCAACCACCGGATTGGAGGTCATCACCGCCTTGCCGAGGTTGCCTTGAACCACATCGCCGACATAGTGGGCGAACTGGACGATCAGCGGATCATCGAGCCCCATCTGAAGCCGGGCGGCGTCATAGACTTCCTTCGGCGCACGGTCGCCGACCACGGCCAGGACCGGATCGATCGGCACCACGCGGCCGATGACGAAGGTGATCGCAAGGAGGCCCAGGAACGTGAGGGCAATCGTCACGAAGAACCACAGGATGGGCGTCAGGCGGGCCAGAAGGGCGGCCGCTGCGCCCCGGCTGCCGATCAGGGTGGCGTTGCTCACGTAGTTTTCCTTGCCAGTTAAACTTCTTTTGACTTACCAAAATTTTTTTACTAGCGTCAAAGAAATTTTGGAGGCGCCCATGACCAATGCCCTGAAGGATGCCGAGGACATCCAGACCGCACCGACGGTCGGAACCCCGACGCATTTTGGTGGTCGCATCCGGGATCTGCGCCGGAAGGGCGACCTGACCTTGCAGCATCTCGCGGATCAGGCGGGCATCTCGGTTGGTTTCCTCAGTCAGGTTGAACGCGGCAAGGCAACCCCCTCCCTTGGGACGCTGGCGGCCATCGCCGATGCGCTTGGCGTTGAGATCGACTGGTTCGTCGCCACGCCCAAGCCAGCTGATAGTGTCACAAGGGCAGGCGAAAGGGAGTTTTTCTCTCTCGTTGACGGCTCTTTGTCCTACGAAAGACTGAATACGGTGCTGCCGGGCGGCATGTTGTCCTCCGTCATCGTGCATATCCCCGTCGGCTATGCATCGGAACTGACGGCACACACCGGCGAAGAGCTGATCTTCGTTCTAGAAGGGACGCTGCGCCAGACCCTCGGCGAAGCCATGTTCACCCTCAACGCCGGTGACAGTTTTCACTTCATGGGCGACACGCCCCATTCCTTCGCCAACGTCGGTGACCGGCCGGTCCGTCTGTTATGGACGGGTAATGCGCCGCGCCTCATTGGCCGAACCCCCGACCAGCCGTAGCGGGGAAAACCTGCGGCCAAGAAACCTGCCTTCTATCAGGAGTGGACCATGAAATTGTTCAGAACCGCACTTGCTGCCGGTCTGTTGTCCCTGACGGCGCTCACAGCGCTTCCCGTGCAGGCTGCGACCCCGGCGACAGCGCTCGTCATCGCCCAGAACATCGATGACATCGTCACGATCGATCCGGCGACCGCTTACGAGTTCTCCTCGGGTGAATATGTCGTCAATGTCTACAACCAGCTCGTCCATTATGATGCAACGGACACGACCCAGCTGATGCCGGGTCTGGCCAGCGACTGGATGATCGACGCCGACAACAAGACCATCACCTTCACCCTGCGTGACGGTGTCAAGTTCCACTCCGGCAATCCGCTGCGCGGTGCCGACGTGGTCGGGTCCTGGAAGCGTGTTCTGGTGCTCAACAAGGCCCCGGCCTTCATCCTGGCCAATCTCGGCTGGACCCCGGACAACATCGAACAGATGGTGACCGTGGACGGCAACAAGATCACGGTGCGCTACGCCGGTGATTTCTCGCCGCTGTTCGTCCTCAACGTGCTTGCTGCCCGCGTCGCATCCATCGTCGACATGGAGACGGTGATGGCAAACGAGGAAAACGGGGACCTCGGCAACGCCTGGCTGAACAAGAACTCGGCCGGCACTGGCCCGTTCAAGCTGCGCGGCTACAAGCCGTCGGAACTTCTGTCTCTCGAAGCCAACCCGGACTACTGGGACGGCGCGCCGGCCATGAAGCAGGTCGTCATCCGCCATGTTGCCGAAGCTGCAACCCAGCGTCTTCTACTGGAATCGGGTGACGTCGATATGGCCAAGAACCTGACCCCGGACCAGGTCTCGGGCCTCGTCGAGAAGCAGGGCATCAAGGTCGAGACCTATCCGCAGGCTGCCGTGCACTGGTTCTCCTTCAACCAGAAGACCGAAGCCCTGACCAACAAGGCGCTTTGGGAAGCTGCCCGCTATCTCGTCGACTATGACGGAATGGCCAACACCTTCCTGAAGGGCCAGATGAAGGTGCATCAGGCGTTCTGGCCGGAAGGCTTCCCGGGCGCGCTGACAGAGAAGCCCTTCACCTATGATCTGGAAAAGGCAAAGAAGATCCTCGCCGATGGTGGTGTCACCCTGCCGCTGACGATCCAGCTCGACGTGATCAACTCCAGCCCGTTTACGGATATTGCCCAGGCCCTGCAGCAGTCCTTTGCTCCGGCCGGTATCAACTTCGAGATCATTCCGGGCACCGGTGCCCAGGTGATCACCAAGTACCGTGCCCGCACCCATCAGGGCATGTTGCTCTACTGGGGCCCGGACTTCATGGACCCGCATTCCAACGCCAAGGCCTTCGCCTTCAACGCTGACAACTCGGACGACAAGTATGCTTCCACGACCACGTGGCGCAACGCTTACATGCCGCCGAAGGAAATCAACGAGAAGACCATGGCCGCGCTGACCGAGAAGTCGCCGGAACAGCGTCTGCTCATGTATGTCGAACTGCAGCAGGCCATGCAGGCCGAAGCCCCGTTCGTCATCATGTTCCAGGCGGTCAAGCAGGTCGCCATGAACGAAAAGGTTGCCGGATATGTGAACGGCGCCACGTCTGACTTCGTCTACTACCGTCTCGTCACCAAAAACTAAGCACAGCCCCATGACGAGACCACCCGGAGGGTGGCCCTGCTGCCCTCCGGTCCCAATCTTCCCCATCCCGCCCGGATCAATCAGATGACCTCGTCCCCCGATACCGCTTTTGCGGCCTTGCATGAGGCTGCCCGCACCGCCGTGGGCGCTCGCCTGTTCACCGTCACCGTTCTGGACCGCAAGGCAGGCCTCAGCCGCCGGGCCTATACATCCCATCCGGTCGATTATCCGACCTCCGGCACGAAGCCGATGCGCTCGGATGGCTGGACAGAAGTCGTCATCGACGGAGCAAAGAGCTTCGTCGCCAATACGACGCCGGAATTCGCGATCTATTTCTTCGATCACGCCCTCATCAATCAGCTCGGCTGCCACTCGGCCATGAACATTCCCGTCTCCGACGGCGAGAAGGTCGTGGGCACCGTCAATATCCTGGACGTTGAGGGACATTTCACCCCCGAGCGGGTGGCCAAGCTGGAGGCCCTTGTCGCGGACCATCGCGCGACGCTCCTGGAGGCCATGGCCCGCGTGCCAATGGAGGCCTGAATGGCTGACGATGCCGCAAAGCCCTACGTAGCAGAGCGCCTGGCGCGCCTGCGCCAGAAGATGGAAGCCACCGGCACCGATCTGGTGGCCCTTGCCCCGGGCGCGCACCTGCGCTGGCTGCTGGGCTTTGCCCCGGCGGCCGACGAGCGGCCTTCGCTCTGCCTGATTGGCCCTGAAAACGCCTGCTTCCTGATGCCGGCGCTCAATGCCGACGACAGCCGCCAGCACACGGACCTGAAATTCTTCGAATGGAAGGATGATGTCGGTCCCGCCAAGGCTCTGGCGGAAGCGCTCGGCTATGCCGCTCCCAGGGCGCGCCGTTTCGGTCTCGATGAAACCATGCGCGCCGACCACGCGCTCATGCTGACCGACGCGCTGGCCGGGTGTGGCCGCAGCTTTGCCTCCGAAACGGTCGGCGGGCTGCGCATGATCAAGACGGCTGATGAAATCGCGTTGCTCAAGGACAATGCCCGGATCGCCGATATCGCGCAGGTCGCGGTGCGCGATGCCTTGGCCGAGGGTATCAGCGAGAGCGAACTTGCAGCCGTGGTGCAGGAGACTTTTGCCGCGCACGGGGCCCGGCCGACCTTCGCCATTCTGGCCATCGGCCCGAACAGTGCGTATCCGCACCATCACACGGGCTCTGCCACATTGAAGCGGGGTGATATCGTCCTGGTCGATATCGGTGGCATGAAGAATGGCTACAATTCGGACATCACCCGGATGGTCAGCTTCGGCGAGCCGCCGGCCGGCTATCGTGATGTACATCAGGTCGTGGACGCTGCCGTCCGCGCCGCCATGGCAGCGGCCCGGCCAGGAGTTTCGGCCCGCAGCGTCGACCTGGCCGCACGTCAGGTCATTACCGATGCCGGCTATGGCGACTTCTTTACTCACCGGACCGGCCACGGTTTGGGCACGGAAGTGCACGAGCAGCCCTATATCACCAGCGCCAACGAACTGGTGCTGGAAGAAGGCATGGTCTTCACCATTGAGCCCGGCATCTATCTGCCCGGCCGCTTCGGCATCCGCCTTGAGGAAGTCGCCGTGGTGACCGCGAACGGCTGCGAGATCCTGTCGGGTCTCAGCCGCGATCTCGCCGTGGTGTAAAGGCCGACAGCCTTGCTCGACAACAAAGCGGCCCGGTGCGAACCGGGCCGCGGTTTTACTGATCCAGCCGTGCCAATGGCAGCACTTCGACAGCGATCACTATCAGGACCGCGAGAAAGACTGTTTCAGCGATGAGCAGCGCGATGGCCTTGCGACCAACCTTCAGCACATTCGGCAGGGATGTCTTGACGCCCACGGCAGCAATGGCCGCCAGCAGGGCCCAGCGGGATGTCGCGTTGGCGGCCTCCGTCACAACGGGCGGGATGGTCACGGCTGAATTTATGGCCACCAGTGCGAGAAAGATGATGACGAAGCCCGGCAGCAACGGCGGGCGAACCGATCCCTCGATGGTGCCGCCGCGCCGATAGGCGAGGGCGATGACCAGGACCACGGGTGCCAGCAGGGTGACCCGGATCAGCTTGACCAGCACCGCCATGTCGCCGGTCTCCTGCGATACCGAGAAACCGGCACCGACCACCTGGGCGACGTCATGGATTGTCGCGCCGAGGAAGACGCCAGTGATCACCGGTCCCAGATCCAACGCCGAGGCGAGGATCGGATAGCCGATCATCGCAAGGGTCGACAGCATCGTCACGCCGAAGACGGCAAAGACCATGTCGCGCTCCGCGTCCTGCGGGTTGCGCCTTGGCAGCACGGCGGCGATGGCCATGGCCGCCGAGGCGCCGCAGATCGCCACAGCTCCGCCGGTGAGGGTGCCGAAGGACGCGGAATGGCCAGTCAGCCGCGCGGCAAGGATGCCGAAGCCGATGGTCAGGACCACGGCGGCGATCAGAACGCCGAGCATCGGCAGTCCGAGGTCGGCGAACATGGTGAGGCTGATCCGCAGGCCAAGCAGAGCAATACCGGCGCGCAGCAGCGCCTTTGCAGCGAACTCAAGGCCGGGACCCATGCGCGGATCTTCGGCGAGGAAATGCAGGGCGAGGCCGATCAGGATCGCCAGCAGCATCGCTGGGGCGCCGTAGTGCTCCGACAGGAAGGCGGAAGCGAGCGCGATCAGGATGGAGATCGACAGACCCGGAAAACGGATACGCCAGAAGGCAGCTGACGTGATTGGATCGTTCGGGGCAGAGGAGGCGGCAGGCGAGGTCGGTGCCGGGCCATTGGCCGGATCGGGCGCGGTCATCGCGGACTTTCGGGCAAGGACGCGCTTTTCGCGCAGAGAGAAGGAAGGGAGGTGGCGCAGGGCGCCACCTCCCGGGGCATTTTAGTTCAGATCGGCGGCGCGTTCAGCTGCAACCTTCGCTTCAGCTTCGGCGACGGCGGCCTGGAACATGTCAAAGACTTCGCCGCCATCCTTCACATTGGCCTTGAACCAATCGAAGACCGGAGCAACTGCGCCCTTGAAGGCGGCCTTTTCCTCGGTCGTCGGGACATAGACTTCACCGCCGGACTTGATGAAGTCCTGGTAGGCGGCGATTTCCTTGCGCTTCGGCGAGGCGAAAGTTGCCTGCTGCAGGGCAGCAAAGCCGTCGACAACAATCTGCTTCTGGGCCGGGGTGAGGCTCTGGAAGCGGTCGTTGGACATCCACCAGAAGGCGCCCATGTAGCTGTGCCCGTCGAGGGTCAGGTACTTGAGGCCAGCGTCCGGGAACTTCATCGACATGATGTCGGTGATGCCGTTGGCGGTGCCTTCAACCACGCCGGTCTGCAGAGAGGTGAAGAGTTCCGGCCACGGAATCGGCGTCGGAGCCGCGCCAACGGAGGTTGCCACCTGCTGCGGCAGGGCCGCCGGAACGGTGCGCATCTTCAGGCCCTTGAGGTCGTCCGGCGTCTTCACCGTCTTCTGGGTGTTGGCGTAGTTGCGCCAGCCGCCGGTGTTGCCGATGGTCATCAGGCGGATCTTGTTGTCGCTGTCGGCAAGGGCCTTGGCGCGCAACTCGCGGGTAAAGTTGCCGGACAGGACCTCTTCGGCGACCCGGTCGTCACTCATCAGATACGGCAGGTCCAGCACCTGAATGTAGGGGAACAGGCCGGCTGCACCGCCCGACGTCGAAATGTAGACGTCGATCGAGCCATCGGCCACACCCTGCAGACACTCCTCCCCAGTTGCGCAAAGCTGTGTACCGATGAACAGTTCCACCGCGATGGCCCCGTTCGAGGCATTCTCGATGTAGTTCTTGAACACGATGAGGCCGTCATAGTCTTCATCGTTCTCGTTCGAGTTGGCCGTGGCGCGCAGTGTGATGTCTGCGGCATGGGCCAGCCCGGCGACGCACAGCGTGCTGGCCAGAAGCACGGTCTTCAGCATGGTCTTCAACATTCCTTCAGTCCTCCCTTTACGTCTGAAGTCAGTCCACAAATCCGGCAAGGCGCGGGATCGTGAGGGTGAGGGCCGGGAAATAGGTGATCAGGAAGATCACGGCGATTTCCGCGGCCAAGAACGGCAATGTGGCGCGGGCAATGGTCTCGACGCGCAGCCCGGAGACGGACGAGGTGACGAACAACACCAGCCCCATGGGCGGAGTGAGCAGGCCTACGGTGAGGTTCACCGCCATGACGATGGCGAAATGCACCGGGTCAACGCCAAGTTCGAGGAAGATCGGGCCGAGGATCGGTCCGAGGATGATGATGGCCGGTCCTGCATCCAGGAACATGCCGACGATGAACAGCAGCACGTTGATCAGGAACAGAAGCACCAGCGGGTTGTCGCTGAGCCCGAGGATGATGTCGGCCAGCAGTTCCGGTGTGTGCGACAGGCTTGCCACGGTCTTGAAGGCCATTGCGGCGCCGACCAGCAGCAACACCACGGCAGATGTCATGCCGGCGCGGGTCAGCACGTCCGGGATCTCGTTCAGCTTCAGCGTGCGCAGCACGAACAGCCCGATGAAGAAGGCATAGCCGACGGCAATGGCGGAGGCTTCCGTTGGCGTGAAAATGCCGCCGAGGATGCCGCCCATGATGATGACGGGGGTGAGAAGCGGCCAGAAGGCCTTCAGGCTTGCGTGTCCGCGCTCGCCCCAGCTGGCGCGGCGCGTAGCCAGCGGCAGGTTTTCCTTGTCGGCGAGCAGCCAGACGATGCCCATCAGCGACAGGCCAATGAGGATGCCCGGGACAATGCCGGCCAGGAACAGGGCCGCGACGCTTTCGCCCATCACATAGGCATAGATGATCATGATGCCGGAGGGCGGGATGATCGGGCCGATGATGGCGGAGGCGGCCGTGACAGCGGCGGCAAAGCGGCGGGTGTAGCCCTGCTTCTCCATCGCCGGGATCATCATGGACCCAAGGGCCGAAACGTCAGCGACAGCCGATCCGGACAGGCCGGCAAACAGCATTGAGGACAGGATGTTGACATGGGCAAGACCGCCGCGCAGGTGGCCGATCAGGGCCTGGGCAAACTCGACCAGCCGAAGCGTGATGCCGGCCCGGTTCATCAGCTCGCCGGCGAGCATGAAGAAGGGGATCGCCATCAGCGGGAAGCTGTCCATGCCGTTGTAGACGTTACGGTACAGGAGAACAATGTCGCGCTCCTGGCCGTTGAGCCACAGCAGGATGCCCGGGGCCGCAATGAGGCCGAAGACGATCGGCAGGCCAAGCATCAAAAAGACGAGAAACAGGGGCAGGAACAGGGTCAGCATCATTCGGCTCCCAACGTGCTGGCCATGGCGACGGGCGCCAGGTCACGGCCGCGGCCGAAGAGCGACAGGATCGCACGTAGGACCAGTTCGATATTGACGATGAACATGGCGGTGACGCCGACGGCGAGGGACGCCATCATCCAGCCGCGCGGGATGCTCATCCATGTCGAGAGGTCCAGTGAGGTCGGCACGGAGACGGAGGGCAAGGCAAAGCGCCCGCCAAGCCCCATGACCTCGGCCCAGCCGATCCGCATGCCGACCCACAGCAGCACGCCGGAGAGGAACAGCAGCAGCAGGGACAGCAAGGCCGCCGCCATTCGGGGCAGAAGCAGCAGCACCATGTCGATGCCGACAAACCCGCCGCGCCGGTAGGCGGTGGGCGCCATCAGGCCGGTCATCCAGAGCATGAGGAAACGCGAGGCCTCCTCCGTCCAGGGCAGGGCGTTCTGCAGGCCATAGCGATAGACGACCTGCACGAGAATGATCACGACCATGGCCCCGACGCAAAGCGCGCCGAGCCAACGCCCGAAAGCGAGTGCGGCGGCGTTGGCCTGGCCAAGAAGCCTTGTGGCAGCCAGCAACAGTTCCATGTCTTCCTCCCCTCGCGGACCGGTCTCCCCCCGGGTCCGCGCCGTGCAGTCCTGTCAGGCCTTGCGCGCGAAATGCCCGTACATGCCGCGCGAGAAACAGAGCGGATCACCGTCGCGGTGGGCGACGCGCAGCACGCGGCCGATGATCAGCGAATGGTCGCCCGCGTCATGCAGGGCGAAGCGGCGGCATTCGAACCGGGCCAAAGTGCCCGGAATGACCGGAATGCCGTCCGGGTTCAGTTGCCAGTCCAGCCCGTCAAAGGCCGTGCCCCCGCGGGTGAAGCAGGCGCTGAGGCCGTCCTGTTCCGCGCTCAGGACATGAATGGCGTAGTGGTCGATGGCAGCGAAGGCATCGTGCTTCGAGGAGCTTTTGGCCGGAGACCACAGCACCAGCGGTGGATCGAGGGACACGGAGGTGAAGCTGTTCACCGTCATGCCCATCGGACCGTCCGCGCCCATGGCGGTGACCACGGTCACGCCGGTCGTGAAGCTCCCCAGCGCCATGCGGAAGGCGCGGGAATTGCCGGCATCCGGGCTGAAAACGGTCTCGCCATGGGCGTGTCTGTCATTTGCAGCCATCATCACGGCACCTCTTTCCTGATCGCCAAGGTGTAAAGTTCAAACCATGTCTGCCGGTCCATCACGACCTTCATCGCTTCATGGAAGCGGGCAATCCGGTCGAGGCGGTTGGTGCCCATGACCGGGATGATCCTGGCCGGATGCCGCAGCAGCCAGGTGACTGCGACGGCGGTCACGTCGACCTCATAGTCAGCTGCGATGCGCTTCAGTGCGGCCAGCAGCGGTGCATTGGCACCGGAGAACAGACTGCCGCCGCCCAGCGGCGACCAGGCCATCACCGGCAGCTTACGCTCCTGCAGATAGGCAAGATCACCATTGGTGAAGGGGGCGGGCTCCGTCAGGCTGATCTCGATCTGGTTGGTGACGAGACGCGTGTGCATGGCCGACTGCAGCAGCGAAAAATCCCAGGGCCGGAAGTTCGACACGCCGACACTGCGCACCTTGCCAGAGGCGACAAGCGCGTCGAGGGCCTTGCCCGTCTCTTCTGCGTCCATCAATGGATCCGGGCGATGGATCAGCAGCAGGTCAATCCGGTCTGTCGCCATTTCGCGCAGGGACGTTTCGACGGACGCCGTGATATGCGCGGCGCTTGTATCGTAGTGTTTGACGCGCGCGGCGGAATAGCGGCCGACCGGCGCGACGATGTCGCATTTGGTGACAAGCTCAATCCGGTCCCGCAAGGCCGGGGCGGCCTTCAGGGCCGCGCCCAGAATGCCCTCTGCGGTGTAGCCGCCATAGATGTCGGCCTGGTCCATGGTGGTGATGCCCTGGGCGAGGCAGGCCTCGATCTTGGCCTGAACATGGGCCGGGGAGGTGTCGGCGTCATCGCCGATCCGCCACATGCCATACACAATGCGGCTGAAGCTGAGATCGGGGCTAAGCGAAATGCGGTCCATCAACGGCGGTCTCCAGCGCCCAGCGGTGTCGCCGGGGTCTCGCTCGGCACGCGGCCATAGGCATGCGGCAGCGAGCAGGTTTTCAGGTGGGGCAGGACCTTGGTCCCGAAGTGGTCGGCTTCGTCGAGATGCGGGTAGCCGGAGAAGATGAAGGCACGGATGCCCATCTTCCGGTACTCCTCGATCTGGCTCAGGATCTGGTCGGTTGACCCGACGAGGGCCGCACCGCAACCGGATCGGGCCCGGCCGATGCCGGTCCACAGGTTTGGTTCGATGTAGCCGAACTGATCGGCCAGTTCGCGGGCGCGGGCCTGATGGGCGACGCCGAGCGAGATGGAATCGTGGGCGCGGTCGCGGATCAGCTTGCCGTATTCATCGTCCAGCCTTGAGACGAGATGCTCGGCATACTCGCGGGCTTCGGCTTCCGTATCGCGGACGATCATGTGCACGCGCAGACCGTAATCGAGCGTCCGGCCATGGGCGGCGGCGCGCTCGTGCACGGCCTTCATGCGGGCGGCGAGCTGGTCCCTGGTCTCCGGCCACATCAGATAGACGTCGCACTGGGATCCGCACAGCTCCAGAGCATCGGGGGAATAGCCGCCGAAGTAGAGCAAAGGGCCGCCGTTCTGCTGATAGGGGCGGGCGGGCTCCGTTGTTACGCCCTTGAACTGGTAGACCTCGCCGTCGTGGTCGATGGTGTCGCGCGTCCAGGCCTGCCGCAGGATTTCCACCACCTCGTGGCTGCGTTTGTAACGATAGGCGCTGTCAGCCACTTCCCCGGGGAAGTCGGAACTGATGACGTTGAGCGTCAGGCGCCCTTTCAGCATGTGGTCGAGGGTTGCCACTGTCCGGGCGAGCATGATCGGCTGCATCTCGCCGCATCGGATCGCCGCCAGGAAGTTGATGCGGTCGGTGATCGGGGCGCAGCCGGCGACGAAGCTCAGCGTGTCCTGGCCGACCTGGTAGGACGACGGGCAGAGAATGTTGCGGAAGCCATGTCCTTCTGCCTTCCGGACGATAGACGAGCAGTGCTCGAAGCTGGACCGCAGGCGGCCATCGGGAACCCCGAGATATTCATAGTCGTCGGAGCACAGCGCAGCGAACCAGGACACTTCACAGGCATCCAGATCGGCGGATGTGACAGGCACCACGGTCATCGAATTTCCCCCAGCGGCATCGAACTTTCTTCTTGCGTATCACCCGCCTTGATGTAAATCAATAGTGTATCAATTTTTTGCGGTCTGCGCGCTCCTGCCGCAGGCCAACCTAAAAGCGGCATAAATTCAAAGCGATGACCCAGCCCAAAGGCAGTCTGCCGATCTATCTCCAGATCACCGAGCTTTTGGTTCGCGACATTGCGGCGGGGCGCCTTATCGATGGCGAGCGGTTGCCGCCAGAGCGTGAAATGGCGCAGGAACTCGGCATAGCGGTCGGCACGCTGCGCAAGGCACTGTCTGAACTGCAGGCGAGGGGGTTGCTGGAGCGGATCCAGGGCTCGGGCAACTACATCCATGCCGTGAGCGATCCAAAGAGCCTCTATGCCATGTTCCGGCTGGAACTGCTTGGCGGCGGCGGTTTGCCGACGGCAGACGTTCTTTCGGTCACCCGGATGGCGAAGCCCGACGATCTTCCTGCTTTCGGGTCGTCCGCTGAGGGGCACCGCATCCGCCGCCTGCGGCGATTGTCGGGGAAGGTTGCGGCCGTCGAGGAGATCTGGCTCGACGGCTCTTATGTTGAGCGCATTGAGCCCGAGGACCTCTCGGAATCGCTCTACCTTTATTATCGCACCCGGCTTGGCCTGTGGATCACCCGGGCCGAGGATCAGGTGGGTCTCGACCATGTGCCGGATTTTGCGCCTGCGCTCTTTGGTCAGCCCATCGGGGCTCCGGTGCCGCACATTCTTCGTATCAGCCAGGCGCAGGACGGAACGCGGGCGGAAGTCTCCCGTACCTGGTTCGACCATACCGTGGCCCGTTACGTGGCCCGTCTCAAATAGGGGAACTCTTCAGGTGAAGCTGAATTACGGAATCATCGGCTGCGGCATGATGGGGCAGGAACACCTGCGCAACATCGCTCTCCTGCCGGACACCGGCGTTGCGGCCATCTATGAACCCGATGCCGGGATGCGCGCGCAGGCGGCCGAAGCGGTGCCTGGTGCGAAGATGGTCGATTCGATTGCGGATCTCCTCGATGTGGCCGAGGTGAACTGCCTGCTGATTGCCAGCCCCAACTACCTGCATCTGGCGCAGCTTGAAGCAATTGCCTCGATGCGGCCGCTACCGGTCCTGGTCGAGAAGCCGTTGTTTACGGCGCCGGAAGATGCTCCGCGCCTTGCCGCCCTGCGCGCGGCCTATCCCGCGCCGATCTGGGTTGCGATGGAGTACCGCTACATGCCGCCCGTGGCGCGCATGATCGAGGAAGCCGAGGCCGCGACCGGTGGCATCAAGATGCTGTCGATTCGTGAGCACCGCTTTCCCTTCCTTGAAAAGGTCGGCGACTGGAACCGTCTCAACCGCAACACCGGCGGCACGCTGGTGGAGAAGTGCTGCCACTTCTTCGACCTGATGCGGCACATCCTGAAGTCGGACCCGGTGCGGGTGATGGCTTCCGGCGGGCAGGCTGTGAACCATCTGGATGAGGTGTATGCCGGCGAACGCTCGGACATCTGGGACAACGCCTATGTGATCGTCGATTTTGCCTCCGGTGCCCGCGCGATGCTCGAACTCTGCATGTTTGCTGAAGGGGCGCGCTACCAGGAAGAGATCTCGGCCGTTGGTCCCATGGGCAAGATCGAGTGTCTGGTGCCCGGTCCCGGCCGGTTCTGGCCCGAACATCTTGGCGCGCCTCCAATTGCCCAGGTGATCGTGTCGCCGCGCAATCCAAAGGGTCCGCGCATGGTGGAGATCCCGGTGGATCCCGCGCTGCTGGAGGCCGGCGATCACAACGGGTCGACATTCTATCAGCACCAGCGGTTCCAGCGGGCTGTTCTGGAGGCGGGTCATGTGGAAGTCGCGCTCGCCGACGGCTGGTGGGCCGTGACTATCGGGCTGGCGGCGCAGGAGTCGGCGCGCACTGGGCAGGCCGTTGATATCGCTACTCTGGCCTATGCTCCGAAAGCTGTTCACTGAGACCACTGGCCCCGGGGCGTTTGATCCGTCCCGGGGCCTTGCCGCTATTTCGCATACATCGCATTGGGCAACATGAGGGCAATGTCCGGCCAGATCACCAGGATCACCATGGCCAGGATCATCGCCAGCCAGAACGGCAGGATGCCGGCAAAGACAGTTTCCAACTTTATATCCCGCGCAATCGTGGCGACGACAAAGCAATTGACCCCGACCGGCGGGCTGATCAGGCCCATTTCCAGCACAATCACCATGATGACGCCGAACCAGATCGGATCGAAGCCAAGCGCAGATATCAGCGGGAACACGATGGGCAGCGTGATCACCATCAAGGACAGCCCCTCGATGAACATGCCGAGGATGGCATAGGCGACCAGAATTATCGCCAGGGTGCCGATGGGACCCAGGCCGGCACCGGCAAAGGCGTCGGCGACCATGGCGGGAAGACCGGACAGCGCCACAAAGGGGGCAAATACGCTGGCCCCGATCAGGATCAGGAAGCTCATGCCGGTCGTCTGCAGGGTGTCCAGGAACACCGAGCGCAAGGTCTTGAGGCCGAACTTGCGGCGGATCGCCAGCATCAGGAGTGCGAAGGCGGCCCCCACACCCGAGGCTTCCACCGGGGTGAAAAGGCCGGAATAGATCCCGCCGATAGTCAAGCCGATGATGGTGAAAATCCCGGTTGCCCTGAGGGTGGCCTGTCCTTTCTCTACCAATGAAAAGGAAGGGCCGCGTGGGCCTTCGTCAGGTTTCAGCCGCACGACGATGGCCACCGCCACGAGGAACAGGCCCGTCAGCAGCAGGCCGGGCAGAACACCGGCCATGAACAGGCGTCCAATCGACTGCTCGGTAAGAATGGCATAGAGCACGAAGCCGGTGGACGGTGGGATCAGGATGCCGAGCGTGCCGCCTGCCGCAACCGTGCCTGCGGCCAGGCGCCCGCCATAGCCATACCGCCGCATATTGGGATAGGCGACCCGGCCCATGGTGACAGCCGAGGCGATCGAGGATCCGGACAGGGCGGCAAAGCCGGCACATCCAAGCACGGTGGCGCCGGCGAGACCTCCGCGCACATGTCCGATCCAGCGATAGGCAGCATCATAGAGATCGCGGCTGAGGCCGGAGGCCGAGGCGAGGTTTCCCATCAGCACGAACAGCGGCAGCACCGACAGGTCATAGTGGGAAGCGGTGGCAAAGGCCTGCCCGGACAAAGTGTAGGCCGCCGAGGTCCAGCCGGTGATGGCGATGGTTCCGACCAGTCCTGTCAGAAGCATGGCGAGGCCAACAGGAATGCCGAGCCCCATGAGGACGAAGAGACCGGCGAAGCCGGCAAGACCGATGACGGCCGCGCTCATGCCGTTTCCTTTCTGCGCAGGGCTTCTGCGGCAAACAGCAGCGCGCAGAAGAAGAAGGAGATGGCAAGGGCGAGGTAGAACGGGCCGTAGCCGATGCGCAGCAGCATCGTGCTCTCTCCGAATTGCGCGCCTCGCCGGCATTGACGTAGCAGCGCCAGGCCGCCAGCAGCAGGAGCCCGGCCGAGGTGGCGGCCATCAGGCGCGCAAGTGGCTTGCGCAGCCGGGCGGGAAGACGTTCGACGAGCATGTCGATGGCAATGGCGCGTCCGGCGGCAACGCATAAGGGTAGTGAGGCCGCGACAACGAGGCAGAGCAGGACCTGGATCAGGTCGCTGGCCCCAAATACGGGCCGGTTGGCAAGAGACCGCAAGAACGCATCGCTGACGGTCAGGGTCAGGAGTGCTGCGAGGCACAGGCTGCCGACAATTTCCAGGACCAGCAGGGGCAGGGCCATTGCCACGGGGGGCCGGGTCGTCGTGTGACCGGGTTCAGGCGCGGAAGGGGCGTCCGGCGGACCATTGGTTCCGCCGGTGCCCTCTTCCTGAGGAAGACGGGACATGGTTGATCGCCCTTTTCCGCTCAGTTTGCGGGTTTGAACCCGGCCACGAAGACAAGGGCATCAAACCCGCCCGCTGTGCCTTCGGCCTCCAGGAACCCCTCGACCGGAGCCTGCATGGCCGACTGGAAGGCAGTGACGGTTGCCGGATCCAGTTCGATCAATTCGACCTTGGCGTCCTTCAGCATCGCCACGCCCTTGTCTCCCGCCATGCGAAACGCTTCGGCGGCCTTCAGCGACAGTGGCAGACCGGTCTCGACTTCGATGATGCCCGTCTGCGCAGCGTCGAGACCGTCATAGGCGGCCTGGTTCATGATCAGGGTGAAGGTGGAGAGCGCGCCGGGGATGTTCATGGTCGCGTATTTCGTCACTTCCTGCAGATTGTAGGACGAGACGGCGGACGCATCGATCATCACGGCGTCGACCACGCCAGTGCTCATGGCATTGTAGGCTTCGGTTGCAGGCAGCGAGACCGGTATGCCGCCCCAGGCCTCGACGATCTTAGCCGAAACCGGATCCGGGACACGGACCTTGAGACCTTGCATGTCGGCGAGAGAGCGGACCGGCTTGCTGCGCGTAAACAGCAGGGATGGGTTATTGGTCCAGTAGGCCAGCAGCTTCACTTCCGTAAAGTCGGGCGCCAGGGCTGCCATATTGTCCCAGATCGTGCGGGTCGCCTGCTCGGGCGAGGTGAAGAGGCCGGGCACGTGCAGCAGCGCCGACCGTTTGAATTGGGTCGGGGTGTACTGCGGCAGGTTGAAGGCAATATCTGCGATACCAGTGACGGTTCGCCGGTATTGCTGGTTCGGCCCCGCCCCCAGTTCCCCGGCTGGATAGACCTTGATCGTCAGGGCCCCGCCGCTGGCAGCGCCGACCGTTTCGGCCAGCGGTGTCATCACGTGACGGTCCATCGGGTGTTGCGGCGACATGAAATGCGCCAGCTTGAGCTCCTTGGCCTCTACGGCGGGAGCGGCGGAAACGAGTGCAAGCCCTACGGCAAGCGTTGCGAGAATCGTCTTGACCATGCGTTCCTCTCCGGATCCGGATGCACCGCAATGGGGCCTCCGGCGCTGACGGCTGGCCTTGGTTGGCAAGCTCGTTAGTTATCACTGACAATTAGATGATTGACACTGATAACCAGTTAGTCAAGTCTGTTCGCACGAACGGGGTCCGGAATGAGCCAGTACAAACTGCATCAGCGCCTTGGATACCGGGTGTCGCGCCTGTCGCGGATCCTGCAGGGGCGGCTTGAGGAGATTCTCGCCGAGCATGGTCTGACGCGCCTGATGTGGTGCGTGATGATCGGTGTGGGGGAAGAGGATGTTCGCACGCCTTCGGATCTTGCCGACTATGTCGGCGTGACGCGGCCGACGATGTCGCGCCTGCTGCGGGTGCTGGAAAAGAAGGGGTACTTGCAACGCCAGCCCGGAAGCGGACCGGATGGGCGTGCCGTGGAGATCGAACTGACCGGGGAGGGGATGCGGATCGTCCGCACCACCCGTGGCCCGGTCAACGCCATGAACGAACATTTTACCGGCAAGCTGGCCCCTGAACAGTTTTCCGTGCTGATGGAGGCACTGGATCTGCTGGCGGCCGGTGAACGGGAAGACCTGTCAGACTTCTGACCGGACATGTGCCGGTCGTTGAACAGGCCGAAGCGGAGGCAACATCCGCCCGGCGGGAGAGGACGCGGTACATGCGACTGTTTTCAACCAAGGACCGGCCGGTCCACCTTGGACCATTTCCGCTTGAGCGACTGGGTCGCAGTGACAAGCGCCCGCCGCTGGATCTGCTGCCGGCGATGCGCCCGTTGTCGTTCGACAATGACGACCCGGTGAACCTTGCCCGCGCCATGGGGCGGTTCATGGGCATGTTCGACACGGTGCGGGATGGACCTATCACCTATGCTCCGGCTGAGGTCCCTGAAGACCCTGAGGAACGCAGCCGGCATCTCAAGGCAGCCGGGTACTTTTTTGATGCCGCAATGATGGGCATTGCCCGGCTTGAACTTGCGCACTTTCTGGATGCTCCGCTCAGAAATCCGATGATCGACCTGCTGCGCGCCGAACTGGAGGCCGGGCAGCCGACCAGCCACGCGGCGGGCATTGATGCGATCTATGCGGATGTGCTCGATTCCGCCCGCACGCCTCATGGACCGGTCACGCATCACACCCATGCCCTCGTCATTCTGGTGGACCATGCGAGGGAGCCCGGGGCAGATGAGCCGGGGTGTGACTGGTTGCAAGGGGTTCAGTCGCAGCGCGCCGCGGTTCTGGCGGCCAACACCGCCGTTGTCCTTGCCAGCTATCTGCGTTTGCTCGGGGCAGAAGCGCGTGCGCACTCGGCCACGACCTCTGAGGTCGATCTGGCCCGGGTTGCCGTTAGCGCAGGTCTTGCGAGGATAAGTGCGGGGGCAGACGGCCACCCTGTTGCAGAAGCACCCTTTGTCGGGATGGGCTATTCCCTGGCGGTTGTCACGACGACGTTGCCGCTCGAGGTTGACCGGATGCTTGGAGCGACGGCCGGCCCCAGCGGCTGGGCTTTACGGGGCAAGGGTCGGCCCGTGTCCCGACCGGTTGACGCGTTTCGCCGCCGGGAATATCGCCAGGGCGCGTTTCCGTTCGAGACGATCCGCCGGCGTGAGACGCCAACCACGTTCATTGATGAGCCGAGAGTGCCCCGGTTTCCCAAGCGGGCGGATTTCTTCGCCCGCGCCCTGTTCGGCGATATGGGCAAGAAGGTCCAGGAAGCGGCGAAGGGCGGGCATTACGTCGTCAAGAGCCCGATCGGAGCCTGTGCCCGCCGTGCGCTGGGCGCGCTGTTGCTGCTGCAGTTCGGTGACGCCAAGGCGCCGGTTCATCCCTCAACCCTCGACCCGGTGCGCAATGCCGACAATCTGAAAGCGGCAGGATATTTCCTTTCTTCTGATGCGGTGGGTCTGTGCCGGGTGCCGGACTGGGCCTGGTACTCGCACAATGCCGGTGGCCAGCCCATCACGCCCTACCATGGTCACGCGATCAACCTGCTCATCGACCAGGGTTTCGAGACCATGGAGGGGGCGAGCGGTGACGACTGGATTTCCGTTGCCCAGTCGATGCGCGCCTATCTGCGGTTCTCTTTGCTTGGCGGCGTGATCGCCGAGCATCTGCGCGGGCTTGGCTACAGCGCCCGCGTTCATTCAGTGATCGATGGCGAGGTGTTGCAGCCGCCGCTGTTGCTGCTGTCGGGTCTCGGCGAAGTCAGCCGCATCGGGGAAGTGATCCTCAATCCCTATCTCGGACCACGGCTGAAATCCGGCACCGTGACCACGTCCATGCCGATGGATCATGACAAGCCGATCGACTTCGGGCTGCAGCGGTTTTGCGAGGCCTGCAACAAATGCGCGCGCGAATGCCCGTCCGGGGCGATTACGGCCGGTCCGAAGCGCATGTATAACGGCTATGAGATCTGGAAATCGGACGCAGAGAAATGCACGCGCTATCGCCTGACCAATTCGGCGGGCGGCATGTGCGGACGCTGCATGAAAACCTGCCCGTGGAACCTCGAGGGCCTGTTTGCCGAAGCGGTCGTGCGCAAGATTGCCATTGCTGCGCCGGGAGCCGCGCGGATCCTCGCAAGCCTTGATGACAAGCTTGGGCGAGGCATGATCAATCCGGTCAAAACCTGGTGGTGGGATATCGAACTTGACCCGTCCGGTCAGCGCTATGTTGCCGCAGTTGCTACCAACCGGCGCGGGCTGAACACCGACATCGATCTGAAGCCCGAAGACCAGACCCTTGCGGTCTACCCGGCGGACATGATGCCGAAGCCTTATCCCGTCACCCAGCCGCTGGACCGCGAAGAGGGTATCCGCCGCTACCGTGCCTTGCTGTCTCCGGAGGTTTATCGCGACAGGCTTGAGCGCGGCGAGACAGAGGGACTTGCGCCGGGGCCGCAACCGCTGGACGGGCCTGCGCCTGTGATCCCGGTGATCATTTCCCGGCGCGATGATCTGGCGGAGGATGTGGTTCGCTTCGAACTGGTCGATCCGCAGGGCAAGCCGTTGCCGCCGTTCACGGCAGGGGCGCATGTCGATGTGGTGATTGCGCCCGAGTACCAGCGGCAATACTCCCTCGCCGGAGATCCCGCCGATACCAGCCGCTACGTTCTTGGCATCCAGCGCGAGGCCAAGGGGCGCGGCGGCTCGCTGCTCATGCATAGGGTGTTCCGCGAAGGGCGCCGGATTCTGATTTCGCCGCCGCGCAATCATTTCCCGCTCGACGAGACCGCCTCATTCTCCATGCTGATGGCAGGCGGGATCGGGATCACGCCGATGCTGACCATGGCGCATCGGCTGCATGCGCTCGGCCGCAGGTTCGAACTGCACTACAACGCTGCCTCCCGGCAGAGCTGCGGCTTTGCAGCAGAGATCGAGGCAACGCATTGGGCGGGGCAGGCACGGTTTCATTTCGCGCGCGAGGGGGGGCGGGCCGATCTTCGGCGTCTCATCCCCGTCTGGCAGCCAGGGTTCAGGCTCTACACCTGTGGCGGGGAGCGTTACATGGAGGCCGTGTTCGAGGCTGCAAGGGCGCAAGGCTGGCCGGATGAAGCCCTGTCACGGGAGTTCTTCAAGGTGCCGGAACCGCCGGCCTGGGAGAACCATCCCTTCGTTCTGGACCTTCTGAAGTCGGGGCGCAGCATTGACGTCAGCCCGGATCAGAGTGCAACCGAGGTTCTGGAAGCCGCCGGGATTCTGGTCAGTACCAAATGCTCGGACGGGATCTGCGGCGTGTGTGCTGTCGGGCACGACGGCGTCGGGCAGATCGAACACCGCGACTATGTCCTGTCTGAAGGCGAGCGCCAATCGAAGGTGATCCTGTGCTGCTCGCGCGCCGCGGCACCAGGAGGGAGAATGCGGGTCGATCTGTGATCGCCAGGTCCGGGTTTACTTCCCTGGCGCAACCGGTACTCTCGCCGGCACTGCGGAACAGCCCGAAAGGGCCGGGGAGGAGCTTTTTTGATGCTGAAGGGAATTGATCCGCTGATCGGCGCGGACCTCTTGAAGGTTCTGGCCGCGATGGGCCACGGCGACGAGATCGTGGTCGTCGATGCGAATTTCCCCGCCGATTCGGTGGCACGGCACAGCGTTTATGGCCGGCCGTTGCGGATGGACTGCTCGGCGGTGCGCGCTGTCGAGGCCATCCTGACCCTGCTGCCGGTCGATACCTTCGGTGTCGAGCCTGTGCTGACAATGCAGGTGGTTGATAATCCAGGTGCCGTGCCGCCTGTCGTGGCTGAGGCGCAGCCGCTGTTTGCAGCGGAGAAGGCCGACATGGGCACGCTGGAGCGCTACGCCTTTTATGAGCGGGCGAAAAAGGCCTATGCCATCGTCCTGACCAGCGAACTGCGGCCCTACGGCAATTTCGTCATCCGCAAGGGCGTCATATTCGGCTGATCGAGGTGGATGTTGGGCGACAGGCGGCGGTCACCGCCTGTCAGCTCAAAGACAACTCATGGGCAACGCCCTGCAACCTGGCCAGCGCGTCCTCGATGCTGTCGCAGGCCTCGCCGGCGGGCCGGCCGAGATAGGGGCAGGTGATCACGGCAATCGCATCCCCGTTGGGATCGAGCACCGGCACGGAAATATCCCGCACGCCCAGCAACTGGCCACTGTCACCGATGCGATATCCGAGGGCGCGCACCTCGTCCAGTTCGGCGGACATGCGGTCGAGCCTGGCAAGATCTGCCGCACTGCTCAGGGCGCCGAGCGTTTCGGCCCGTCGTTCCGGGCTCTGGAAGGCGAGCAAGGCATGGCCGGAGCCGGTCTCCAGAAGATCCAGCCTTGCGCCCACCCGCACCCGGAATTCCCAGCTGTCCATCGGGCTCGCCTGTGCCACGACCACGGCTGCGGCGCGCTCCGGCACCGCCATATGACAGGACTGCCGGCTGTCGCGGGCGAAAATGTCGAGCTTGGGCGTGGCCTGCGCCACCAGCCGGCGCAGGGGCGGATGCCGGTTGGCCAGCACGAACAGCTTCATCGACAGGAAGTAGCGATCACCGCCGGATGACCGCACGACATAATCCCGGGCGACCAGGCGTTCCAGCATGCGGTAGATTTCCGAGGGACTGCGCCCCATCGCCTTGACGATTTCGGCCCGTGTCAGGCCGCTGGGTTGTTCCGACAGCAGTTCCAGAATGTCGAGGCCCTTGTCGAGAGCCGGCGCGCGGTATCGGTCGCCAGTCACATCCACATCGCTCATCAACTCTCTCCCAAGGCACTTGCCCCCGAACACCGGCGATTTGCCTGAAATCTCAATGCCCTTTGCGCGAGACGGTCAAGCTTGTCAAATTCCGGCAACACAGACTTGCATATCAGTTCATTCGTGAATAGAGTGTTTGTATATAAACAAGACATCGGATGCAAACCGGCGTCGCGGGATGGAGACAGGCGGGGCCTCCGATCAGGAGCAGCGCCGGGACAGGGAGGTTCGAGATGCAGCAAAATGGCCAGCGTCTTTCCGGCAAGACGGTACTGATCACCGCCGCAGGGCAGGGTATGGGCCGCGCTGCGGCACTGGTTCTGGCTGCCGAAGGCGCCCGCGTCATTGCCACAGACCGGGATGCAAGTCTGCTGACCGGACTTGTTGGCATCGAGAGCCGGGCGCTGGACGTGACTGATCTGGCGGCTATCACGGCGCTCGCGGGGGAACTCGGACCAATCGACGGTCTCTTCAATTGTGCCGGTATGGTTCACCACGGCACCATCCTCGACCTGACCGAGGAGCAGTGGCAACAGGCGCTCGATGTCAATGTCACCTCGATGGTGCGCATGACCCGTGCGTTCCTGCCCGGCATGTTGAAGCGGGCCGAGATCACCGGCACCGCGTCGATCCTCAACATGTCGTCGATGGCCTCATCCATCAAAGGCTTTGTCAACCGCACGGCCTATGGTGCGACCAAGGCGGCCGTCATCGGTCTAACCAAGGCGGTGGCAGCGGATTTCGTGAAGCAGGGCATTCGCTGCAACGCGCTGTGCCCGGGCACTGTCGATACGCCGTCGCTGCGTGGGCGTATCGCCTCGGCCGCCGATCCGGTCCAGGCGGAGAAGGACTTCATCGCCCGCCAGCCCATGGGGCGCCTCGCCACAGTCGACGATATCACGCCGCTGATTGTCTATCTTCTCAGCGACGAAAGCCGGTTTGTCACTGGTCAGGCGGTTTCCGTCGATGGCGGCGTGACGATCTGAGGCATAGCGGCCGGACCGGCCAGTTGCACCAGATCCCACGACGCGGACGGGAGGCCGCTGATGGACAGACTAGATGCACATTGCCACTTCTGGCAGCCGGCGCGGGGCGATTACGGCTGGCTCGATACGGGCGGGCCGGAACTGGATCCGCTTCGGCGCGAGTTCCTGCCGAGCGAACTGGCCAGCTTGAATGGCGGGCGCCGGGTCATTGCAGTCCAGGCCGCGCCGAGCGAGGCTGAAACCCACTTCCTGCTTGGGCTGGCCCAGACCGTGCGGCAGATCGCCGGCGTTGTCGGCTGGGTTGACCTGACCCAGGCAGAAGCCGGTGAGAGGCTCGCCGCCCTGGCGCGAAATCCGCGCTTCAAGGGCGTGCGGCCGATGCTGCAGGATATCGCCGATGCTGACTGGATCGAAACGGCGCCGGCGCCGGAGGCCGTGGCTGCTCTGGTGCGCCATGGCCTGCGGTTTGATGCGCTGGTCAAGACGCAGCATCTTCCCGCCCTTCAGCGCTTTTGCGCCCGCTATCCGGAGCTTGCCGTCGTCATCGACCATGCGGCAAAGCCCGATCTCCTGACCGGCATTGCAGAGACCTGGCACCGGGACATGGCGCTGCTTGCTGCTGATGGGAATGTGCATTGCAAGCTGTCCGGCCTTGTCACCGAGATGTGTCCGAGCCGCCTTCTGAGCGTTGGCCTCGCCGTCGAAACCCTGAAGCCTGTGCTGGGCCGCCTGCTTGAGTGGTTCGGACCGCAGCGGCTGATGTGGGGGTCCGATTGGCCGGTGGTCACCCTGGCTGTCAGCCACCGGTTCTGGGAGGAGGTCACGGAGCGGCTCCTCGCCGATCTCTCCGCAGACGACAGGGCCGCGATTCTTGGCGGCACGGCTGCCCGCTTCTATGGATTGGGGGACGTGGCGCATGCGTGACCTGGTGCGTATGGAGCGGATCGAAAAGCGCTTTCCCGGCGTTCATGCGCTGAAGGGCGTCGGCTTCGATCTGCGGGCGGGCGAAGTGCATGCGCTCATGGGTGAGAATGGAGCGGGCAAGTCGACGCTGATGAAGATCCTGTCCGGGGTGTATCAGCCGGACAGTGGCCGCATCCTGGTCGAGGGACGCGAGGTTGTCTTGCCATCGCCCAAAGCGGCGCAGGACTTCGGCATCGGTATCATTCATCAGGAACTGGCCCTGATGAAGGACCTGACGGTGGCGCAGAACATCTTCATCGGCCGGGAACCGCGCCTGTCCTTCGGCCGGATCGACGAGGCACGGCAGAACCGCGAAGCAGCAGCGCTGTTTGCCGCGCTCAACATCGATATCGACCCGCGACGACCTGTCGACGGATTGTCGATCGCGCGGCAGCAGATGGTCGAGATTGCCAAGGCATTATCGGCCCGCTCGAAAGTGCTGATCATGGACGAACCGACGGCGGCACTGACAGACAGCGAGATTGCCGACCTGTTCGCCATGATCGGCAAACTGAAGTCCGAAGGCGTCGGCATCGTCTACATCAGCCACAAGATGGATGAGATCCGCCGCATCTCCGATCGTGTGACTGTGATGCGCGACGGGGAATATGTCGGAACCGTCGAGGCGGCAGAGACCCCCATCACCCGTATCATCGAGATGATGGTCGGGCGAAAGCTGGGCGACGGCGCCGTGGTCGTGCCAGATCTGCGCGATGCCGAAACGGCGCTTGAAGTGGTGGGGCTCACCCGGGGCCGGGAGATCCGCAATGTCAGCTTTTCGCTCAGGAAGGGCGAGGTTCTGGGCTTTGCCGGGTTGATGGGGGCAGGGCGCACGGAAGTTGCCCGGGCCATCTTTGGCGCCGATCCGCGCGCGGGCGGGGAGATTTGGGTCCATGGCCGAAAGGTGGACATCCGCTCGCCGGCCGATGCTGTCAAGGCAGGCATCGGCTACCTCTCGGAGGACCGCAAGCATTTCGGGCTCGCCCTCGGCATGGATGTCTCCGATAACATCGCGCTGGCCAGCCTATCCAGCTATTCCAATCGGATCGGCCAGCTTGACGAGGGCGCAATGCGGCGGACGGCCCGCGACTTCATCGCCCGCCTTGGTATCCGCACGCCGTCGGACCGGCAGGAGGTCAGGCTTCTGTCCGGTGGCAATCAGCAGAAGGTGGTCATCGCCAAGTGGCTGCTGCGAAACTGCGATGTTCTGATTTTCGACGAGCCGACACGCGGCATCGACATCGGCGCCAAGTCGGAGATCTACCGCCTGCTTGCCGAGCTTGCCGCCGAGGGCAAGGCGATCATCGTCATTTCGTCGGAACTGCCGGAGATCCTCAAGGTCTCACACCGGATTGCCGTCATGTGCGAGGGCCGGCTGACCGGCGTTCTGCCCGGCGGGGCCGGCACCACCCAGGAACAGATCATGCAACTTGCCACCGACCGCAGCGGTCTGGGGCAGGGCACGCGTCAGGAGGAAACCGCGTGAACACTTCGCCCCAGAACAGCAAGGCTTCGGCCGCCCCAGCTCCGGCCCGTCTCGCGGGCGGTGCGCAGCAGAAACTGCTCGCTTTCGCCAGCCTGATCGTGCTGCTTGTCGGCTTCTCGCTCGCCTCGCCGAACTTTTTCCAGGTCTCCAACATCATGGCGATCCTGCAGGCGACATCGGTCAACGGGGTGCTTGCGGTGGCTGCGACTGCGGTTATCCTGACCGGCGGCATCGACCTGTCCATCGGCACCTTGATGACATTCTGCGCTGTCATTGCCGGTGTGGCGCTGACCTGGGCCGGATTGCCGCTGCCGCTCGGCGTGCTTGCGGCCATCGGTGCGGGCGCTCTCGCTGGTCTGGCCTCTGGCACCTTCGTCGCCAGGATGAAGATCCCGCCGTTTATCGCCACGCTCGGCATGATGCTGGTGCTGAAAGGTCTTTCACTCATCATCACCGGTGCCCGGCCGATCTATTTCAACGACACGCCGGGCTACACGGACATATCGCAAGGCTCGCTCATCGGCATGGTTCTTCCCGGCCTGCCGGTGCCCAACGGCGTGCTGGTGCTGTTTCTCGTGGCTGGCGGCATGGCCTTCGTGCTCTCGCGCACGGTCCTTGGCCGCTACACCTATGCGTTGGGGTCGAACGAGGAGGCCGTGCGCCTGTCCGGTGTCAACACCAATGCCTGGAAGATGGCAGTCTATGCCCTGGCCGGGGCGATCTGCGGCATTGCCGGCATCCTGATCTCCTCGCGGCTCAATTCCGCCCAGCCGGCGCTCGGCCTTGGCTATGAACTTGATGCCATTGCTGCCGTGGTCATCGGCGGCACCTCGCTCTCCGGCGGGCGCGGCACCGTGCTCGGGACGCTCATCGGGGCGCTGATCATGTCGGTTCTGACCAATGGCCTGCGCATCCTGTCGGTTGCCCCCGAATGGCAGACGGTCGTGACCGGCGCGATCATCATCCTTGCCGTCTATGCCGACCAGCTTCGCCGCCAACGCGGCTGAGACCCAGAAAAGAAGGCCAAAGGCCCGGACCACCCATCATCTAAAGTGGAGGAAAGCATGATTACCCGTCGCATGATCCTCGGCACCTTGAGTGCCGCCGCGCTCCTGGCCAGCACCGGCTTTTCGCTGGCCCAGGACAAGATGTATATCCCGCTGATTTCCAAGGGCTTCCAACACCAGTTCTGGCAGGCTGTGAAGGCCGGGGCCGACAAGGCCGCCGCCGAGTTCGGCGTCGAGGTGACCTTCGAAGGCCCGGACAACGAGACCATGGTCGACCGCCAGATCGACATGCTGTCCGCCGCGCTCGCCAAGAAGCCGGCCGCCATCGGCTTTGCCGCCCTCGACAGCCAAGCCGCGACGCCGCTCCTGAAGCAGGCGGAAGCGGCCAAGATCCCGGTGATTGCTTTCGATTCTGGCGTCGACAGCGACATCCCGGCCGCGACCGCCGCGACTGACAACAAGGCTGCAGCAGCGCTTGCAGCAGAAAAGATGGCGGCGCTGATCAGCGATGAAGGCGAGGTCGCGCTTGTCGTCCATGACCAGACCAGCCGCACCGGCGTTGACCGCCGCGACGGCTTTGTCGAGTGGATCGCCGCCAACAAGCCGAAGATCCAGATCGTGGCCATCGAATACGGCGGCGGCGACCATCTGAAGTCGACCGAGATCACCAAGACCCTACTGCAGGCCCATCCGAACCTGAAGGGCATTTTTGGGTCGAACGAAGGCTCGGCCATAGGTGTTGCCAACGGCGCACGCGAGACTGGCAAGAAGGTCGTCATCATCGGCTATGACTCGGGCGCTGCCCAGAAACAGGCGATCCGCGACGGGTTGATGGCCGGTGCGATCACGCAGAACCCGGTCGGCATCGGCTATGAGACCGTCAAGGCCGCCGTCATGGCCGCCAAGGGCGAGCCGATCATTCCGACCATTGATACCGGCTTCTACTTCTACGACAAATCCAACATCGACAGCCCCGAGATCGCGGCTGTCCTCTACGACTGATCCCAAGTCCGGAGCCGGGCCTTGCGCCCGGCTCCGGTCCCTATCCCACGGAGACTTCCCATGAAATTGCTGCGTTTTGGCCCGGCGGGCCAGGAGCGTCCGGGCCTGCTTGATGCCGAAGGCCGTGTGCGTGACCTCTCAGCCCATGTCGATGACATCGCCGGCGCCGTGCTGCTGCCGGACGGGTTGGCAAAGCTTGCCGCGCTCGACCCGAACACCTTGCCGCTCGTGGCCGGAACGCCCCAGGTGGATCTGCGCCTTGGTGCTTGCGTCGGGCAGATCGGCAAGTTCATCTGCATCGGCCTCAACTACGCCGACCATGCCGCAGAAACTGGCGCGGCCATTCCCGCCGAGCCCATCGTCTTCAACAAGTGGACCTCGGCGGTCGTCGGCCCGGATGACGCTATCGAGATCCCGCGCGGATCGCAGAAGACGGACTGGGAGGTCGAGCTTGGCGTCGTCATCGGCAAGGGCGGCAAATATATCGAGGAGAAGGACGCCCTCGATCATGTCGCCGGCTATTGCGTCGTCAACGACGTGTCCGAACGTGAATACCAGATGGAGCGCGGTGGCACCTGGGACAAAGGCAAGGGCTGCGACACGTTTGGTCCGACCGGTCCCTGGCTTGTGACCCCGGATGAGATCGCTGATGTCGGCACCCTCGCCATGTGGCTGGAGGTCGATGGCAAGCGCTATCAGGACGGCTCGACTGCGACCATGATCTTCGGCGTCGCCCATATCGTCTCTTATCTCAGCCGCTTCATGTCGCTGCAGCCGGGCGATGTCATTTCTACCGGCACGCCTCCGGGTGTTGGACTTGGTCAGAAGCCTCCCGTTTATCTGAAGGGCGGCGAGACGGTCCGCCTGGGGATCGCAGGTCTTGGCACCCAAACCCAGAAGGTGGTCCGAGCATGACCAAGATCACCGGTCTGAGGACGGAAGACCTCCGTTTCCCGACCAGCCAGCATCTGGACGGGTCCGATGCCATGAACCCGGATCCGGACTATTCCGCCGCCTATGTGGTGCTGGAAACGGACGGCCCGCATGAAGGTCATGGCCTGACCTTCACCATCGGACGGGGCAACGAGATCTGTGTCGCTGCCATCGAGGCCCTGCGGCCGCTGGTCGTCGGTCTTGATATGGACTGGGTCGCGGCTGACATGGGCCGCTTCTGGCGGCACGTTACCTCCGACAGCCAGTTGCGCTGGATCGGTCCAGACAAGGGCGCCATTCACCTCGCCACCGGTGCTGTCGTCAACGCGGTCTGGGATCTTTATGCCAAGATCGAAGGCAAGCCGGTGTGGGCGCTCATCGCCGACATGAGCCCTGACGAACTGGTGCGCTGCATCGACTTCCGCTATCTGACCGACTGCATCACGCCCGACTGGGCGCTGGAGTTCCTGACCCGGCAGGCGGAAGGCAAGGCCGAGCGGCGGGCGATCCTGGAGCGTGAAGGCTATCCTTGCTACACGACCTCCGCCGGCTGGCTCGGCTACGATGACGAGAAGCTTGCCCGGCTCTGCCGCGAGGCCGTCGATGCCGGCTTCCGCTACATCAAGATGAAAGTCGGACGTGATCTTCAGGACGACATCCGCCGGCTGACCATTGCGCGTGAAACGGTCGGCCCGGACATCAACCTGATGATTGACGCCAACCAGGTTTGGGAAGTGAATCAGGCCATCGACTGGGTCGGTAAGCTCGCCTTTGCCAAGCCCTGGTTCATCGAGGAGCCGACCAGCCCGGACGACATCGAAGGCCATCGCAAGATCCGCGAAGGCGTTGCGCCCATTCAGGTTGCCACCGGCGAGATGTGCCAGAACCGCATCATCTTCAAGCAGCTGATCATGCGCGGGGCTATCGACGTGGTGCAGATCGACAGCTGCCGTCTCGGCGGCGTCAACGAGATCCTTGCCGTGATGCTGATGGCGGCCAAGCACGGGCTGAAGGTCTGTCCGCATGCCGGCGGCGTCGGCCTTTGCGAATATGTCCAGCACCTGTCGATGATCGACTATCTCTGCATTGCCGGCACCCGCGAGGGCCGTGTGATCGAGTATGTCGACCACCTGCATGAGCATTTCATCGATCCCTGCGTCATCCGCGATGCGGCCTACATGCCGCCGCAGCTGCCTGGCTTTTCAATTGAAATGAAACAATCCTCGATCGAGGCCTATCGCTTCGGAGGCAACTGATGGACCTTGGACTGACCGGCAAGATCGTGATCGTCACAGGCGGAGCGTCAGGCATTGGCGCAGCCGTCAGCGAGGTGCTGGCCGAGGAGGGCGCCGTTCCGGTCATCCTCGCCCGCAGGGATCCGGATCCGGCCTTTCTGGAAAAGCTGCAGGCGCTCGCGCCTGGTGCTTGTTTCATCAAGGCGGAACTGTCGTCGGACGGCGCCTGCCGTCAGGCGGTCGATGCGGTGCGCAGGCGGTATGGCCGGATCGATGGTCTCGTCAACAATGCTGGGGCCAATGACAGCGTCGGGCTGGATGCCGGTCCCGAGGCCTTCCGCGCCTCGCTCGACCGCAACCTGGTGCATTACTACACCCTGATGCATCTGGCGGTCGCGGACCTCAAGGCAACGCGAGGGGCGGTGGTGAATGTGTCCTCGAAGACGGCGGTGACGGGGCAAGGCAACACATCGGCCTATGTCGCGGCCAAGGCCGCGCAGTTGGGTCTGACGCGGGAATGGGCTGCGGCGCTTGCCGGCGACGGCGTGCGCGTCAACGCGGTGCTTCCAGCTGAAGTGATGACACCGCTCTACGCCAAATGGCTGCAGACCTTCGAAGATCCAGCCGCCGAGGAGGCGCGGATTGCCGCGCGCATCCCGCTGGGACACCGCATGACCACCGCGCGGGAAATCGCCGATACGGTTGTCTTTCTGTTGTCTGAGAGGGCCAGCCACATCACGGGCCAATGGCTCTATCCAGATGGCGGCTATACCCACCTGGACCGGGCGCTGGATCGCTGATCCCGGCCTTGTTCTGAAAAGGGCAGAACGGGCCAGCCCGGGCATTCGGGCTGGCCTCGCTGCCGCATCAGCTCATCCGGGCGGCCCGGAAGGCTGCGGTGGCCTCGCCCATCCAGCCAAGACGCGGACGGGTGACGAGGCCATAGTTGTAGAAGTTGAGCCCGTCGGCGCCGGCCGTCGCACCGGCGATGGCGGCATGGCACAGGGCTTCCGCTGTCGGCACCGCCGACTGGAACGCGGACAGGCCAAGGATCAGTTTGGTGTCCGCGCCAAGACGGTTGCGCATGGCGCTGACAGTTGCGCCGGTCTCCTGCGGCGTCTGGCCATAAAGGCACAGGATCATGCCATCGCAGGCCGAGGCAAGGCGGTCGAAATCGACGCCACCGCGCCAAGCCGCCGGACCGTCGACAAGAAGCACCTGGCTGTCCGGATGCGCAAGCTGCCGCATTTCGGTGATGAGGCTCATCACCGGATCCTGCCGCCAGACCAGATAGTCATGCAGCGCGGGAACGGAGGCGAAGGCATCTATGCCCTTGTCCGGGAACTCGGGAAAACGGCTGACCGGCGTATCCCGGTCGCAGGCCGCACAGATGATGTCGACAACGGCCTTGCGGGCCGCCTCGCCATCGACACCGGCTGCATGGGCCCGGCCAAGGCAGTAGCGGCAGAAGCAGACCGAGAGCAGGTAGGCTTCGTCCGCTGTCAGGCTGACACCGTCCTTCTCATGGTGGAAGCCATGCTCCACTTCGAGGAAGCCGGGCGTTTCCAACTCGATCCGTGCCGGGCGGAACCGGTGGGTGATCTCATGCACCATTGTGCGGGCATAGAACCGCGCCGCCGGGCTCGACGGACACAGTCCGAAAGCCAGCCGGTCACCGAAGGCCGTGGTAAGGGCGTGGCCGGGGTATTGGCTGGCAAGCCGTGTATTGTGCAGGCACACCGTCCAGGCTGACAGGCCGAGGCCGGCTGCATCCTGTGCAGCCGACAGGCGCGCGACGAGGTCGGTGTCACGGGTGATGGCTGCCTGCCGGGGAGCGATCTCCGCGTCATTCCAGAGCGCGGCATCGGGTGCGTAATAGACCGTGCCGTCCTCGGGGAAGAAGATCTTGCGCCGGTTTGACCGCGGCTGGATGAAGCGTCCGGCGTGATAGGAGGTGGCAAGGCTGACATGGTTGGCGCCGGCAAGCGACGCCAGTTCGTTCGTGACATGCTCGACCCCGAGGTCGAGCATGTCCCAGGCATAGGTCCAGACGGAAACGTCCATGCGTGTCAGTCCTTCGGCATCAGGGGTACGATGGCGCTGAACCGGGCGAAATCCTTCACCTTTTCCGGGCTCCATGCCGCTTCCGCGATGGCCGGAAGACGTGGGAAGACCTGATGGTTGAAGCGCTCGCGCGAGGTGATGTGCTCACTCCAGATGCAGGCCTGAATGCCCTTGAGCTTCACAGCCAGATGCGGGTCATCGCCCTGCGCTTCGTAGCCGTAGGAGGTTTCGACCGGCGTGATCCCGGCCCAGCTTGCTCCCGGCTCGTTCCAGTCACCCGACTGGACCATGTCGAGATAATAGGTCTGGCCAGGGGAGGACACGACGTCATAGCCGAGGGCTGCAAGTTCCGCGGTCTTCTCGCGCAGGGTCCATGCGAACAGAAGGCTGCGATCCGGAGAGACGCCGCCGCCATGGGCAACCTCTTCCCAGCCGCCGGTGATGCGGCCATGGGCGGAGAGGAAGGCATGCACGCGCTTCAGGTAGTGTGCCTGCAGGCCATCGGTGCCGTTGATGCGCTCGCGCACCATCAGCTCCTGTGCCTTCGGCGACTGCAGCCAGGCTTCCGGAGCCACTTCGTCGCCGCCCACGTGGATGACTTCGAACGGGAACACGGCCAGCAGTTCTTCCAGAACCGTCTGGGTGAAGGTCCAGGTGGCGTCGAGGGCGGGGTTGAGCGCGTTGTTGCCGTAACCCTGGATCGACCAGTAGCTTTCCGGCTCATCAGGATCGACCAGATCCGGCAGTGAGGCGATCGCGGCGGCGCAATGGCCCGGCAGATCAACTTCCGGCATCACTTCCACGCCGACCGAGCAGCCATGGGCGACCACGGCGCGGGCCTGATCCTGGGTGTAGAACGTGCCATGCTCGAAGGGACCATGGCCGAGCTGCGGCAGGACCGGACGGTTCAGGCCCGTGTGCGCGCCGATTTCGGTCAGCTGCGGCAGGCGCTTGATTTCCAGGCGCCAGCCCTCATCGTCGGTCAGGTGCCAGTGCAGGCGGTTGAGCTTGTGCCAGGCCAGGATGTCGACGAAGCGCAGGATGTCCGCGAGCGGATAGACCTGCCGCGACACGTCGAGATGCGACCCGCGCCAGCCGTGACGCGGCGCATCCTCGATCCGGCCGGTATGCGGGAAGGCAAAGCGGTCTGCGTCCTCACGCGCGGCCATCATGCCCTGTGCCAGTGTCACGAGACCGTGGCGCAGGCCAAGATCGGTGCCATAGGTCAGGATAATGTCCGAACCGTTGAAGTCGATCTGATAGGCTTCCTCGGCAAGCGCGGCGTTTGCGGCCAGGCGCAGCACGGCCGCACCTACAGGTGCCACGAACACGAAGGGATTGGCGCGCAGGGTGAAGAGACGGCGGGCGAGGGCGTTGACGCCGCCGACCACGCGCTTCTCTGTGACCGAACCGCCGTCAAGCTTCAGGTGAACCGGTGCCTTTGCCATCCAGGACGCAACGGCGACGCTGGCCGGCTGCGGCAGGACGCCAAGCGTGAAGTTGGAGCGTTCGGCGCGTGCTGCTTCAAAGCCGGCGATCTGCATGTCGCCGACCGAGACCTCCTCAGCGGTGCCGTCGCCGAAGATGACAAACGCGCTCTTCGGGCCGTCGTTGGAATGCAGCGCCTTGCGGCTGAGCGAGGTCTCGACGAAGCGCCAGCTTTCGCCGGGGGCCAGCGTCAGACCGGCGGGCGGGGCGTATTCATGGTAGTTGGCCTGGCGCCGGGTCATGGTGCCGTTCTGGCAGACCGACGGGCGAATGGTGCGGGTGATCGAGGTGTAGCCAACCGAGAAATCCGACAGGGGGCTGTCGGAGAGGTTGGTCAGGGTCACGGCCAGATCCCGGCCGTCGTTGGCGGTATCGGTCCAGATCACATCAAGATGGTACTTGGTCATGGCTGTCCTGCAAGGCTGCGCGTACGGGCTGGCCGTGCCATCCCACTGTCCGCGTTGGAAAAATGATCAGGGGCGTCATCGGTCCGGGGGCGGACCTCAGGGGTGCATCAGCGCAGCAGGCCGCGATAGATGCCGGGCGTGGAATTGGGGATCTCGATGGCGCCGCAGGTCTTGACGTAAAAGTCGACCGGCCCGGCTGCACCGATGATGGCATAGGCAAAGCCGTCCGACTTCAACGCATCAAGGGCGCGCAGCAGCAGGTGCCGGCCGATGCCGCGTCCCTGTTTTGCAGGATCGACCCCGGTGGGACCGAAAAAGCCGCGCGCGGTGACATCGTGGCAGGCAAAGCCGGCCAGTTCGCCATTTTCGATGGCTATGAGGATGCGCGCGGGCCTTGCGGCCAGGGCAACGGTGCATTCGCTGACCCAGCCGGGGCTGAAGTGCTTGCCGACAAAGGCCGTTACCACGTGGTGTTCCGGCGGCAGGGCGGGGCGCACGACCAGGCCCTCCGGCAAGGCCGGAGGCGTGGGCAGGGCGTAGAGTGGGACCAGCAGGTCGGACATCGCGCTCGGCTCTCAGTGCAGGGCAAAAAAGTGACCGGTGCCGGCGCTGGCCATCTCGACCACATCGCGGGCAGCGTCGGTCCGCACGATGGCCGAACGTTCCGCAAAGCCTGAGTTGTCGGCCCCCAGCCGCACGGCTGGATCGGGGACGGCGGCGCGCAGCAGCTGGGTATAGGCATGGCGCGGTGCACCGACCACCTCGGCGGTCGGGCCCTGCTCGACGATCTGGCCGCGGAACATCACGGCCGTTTCCTCCGCCAGATACTGTGCGGTCGCAATGTCATGAGTGATGTAGAGGAGAGCCAGACCGCGCTCGTCCTTCAGCCGCCGCATCAGGCCGAGCACTGACTTGCGGATCGAGACGTCGAGCATTGACGTCGGCTCGTCGGCAACGATCAGGCGGGCATTCACCGCAAGCGCCCGGGCGAAGTTGACGCGCTGACGCTGTCCGCCCGAGAGTTCGTGCGGGTACTTGTCCGGTGTCGACTTCGGGTCGAGTTCGACGTCACCAAGCAGGTCCAGCATCGCCTGCTCCGGATCGCGATCCGGCTGGTGCAGCCGCAGCGGACGGATCAGGTGGTGGCGGATGGTGTGGGCCGGATTGAGCGCGGAGAACGGGTCCTGGAACACCATCTGCACCGAGCGCTGATAGGCCTTCTCCAGTGCCCGGCTGTGGTTCTGCTCGATGTCCTGTCCCTCGAACAGGATGCGGCCATCGGTCGGGGCATAGTGGCGCACGATCAGGCGGCCAACCGTGCTCTTGCCAGAGCCGCTCTCGCCGACAAGTGCCAACGCCTTGCCGGGCTGGATGGTGAGGGACACGCGGCGCAAGGCATCGACCCGGCGGGCCGGGCCAAACACAGGCTTGGTGATGAAGGTCTTGGAGACCTTCTCCAGCGACAGGATGGGGGAGGTGTCAGCCATGGGCCAGCCCCTTCTCGGGTTGGGCGCTCAGGATCGGCATGGCCTCCCAAAGGGCGCGCGTGTAGTCGTGGCGCGGGTCATTGACCATCTGCGCCGTTTCACCGATCTCGACGATCTCGCCGCGCAGCATGACCGCGATCCGGTCGGCGATCTGTGCCATCATTGCCAGATCATGGGTGATGAACAGGACGGAGAAGCCCAGCTTTTCCTTCAGGGCCACCAGTTGCTGCAGGATTTCCCGCTGCACGATCACATCAAGCGCTGTGGTCGGCTCGTCCATGATGACGAGGCGCGGACGCAAGGTCAGGGCGAGTGCCAAGACAACACGCTGGCGCATGCCGCCTGACAGCTGGTGCGGGTAGCTGTCGAGCCGGTCAGCGGCGATGCCAACCATCGCCAGCATCTCCTCGGCGCGGGCACGGATGACGGCCTTGTCGGTGATGCCGTGGGCCTTCAGCATGTCGTTGAACTGCTGGAACACGGTCAGCACCGGGTTGAGCGAGTTCATCGCGCTCTGGAACACCATGGCGGCCTTCGACCAGCGGAAGGCGCGCAGACCCGCGTCGCTCAGGGCCAACACGTCCTCACCCTCGAAGCGGATGGTGCCTTCGGAGATGAAGGCCGGTGGCTTGTGCAGGCGCATCAGGGCAAAGGCGATTGTGCTCTTGCCGCAGCCGCTTTCACCGGCGAGCCCGAGGATTTCCCCCGGAGCGATCTGGAACGACACGCCCTTCACGGCGGTGAAGGCTCCGGTCTGGGTCAGGTAATCGACCTTGAGGTTCCGGACGTCGATCAGCGCGGTCATTGGACGGCCTCCTTCAGGCGGGCACGGTCCAACTCGCGCTGCAGTTTCAGCGCCTTGCCGATGGTGCCGAGCGTCCGCAGGCGCGGGTTGGAGATCTCGTCGACGCCGAAGTTCATCAACGACAGGCCGACACCGATGAAGACGATAGCAAGGCAGGGCGCTGCAACCTCCCACCAGGCACCGACCGTGATCGCCGACGAGGTCTGGGCGTTGTAGAGCATCGTGCCCCAGGACAGGTTCAGAGGGCTGCCAAGGCCAAGGAATTCAAGTGTCGCCTGGGTGATAATCGTAAAGATGATCGAGCCGATGAAGTTGAAGCAGATGATCGACAGGAGGTTCGGCAGCATCTCGACCAGGATCATGCGCCAGGCCGGCTCTCCCAGCATCCGTGAGGCTTCGATATAGTCCCGCGTCTTCAATGTCAGGCCCTGGGCCCGGGTCACGCGTGCGCCCCAGGCCCAAGAGGTGAGGCCGATGATCAGGGCGATCGACCACGGGCTGACCTGGCCGAGGAAGGCGGCCAGAACGAGCAGCAGTGGCAGCTGCGGCAGGACCAGCACCACATTGGTCATGAAGTTGAGGATCTCGTCGACGACCCCGCCGAAATAGGCGGCGGTGATGCCGATGATGGTCCCGTTGATCGTCACGATCAGGCCGGCGACAAGTCCGACCATCAAGGATGTGCGGGTGCCCCAGACAAGCTGAGCGAAGACATCGCGGCCCATGCGGGTGGTGCCGAGCCAGTGATCCCAGGAAGGCGGCTGATGCGGACGGGCGACACGGGCGAGTGGTTCATAGCCCGCGATCACCGGCGCCAGAAGGGCGATCATCACATAGAGCAGCACGATGGCGAGGCCGAAAGCCGCCTTGCGATTGCGCAGGAAGGAAGTGAGGAAACCGGTCATCAGGCTTTCCTTAGGCGCGGGTCAAGGAAGATGTAGGCGATGTCGACCGTGAAATTCGCGGTCAGCATGGCCAGCGTCATGATCAGGAGCTGGCCCTGGATCAGCGGGAAGTCGCGCGCCAGGATGCCCAGATAAAGCAGGTTGCCAACGCCGGGGTAATTGAACACCACCTCTGTCACCAGGGACCCGCCGAAGAGGGCACCGAAGGAGAGGGCGAGCGCAGTCACTGAGGGCAACAGCGCATTGCGGGCGGCATAGGCATAGCGGACCCTGGCATCCGACAGGCCTTTGGCCTCGGCCATGTGCACATGGTCTTCGCCGAGCTGGCCGATCATGTTGTTGCGCATGGTGACCAGATAACCGCCGGTGAAAACGAGGCTCAAGGTCAGGACCGGCAGGATGGCGTGGGTCGCGACAGAGGCGATGAAGTTGACCGTGAAACCGCGATCCAGCGAGGGATCATAGGCGTAGCCGGTCGGCAGGATCTGGTTGCCGATGGCAAAGACATAAAGAGTTGTCAGGGCAACCACCATCGCCGGGATCGACTGCATGGCAAGGGCAAGCGGCGACAGCACCATGTCGACGCCCTGGCCGCGGCGCCAGGCGGCAAGGATCCCCAGCAATGTCCCGATCGAGAACGAGATCGCCAGCGCTGAGCCGGTCAGCAGCAAGGTCCAGGGCAGGGCCATCAGCAGCACATCGGTCACCGGGAGCGGGTAGAACTTGATCGAGGTGCCGAAGTCCCAGGTGAAAATGCTGGCAAGATAATTGCCATACTGGATGTGCAGCGGCTCGTCGATGAAGCCGAATGTCGCCTTCAGCGCTTCACGGGCTTCGGGCGGGATCGTGCCATCGGCATGGGACAGCATGATGTCTGTCGGGTCACCCGGCATCATGCGCGGGATCATAAAGTTGAAGGTCGCGGCCACCACGAAGGCGACAAGATAGAACGCGAGCCGTTTCAGCAGAAAATTCATGTAGCTGGTCCAATACACCGTCGCGCCCCGGCGCCGGCCTGGGGCGAGGGAAGCCGGCCAGGGGTTTCCTGTGGGGAGTGCCGGTTGCCTGCCGTGCGATCAGGCAGTTGCCGTCGGTCACACGGAAAAAGGGGGCGGCCGAACAGGCCGCCCCGCAGTTGCATCAGGTCAGTTCACCGGACGCAGGGAGAGCAGGTGCAGCAGGCGCTCCGGCTGGTTGTCATGGACAACCGGGTTGGCAACCGGGTTTTCTGCGCTGAAGAAGCCGGTGAAGCGCTTGGTGTTGTACTGATACCAACGCGGGTTGTTGAACACCGGGATCACAGGCAGGTTTTCGCCGGCGATCATCTGGACCGTGTTGATCAGTTCCTTCTGCTTGGCCTGATCCGTGGTCTGGGTGAAGCCATCAAGGGCTGCCGACAGTTCGGAGTTCTTGAAACGGCCGGCGCCAAAGCGGGTGACGCCCTGGTTCCGCTCGTGCAGGATCGTGTCAAAATGCGTGTAGGGCGTCGGGCCGACGAAGGCCGAATTCAGGGCCATGTCGTAGGTGCCCTTGATCAGGGCCTCGTTCCAGACGGCCTGTTCCGGCGTGCCGACCGAAGCCTTGATGCCGACAGCATTGAGGCCTTCGACAGCGATCTGTGCTGCATTGACCCAGTCAGTCCAGCCGTTCGGAACGATGATGTCGAAGCTGATCGGCTTGCCGTTCGGAGCCTCGACGAAACCGTCACCATTGGTGTCCTTGTAGCCATGCTCGGCCAGCAGGGACTTGGCAGCTTCCGGGTCGTTCTGCATGTACTTGCCGAACTTCTCGTCTACGGCCGGGTTGTTCCAGGCGTGATAGGCGCGGCCAAGGCCGGACGGGTACTGGTTGATGGTCGGATAGCCATAACCGGCAATCTCGACCATGGCTTCGCGGTCCAGCGCCATCGAAAGGGCGCGGCGGAAATTCACGTCGGAGAAGGCGGCGCGATTGCCTTCATTCGGCGATTCCGGGTTCACGTTGAACATCACGAAGGAGCCGGCCGGCAGCCAGTACTTGTGGTTGGCCGGGTCCTTGGAAACGTAGGTGTTCTCGATGTCCGGCAGGAACGAACCCATCCAGTCGAGATCACCACGGGCAGCAGCGGCCAGCGCCTGGTCGTTGTTGGCGATCTGCGGGAAACGCATGCAGTCGACCTTCAGCGTCGCGGCATCCCAGTAGTTCGGGTTGCGGCACTGCAGGTATTCCTGCTCGGTGAAGCGGCGGAAATCGGTCAGCGGGCCGGTGCCGACCGGCTTCGGGTTGGTAAAGGACACCGGATCGGCGACCTTGGACCAGATGTGTTCGGCCACCACCGGAACGCGGACGATATCGTCCGCAGCGAGGCTGTTCACCTTCTTCAGGTTGAACTTGACGGTGAGCGGATCGATGACCTCGATGTTCTCGATGAGCTTGGCCATGGAGCGGGTGTCAAGGGCCGGGGTCTTCAGCACCATGTTGAAGGTGAAGGCGACATCGTCCGCATTGAAGGGCTCGCCATCCGACCAGGTCACGCCGTCGCGCAGCTTGAAGGTCACCGACTTCAGGTCGCTGCCATACTCGTAGCTGGTCGCCAGACGGAAGTTCGGCTCGCCGCTCTTCAGCGAGTTGAAGATCACCAGGGGCTCGTAGACGAAGTCCTGGATCGACGGCAGGCGAGTCGATTCGTTGAACGGGTTGTAGTTTTCCACCCAGGCGGTGCGCTGGACCGGAAGCGCGGTCAGCACGGCATCGGCAGCCAGGGCGGCGCCGGACGCGGAACCCAGAAGCGTGGCCGACATGAAGACGCCAGCCAGACGTGACTTGATCATTTGTATCCTCCCGAAGCAGGCGACTTCTCCGCGCCTGCAGTCTTGTGATGCCGCCTCGGATCGGAAGCAGGTGGCAGGACGAGTGTCCTTCACTTCCCCGACACCGCTCCTCGCTAGCGATGCAGCACCGGCATCTTGCGCTCCGCAACAGGGGCAAAAGCCACCCGAAAATTCGTAAAGTTCGTCAAAATCGGAGCGCCGGAAGAATGCTCCGGTCTGCGAAGTGGCAGTTATATTTATATTTATCAGATAGTTATGTGCCGCTTTGTGGCTTGATCGGGGGGCTTGTCGCGGTCTTGCCAGGATGAGGGACTGTTGCGGCGGCTGCACTGTCACACCAGCGATGATATAGGCTCTGATAGTGATCGATTGCCACGCGTGACCCGGACCTGACATGACCTTTCTGCCGCAGGGCTTCCAGACCCGTGTCATGATCACGCTGATCCTTGCGTCTGTCCTGCCGCTGGCGCTCGGGGGCTGGGTCTTCTTCAATCTCGTCAACCGCAACATCACCGAGGAAACCTATCGCCAGGTCGCCTTCGCGCGGGATGCAAAGGGCAGCGAGGTGCTGCAGTACCTCGCCTTCGCCCGGCGTGAGGCCGAAAGCATCGGCCAGTCAGCCAATGTTCGCTATGCGGTCGGCGACTTTTACGGCTTCTCCTTTGCCTTCGGCCAGATGGCAGCAACTGAGGCCCAGTCCGGCGCCAGGTTGCGCTTGCTGTTCGGCGTCGAACCGGGCGGGTCAACCATCATTCCGCCGCCTGCACCGGTGGGTGAAGACATCCTGCTGCGCGAAGCACTCGAATACGCCAATGCACACCGGCGGTTTCATCCGTCCTTCGCCGAATTCATCGGAGGGTCCGAGTATGACAATCTCTACCTTGTCAACACGCGCGGCAGGGTTGTCTATTCGGTCTCGAAGGACAGTTATCTCGGGCATGATCTCAATGGGTTGAGCGGGCCGCTCGCTGATCTCTATCGCCGCCTCAGGGTCAATCCGCAGTCTGAAGCGCTGCTGTTTTCCGACTTTGTCCGGGATCCGCTCACCGGGCAGTTCGTTGCCTATCTCGGCATGAATGTCAGGCTCTATGCCTCGTCGAATGCGACCGTGTTCTTCCGCCTTCCGGCCGACGGGCTTGGCCGCCTGATGCAGGCGAGCAATGTCATGACGCTGATTTCCTCAACGGGTGAGGTGATCGCCGCGACCCGGGGAACCGGCATCAGCACGGCAAGTGCTGTCGTGGTCCCGGCTCAGATGCGCGCGCCACAGGGGATCGAGACGCTGGAGAAGGGCCTGATCGGCGTCCCGACCCTGTCGGCCTGGAAGCGGCTGATGGATCCGGCCCCCGGTTGGCTGGTCGTGGCCGAATCTGAACAGGCGCGCGCCTTTGCCACCTCGCGGCGGTTGCGCGATGCACTGCTGATCATCGGCATTGCGGCCATCGCGGCGCTGGTTCCGGCCGCGCTCGCCCTGTCGCGCTCGATGACCAGCCCGATCCGCCGTCTGGCCCGTTCGGCAACGGCCGTGGCAAACGGCGCGCTTGAGGAACCTTTGCCCGAGTATGCGCGGCCGCTGGAATATGCCGACCTGTCCCGGGCGGTCAGCCAGATGCGCCGCTCCTTGCGCGATCAGCTCGAACTGATCAGCCAGAAGAACGCGGAGCTTGAGGAAGCGGACCGGATGAAGGATCGCTTCCTGGCCGCGACCTCGCATGAGTTGCGCACCCCGCTCAATGGTATCATCGGCATTTCCGAGACGCTCGGGGCCGGGGCCATGGGCGAATTCGCGCCAGCTCAAAAGAGCCAGTTGCACTTGATCGCGCTGAGTGCCCGCCGTCTGTCCCGGCTGGTCGACGACCTTCTCGATATCTACCGCATCCGGGAAGGGCGGATGCGACTTGACCTGCAACCGCTCGACGTGGCGCAAAGCTTACGCAACGTGCTGCAACTGGCCCGGCCAATGCTGGCCGGCGAACCGGTCACCTTGCGGGTCGATGTCGACGCGGATGTCCCGGCGGTCCATGCCGATCCGGTGCGGTTTGAGCAGATCCTGTTCAACCTCATCACCAATGCCGTGAAGTATGGCGGCGAAGGCCGGATCGAGATCACGGCACGGATGCGGGACGTGGGGACTGTGTCGCGGGTCGACATTGCCATCCGCGATTTTGGACCGGGTATTTCCCCTGACAGTCTTGAGCGCATTTTCCATCCGCTGGAGCAGATTACCGGGTCCGGTTCGCGCGCGGCCTTGCAGGAAGGCATGGGGCTGGGACTGACAATCGCCCGCAACCTCGCCGTCCTGATGGAGGGCACCATCGAGGTGACCAGCACGCTGGGACAGGGCTCGACTTTCACCGTCAGCCTTCCGGCTTCCGATCGTCCGGCCCTGTCGACTGTGCGGTCCGAACTGCATGAGGTGATGGCGAGTGCAGATGGGCTGCTGATCGGGGCGCAAGCCCTGGAAGACAGCAGCGCACCGTCGATCCTGCTCGTCGACGATGAGCCGATCAACCTGCAGGTCCTGCGCAATGTGCTGCTGCCGCGTGGCTACCGGGTGATTGACTGTGACAACGGGCCAGACGCGCTGCGGCTGGTCGAAGAGCATCAGCCGGACCTTGTTGTTCTGGACGTCATGATGGCCGGCATGAGCGGTCTGGACGTGGCCCGTCACCTGCGGCGTCGGCATTCGCTGCTGGATTTGCCGATCATTCTCCTGACAGCCCGCGGCCGCACCCGCGACATGATTGCCGGTTTCGAGGTCGGGGCGAACGACTATGTGGTGAAGCCCTTCGTCAAGGACGAACTGGTCAGCCGCATCGCCACCCTTTTGGAGGCCTCGCGCGCCAAGCGCCGCGCTGAGGAGAACAGCGAATTGAAGCAGGAGATTGAGCGGCGTATCCAGGTGGAGGACGCTCTGCGTCTGTCGCAGCGCCGGATGGGGCAACTGCTCGAGGCGCTGGAGGATGGGCTCATCTGCGCCAACCCGAAGGGCATCGTCACCTTTGCAAATCCGGCCGCCGAATTCTGGCTTGGCGAGAGCGCGATCAGCGGGCAGACCGCGCTCGGTGACCTGCTGCCGGGCAACGCCTTGTCTGAATTGTCCGGTCTGACCGGTGACGATGACACGCGGCGGATCGAGACCGAGATCAACGGGCGACGGGTGGTGCTGAATGCCTTTGCGCTGCTGCCGGATGCCGGTGGCGGCATTGCCCTCTTGGTCAGCGAATCCGGCCGCGAAGCCCCCGGTCTTGTCACATCGGTGCGCGATGCTGTCGACAGTTCGCTGCCAGCGCTGGCCAGTCCGGTCGCCGACGACATCGACATCGTCAATCCGGATCCCTACCGGGCCCAGATTGTAACCGTAATGGGCGAGGTTCTTGGCCTGTGGAAGCAACTGACCGGAAAGGGTAAGGTTGACTTTGCCGAGGTCAGCGGCATCTGGCGCGTCAGCCTCGACAAGTCGTCCCTGCAGACGCGCACGCTCGACAAGTATCTCATGCTCGAGACATTGCCGGTCAATCCGCGCTGGCGCGATGTGCTGCGCTCGGCTGATTTCCTGCTGGAACAGGCAGGACGAGAGGGCGCGCTGGACACGCCCGCGATCCGCGAGGCGCGGGAGCGTCTCGCCCGCGATCTCGCCGTGTTGCGCAGAATGGTGCCTGCAGGATCCTGAATTTCAGTCCGGCAGCGCCTGCCAGGCGACACCGCCCGCCAGCAGTTCCATGCCATTGAAAACAACAGGATCCGGATTGTAGTTGAAGTAGAACCTGTGCGTCTGCGTGTCGCGCTGGCGCAGACCCTCCGGCATCGTCGTCGTTATGATCCCGGCCCGTGCGGTTGTCTCGGTAAGGACCCGGTTTAGGGCCGCTTCATCCGGCCAGCCGGCGAGATAGGTGAAGTTGCCCGCCCGGACCACGGCTGGTTCGCCGTCGCTCGCCCGTATGACGACCTCCGCGTTGCCCTCCAGTTTCTCGCGCCAGCCAAGGAACGAACCGCCACCCTCAAGCGGCACTGGGGCAAAGGGCGGCAGGCTTTCGACCCGCGAGATCCGGCAATCGAGCCCGGGCAGGGCCGGAGGCAGCGGCACGGGGATCGCGAAGTCCGCCGTCTTGGAATTCGTCCTCGGTCCGGCCACCACCTCAGCGCCGCTGGCTAAAAGTGCGTCGGCGAGTTTCTCAGGCAGGGTGAAGAGACCGGGCACCAGGACAAGCCGGTATCCGGCAAAATCCACCGTGCTGGCCGGAACGATGTCGACCGACAACCCGAGTTGACGCAGACCGCGATACATCGCGAAAGCCAGCCGGAAATAGTCAAAGTCCTTGCCTTGCGGCTGGATCTGCCAGGCCCAGGCGCTCGGGTAATCGAACACCAGTGCCACGGGTGCCTTTTTGATGTCGGTCGTCGGCATGGCCTTCAGCTCCGCAGCCACCTCTTCGGCGGCATGGAACGCCGGGGCAGGGGCGCTGTCGGGGCGCAGCATCCCGGCATGCATCTGTTCCTGCGCAAACGGGGCCTGCCGCCAGCGGAAATAGCACACGGCCTCCGCACCATGGGCAAAGGCCTCCCAGGCCCAGAGCCGGGCCATGCCGGGCAGGGGATCGGGATTGTAAGGCGCCCAGTTCACAGGGCCCGGCTGCTGTTCCATCACCCACCAGCGGCCATGCCCGACGCTGCGGTAAAGATCGTGCTGGAACGCCTGAAAATCGGGATGCCCCTGGCGCAGGAAGCGCCGCTTGAACGTGTCGTCGACCTCCATCCGGTCGGACAGGAAGCCCAGCGGATAGCTGTCCCAGCTGGAGATATCGAGGTCGGCCCCGACGTCGAAATGATCGAAGTCGACGATCCGGCCCATGTAGTTATGGGCAATCGGTGCATCGGTGTGACGGCGCAGGATGTCGACCTGCAGCCGGTTGAACAGCACCACCTGATCGGACGAGAATCGGCGGAAGTCCATCACATGCGCCGGGTTCGGCTCAGTGACGGTCAGGTTCGGCAGGCCAACGTCCTCGAAACTGGCATAGTCCATCGACCAGAACACATTGCCCCAGGCCCGGTTCAGCGCCTGCGGCGACTGGTACTTGCGCGCCAGCCAGTTGCGGAATGCGGTGAGGGCTACCGCCGAATAAGAAACCGTCGTGTCATGGCAGCCATATTCATTGTCCGTCTGCCAGGCCGCGACATGGGCGTTGTTGCCATAGCGTTCGGCCAACAGGGTGACGATACGCGCGCATTCCGCCTTGTAGCCTTCATGCGAGAAGCAGTAATGCCGGCGCGATCCGAAGCCGCGTGGACGGCCCTCAGCATCGACGGCCAGCATGTCGGGATGCTTTGTGACCATCCAGCGCGGCGGCGTTGCGGTCGGCGTGCCGAGCACGACTTTCAGACCGGCCTGACCCAGGACGGCGATAGAGCGGTCGAGCCAGTCCCAGTCCAGCTGTCCGGGCTCCGGTTCGATCCGGCTCCAGGCGAACTCGCCGATGCGCACATAGGTGAGGCCAACGGCGGCCATGCGGGCTGCATCTTCGGTCCACTGGGTTTCGGGCCAGTGCTCGGGATAATAGCAAACGCCAAGGCGGCGCAGAAGGTTGTCGGTCACAGGATCACCTGATGCTCTTGCTGGCCGCGCGCGACATTGGCGGCGGTGAAGGTCATGCCGGAAAGCGGAGCCGCAACGCGGCCCGATGCTGTCAGGCCCTGCCGGGCCGACGTGCAGAACAGGGTTGTCAGGTCCGGTCCGCCAAAGGCCGGGCAGGTGGTGTGCGGCGCATCAACCGGAACGGTCCGCACCAGCGCTCCGTCGGGCGCATAGGCGGCAACCCGTGACGAGCCCCATTCGGCCAGCCACATGAGGCCATCGCGGTCGATCACTGCTCCGTCCGGCTCCCGCCCGGCGGGGGCCAGATCGAGAAACACAGTCGGTTCCGTATTGGGCCAGCCATCCGCGTCAAGGGTCACGCGCATGACCTTGGCGACGGCGGAATCGGTGAAGAAGGCGGTGTGGCCGTCCGGGGCAAAGCTGATCGCGTTGGAAATCGTGATCGGCGCAAACAGTTGCCGTAACTCGCCGCGATACCAGCGATAGATTGCGCCGGCATCCTGTTCGGCATTGCAGCCCATGGTGCCAATCCAGAAACCGCCCTGGGGGTCCGCACGGCCATCATTCGAGCGGGTCACCGGATTGTCGGCCTCCAGCGGGCAGACATGGGTGTTGGTACCGGAATTGGGGTCATGGATGAACAGCTCGCGCGCGCTGGCGATCATCAGCCGGTTTGCGTCGATCCATCCGGCCGCCGACACGAAAGTGTCGAAGCGCACGGCCTTTGTCTCGTCGTCCGCCTGTGTGTAGAGCGTGCGGCCGGTGATATCGAACCAGTAGAGCTGCTGGCGCAGCGGATGCCACAGCGGACCTTCTCCCAGTTCACAGACGGTTGCATCGAAAACGGATGTCATGCGGGCTCCTGGGTCTTCGCGGCATCGAAGGCGATCACCATGTCTCTGGCACGCTGTTCGATCTCGGCAATGGCGAGACCTGGAACATACAGCGATGTCCCGATCCCGAAACCGGTGATGCCGACTTTCATCCACTTGGCGAAATTGTCCGGACCAGCGCCGCCAACCGCATAGAGCTGCGTCTCCTTCGGCAGGACGGCCCGGATCGCCTTGACGCCTTCGGGGCCAAGCAGCCCGGCGGGGAAGAGTTTCAGCCCGTCCGCTCCGGCTTTCAGCGCGGCAAAGCATTCGCTCGGTGTCATCACGCCGGGAAACGAGAGCAGCCTTGCGGCCTTGGTGGCGCGGATCACGTCCGGATCGCAGTTGGGCGACACGACAAGCCGCCCGCCGACATCGGCAAGCCGCTGCACATCCTCCGCCTCCAGCACCGTGCCGGCCCCGATCAGGGCGCTGTCGCCGAAATGCTTGACCATGGCGGCGATGCTGTCGAAGGGCTGCGGCGAGTTCAGCGGCACTTCGATGCGGGTGAAGCCGGCGGCGATCAGCCGCTCGCACACAGGCAGGCTTTCTGCCGGCGTCAGGCCGCGCAGGATGGCAATCAGCGGACGCATCACTTAGGTCTCCGGATGTCTTCGAGAATCGACCGCCGGGCCAGCGACAGTCCGGCAAGTGTCAGGTTGGCTCCGTCGACGATGCGCGGTTCGTAGCCCGCAATGACCAGCGCCGCCGCATAAAGCGCGCTGAGGCCGGGGGCGCCCACGAGGGTGACCGGACCATCGAGCATGGAGCGGAGTGCTGCTAGTTCATTGCCAATGAGCAGACCCGACAGGCGTGCCCGCGCCGCCTCGGCGGGCATTGCGTGTAGCAGCCCTTCCGCCCGCAGGCGGAACAGCCCGGCGGCAAGGCCAGCCGGTGCCTGCAACGCTTCCTGGACTGCCGCTTCAAAACTCGGCTGGTGCCAGTCGGATGTCGCGCCAAGACCATGGCGGAGCACCGAGTGGCCGCTGATCAAGGCGTAGAGCTCGCCGGTCATGAAGGTCGAGAACGCCAGTACCTTGCCGGCGCGGACACTGGCCCATTTCGTATGGGTCCCCGGCAGGCAGACGAGGCCTGAAAGGTCAGGGTCGGCAACCAGAAGGCCGGCAATCTGCGTCTCCTCGCCGCGCATCACGTCCGCCGGCGCATCCTGGCGCAGGCCCGGAACCACCCAGACTGCGATCCTCGGATCATGGCTTTCGCCCCGTACCACATGGGCGGCACTCAGCGGCGTGCAGGGAACCGCTACATAGGGCGCCTCGATCCACCCTTGCCGGCTGCCGACCATGCCGCAGGCGATGACCGGCGTGACCTTGTCGGAGGAAAGCCAGCCGCCGACCAGCTTCAGCAGCGCCGGTTCGAACCCGTCACGGCTCAGGCTCGCCATGCCATCGTCCGATGCGGCTTCACTCAGGACCTGATCGCCATGCATTGACCAGGCACGCAGATGGGTTGTGCCCCAGTCGACGGCGATCCACTCCACATTGGCGCTTCCGGTTGGGGCCGGATCCTCTCGCTCTGTCATCCGGTCACCACCACACCGCCGTCGATGACCAGCGCCTGGCCGGTCATCATCTTCGATGCCTTCGATGCAAGGAACAGGCAGCCACCGGCGATGTCTTCCGGGTCAATGGTGTCCTTCAGACACTGGCGCTCGAGATGCGCGGCAAGACCTTCCGGCGTCACCCACATGTCCTTCTGCTTCTGGGTCAGCACCCAGCCGGGCGCGAGGGCGTTGACACGGATGCGGTCGGGGCCGAACTCGCGCGCCAGGCTGCGCGTCATGCCGTTGATGCCGGAGTTGGCCGTGGTGTAGATCGGGTAGCCGGCGTTGCCCATCATGTAGCTGATCGACGAGAAGTTGATGATCGATCCGCCGCCGGCTGCCTTCATGCCCGGAACCACGGCCTGAATGGCGAAGAAATAGGCCTTCAGGTTGATCGCCATCGACCAGTTCCAGTAGTTCTCGGTCACCTCCAGCGTGGCGTGACGCTGGTCATTGGCGGCGTTGTTGACGAGGATGGTCACCGGCCCATGCGCCTCGGAGGCCTTCGCGATCGCGCCCTGAAGCGCTGCGATATCGGTGATGTCGCAAGGCAGAAACAGCGGACGGTTTGATGTGTTCTGCTCCATCTCGTCACAGAATGCCGATGCATCAGACCGCTGCACGAAGGCAACCTTCGCGCCCTGGTTCAAAAATGCCTCGGTCAGCGACGCGCCAATTCCTGACCCGCCGCCGGTGATGAAGACCGAGGCACCAGACAGATCGGGGAAAACAGGAAGGGTCTGCATCAAATCTACTCCAGTTATCAATCTTGCCGGATAGCACGCGTTACAGGCGCTCGCCTTCCAGCATGTAGAGAGTTCCGGGCCAGGCAACCGGCAGGGTCACGCCCTGCTGCATCAAGGCCGCGCCGGACAACACCAGCGGCATCTCTTTGAGCGCGTTCGGCCCCCGCGATTGCGGCGGGATATCCTCCGGGTTGAGGAGGCTGATCCGGTAGCGGGCGGCGGGATCGAGCCCGGTCAGGGGCAGCGGGCGCGGCAGGGCCTGTCGAGACGTCCCGGTCTGTCCAGCGAACACCACGAAGCGGCTGCCATCCCGGGCCAGTTGCTGTTCCACTGTTACTGCCGGATCCGCGCTGTCGAGCCGCTGGATATCGGCGAAGGTCAGCCAGTCGCGGTTGGCCTTCCACCACGCGGTCACCGATCGCAGGCATTCGTCCTCGTCCTCGGTGAGTTCGGTGAGATCCATTTCGAACCCCATGTGCCGCTGCGCAGCCGTTCTGGCCCTGAGGCTCATGCTCAGCATGCGGCCAGACGTATGACATTGACGCGGGCCGACATGGCTGCCGGTCACGGCGAGCGGCAGGAACAGGGCCGCGTCATGCTGGATCCGGATCCGCTCCAGCGCGTCATTGCTGTCCGACAGCCAGACGCGCTGGGTCTGGGCAAGAATGCCGGCATCGATCCGGCCACCGCCCGAGGCACAGCTCTCGATTTCCACGCCCGGATGGGCGGCGCTAAGGCGCGCCAGCAGATCATAGATGCCCCGCGTCTGGGCCGCGTCGACCACCGGCAGCAGGCGGTTGTGGTCCCATTTCAGGTAGTCGATCCGGTGCTCGCTCAGAAGCGCGGACAGGCGCGCAAACAGGTGATCGCGCACGTCCGCCTGCGCCATGTCGAGGACAAGCTGGTTGCGCCCGCGCGTCTGATCGGCCGGGCCAAGGATCCAGTGCGGATGAGCGCGGTAGAGATCGCTGTCCTCGCTGATCATTTCCGGTTCGACCCAGAGGCCAAACCGCATGCCCTGTGCTTCGACAGCGCTGATCAGAGGTGCCAGTCCGTCCGGCCACTTGCGCCTGTCAACCAGCCAGTCGCCGAGGCTTGTGGTGTCGTCGTCGCGGCGTCCGAACCAGCCGTCATCAAGGACGAAGCGTTCTGCACCGAGCCTAGCGGCGCGTGCTGCCATGCCGGTGAGGGTTTCGAGCTTGTGATCGAAATAGACGGCTTCCCAGCAATTGTAGTGCACGGGACGTGGGCGGCTCGCCAGCGGAGTGGGCCAGCGGACAACCCGGTCGCGGACATCCCGCTGCATGGTCACGGCAATGCCGTTCAGACCGCAGGTCGAGACACTGACAATCAGCTCGGCGCTTTCAAAGCGCGTACCGGCCACGAGTTCCGATCCGCTGGCATGACCGAACTGGATCTGACGCCGGCCATCCTGCAGTTCCTCAATGATCTGGCGATGTCCGCCCGACCAGGCAAAGCTGAAGGCCCTCGCTTCGCCGGACGTGTTGCGGCAGCCCGTTTCGGCCACCAGGGCAAACGGGGGATGCTCCTGGCCGGAGCGTCCCGTCCGGCTTTCGCGCATCCGGATGCCTGGCCGGATCGCCATGCGCTGCGGCTGCATCTCGCCGATCCAGCGGCCGGAGAAATCGATGCTGTCCTGTGCGCCTGAAGGAAGCGGCAGCACTGGCGCCGCAAGCCAGGTCACGCGGACCGGCCGCTCCGAGGCCAGCGTGCTCTTCAGCACCAGGACACCTGTCGTCTCGCTTCTCACGTCAAGCGTCAGTATGAGGTCGTCATCGCGGCTGATGAGCTTTAAGCCATTGGGTGATGGCTCGGCATGGTCAAACCGAAAGCGTGGCGCGCGTGGGGTACCGTCGGCATCCGACACCACCAGTCCCGGTTGCCCTTGCCAGTCATCGGCGGGCATCGGGCACAGGGTCAGATCCGGCAGGCGGTCGAGCATGCCGCCGGTCAGATCCGGGCGGGCCGCCAGCGCGAACTGATCGAGATCCTCGTCTGCCGGCAGCGGCGGTCCCCAATAGAGCGCTGAAGGAATCCCGCCCGCGCTCGACAGGACAAGGGTCTGCTGTGGCGTGTCGATGCGCCAGTGGGTCATTTCACAGCCCCAAGTGTCAGCCCGGCAATGAAATGCTTCTGCATCAGGAAGAACATCAGCACGGGGGGCATGGCGGCAATGATCGAGCCGGCCGACACCAGATGCCAGGCCGCGACCCACTGGCCGTTGAGCGAGTAGAGGCCTGCCGTCACCGGCTGGGTTGCCGCACCGGTGGTCAGCACCGTTGCCCAGAAATAGTCGTTCCAGATGAAGGTGAAGATCAGGACCGACAAGGCGGCAATGGCCGGGCGCATCAGGGGGACGACCACGTACCAGAAGATCCGGATCTCGCTGACGCCTTCCACCCGGGCCGCCTCGATCAGCTCAAAGGGCAGGGCGCGGATGAAGTTGCGCATGAACAGGGTGCAGAACCCGGTCTGGAAGGCGATGTGGAACAGGGCAAGGCCCAGTGTGGTGTCATAGAGACCCATCTGCAGCGTAAGGTCTCGCACCGGGACCATCAGGATCTGGAACGGCACGAAGTTGCCGGCAACGAACAGGAAGAAGATCAGCACGTTGCCGCGGAACTTGTACACGGCCAGGGCAAAGCCCGTCATCAGCGACAGGGCAACCGCGCCAATGACGGTCGGGATCGTCACCTTGAAGCTGTTCAGGATGTAGCTGGCGATCGGCGAATTGCGGAACACGGCCGCATAATTGTCGAAGGCGATGGCAGAGGGCAGGCCGAAATAATTGCCTGCGGCCAGATCAGACGAGGGACGCAGCGAGGTCACGGCAACGCCGAGCAGGGGCAGCAGCCAGACGACCAGCGCGATCGGCAGGGCGACCTGGTAGAGGATCCGCGCCTGGCGGCTGGATTGCTGGATGGGACGGGGAAACATGGTCAGTGATCCTTCTCGTCACGCCACATCTTCCAGATGAAGCCGGTGATGAAGACCATCATGATGGCGAAGAGCACGACGGCGATGGCCGCGCCATAGCCCATGCGGAAGCCGTATTCGGACAGGGCCTGCTCATACATGTAGAAGGACAGGACGCGCGAGGAGCCATAGGGGCCGCCGTCGGTCATGATCGAGACGAGGTCGAACGACCGCAGCGCGCCGATGACGGTGACGACGACGGCGATAAAGGTCGCCGGGCGCAATTGCGGCAGGATGACATACCACAGCATCTTCCAGCCCCTGGCGCCGTCAAGCCGCGCCGCCTCGATCTGGTCGGGCGCGACATTGTTGAGGCCGGTCAGATACAGGATCATCACATAGGCAATCTGCGGCCACAGGCCGGCGGCGATGATGCCATAGGTGACATAGTCCTCATCGGCGAGAATGGCGACGCCCTGACCGGTGACGGCTTCGATGAGTGTGTAGAGCAGGCCGAAATTCGGCGCGTAGAACCACGAGAACATCAGGCCGACGACGACCTGGCTGATGACAAAGGGAAAGAAGAACAGCGATTTGTAGGCCCTGATGCCCCAGACAGTCTGGTTCAGGAAGATCGCGATCGCGAGGCCAAAGGGGATCGCCAGCATGTAGAGCACAAGCCAGAGCAGGTTGTTCTTCAACGAGATGTAGAACGCTTCGTCGTCCACCAGCTCGATATAGTTGCCAATCCCGACCCATGTCGCCTCGCCAAGGCCATCCCAGTCGTAGAAGGACAGGGCCATCGATTCAAAGATCGGGGCGATGACATAGAACAGAAAGAAGGCGGCTCCCGGGGCCAGGAACAGCCAGGGCGCCAGACGTCGCTGGTGGGTCTTGAAGAAGGCCTGCATGGGGTCCTCAGCCGGTCGCTGCGGCAGACCGTTTCCGATCTCGGACAACGGGCGCGCTGAACGGGACAGGTGACCCGGACGAAGCGGTGGGGCTTCGTCCGGGTCGGCCGGTTACTTGTAGATGCGCTGGCGCATCTTCTCGAGACGGTCCAGGATCGCATCGCGCCGGTCCGGCTTGATGGTGAACTCCTGGAAGCCTTCCATTCCGGCCTTGGCCATTTCAGCCGGAGCATCGCGGTCGAAGAACTGGGCAAGGCCAGCCGCGCTCGAAACCGTCTCGAAGCCAGCGGTCAGGAACGGATCATCGGCGTTGACAGCAGAGCCCTTGTTGACCGGAAGCTGGCCGAGGGTCTTGTTGAGCGCGGTCTGCACGTCGGCGCGGGCCACAAATGCCAGGAACTTCTTGGCATCAGTGACATTCTTGGCGCCGGCTGGAATGTGGATCGTGTCGGTCGGGGCTTCTTCGGCGCGCGGGACGCCGGCGGAGATCTCCGGGAAGACCATGAAGCCGAGGCTGTCATTGGTCATGCCGCCGTCTTTGAACACGGCAACGGCGAAGTTGCCCATGACATAGTTGGCGGCCTTGCCCTGGACCAGCAGCGCGGCTGCATCCTGCCAGTCAATCGCAGCATGGTTGGCGGTCATGTAGCCCGGGCCTACGAGCTTCTCCCATTCGGCGAACGTGGCCTTGACCCTGTCATCCGTCCACGGAACTTCACCGGCGGTGAGCTGCATGTGAAACTCATAGCCGTTGGTGCGCAGGTTCAGGTAGTCGAAGATCCCGGCGATCGGCCAAAGCGCCTTGGAGCCGGTGGTCACGCAGTCGATCCCGGCTGCCTTGAACTTGGCGCAATTGGCGATGAACTCGTCCCAGGTCTTGGGAACATCGACGCCAGCCTGCTTGTAGGCGTCCTTGTTGTAGTAAATGCCCCACTGGTAATACGTGTAGGGCACGCCCCACTGCTTGCCGTCGATGGTCATTGAGGCGAGTGACGAGGACAGCTTGTCGGCCAGGCCATTTTCCGCCCAGACATCGCTGACGTCGGTGAATTGTCCCGCCTTGACGAAGGGGGCCATGCGGTTGCCGGCGTACCAGTTGGCCAGATCCGGGGCATCGGCGGTCAGGAAGTTGCGGATCGCGGTCTTGTAGCCTTCATGGTCAAACATGTTGACCACGACGTCAATGTCCGGGTTCTCGGCCTCGAACAGGGTGATCAGCTCTTCCATGGCGGCCTTCGGCGCCGGGTCCGACGTGTCTGTGTTGAACACCAGTGTCCGCTTCTCGGCCATGGCCGATCCGGACATGAGGACGGCAACCGCCAGCGCGGCTCCGCCAAGCAACTTATGAACCATGTTCTCCTCCCAAGGATGTCGCGATATTCGCCGCAGCTTCTGCGCGGATCGGACTTGCAAGTTTGTTCCAATTAATGGAACTTAGTCTTGCATATTGAAAACTATGCTGCGAAGCTTTAGGACTGTCAAGGCGCGGGTGCGGAGAAACGGAATGAGCGAGGAAAAAGGCGACGGAACTGTCGGCAAGGCCCTGGATGTGCTGGACATGGTTGCCCGGCACGGCCGGCCTGTGCGGTTTACCGAGCTGCTCGGGCAGGGGGGCTATCCGAAGGCGACGCTTTATCGCTTTCTGCAGACCCTGACCAACCAGGGCATGCTGGCCTATGATCCGGAAGCACAGGTCTATTCGCTGGGCGTCCGGCTGGTGCGGCTGGCGCATGCGGCGTGGACGCAGAGTTCGCTCGCCCCCATCGCCCGGCCCTGGCTCGACCGCTTGTCGGCGGAATTGGGCGAGACGCTGCATTTGGCCCAGCTTGACCAGGGGCAGGTGCTCTATGTCGACAAGCGCAATGCGGCACGGCCGGTCGACATGTTCAGCCAGGCCGGCAAGGTTGGCCCGGCCTATTGCACCGGGGTCGGCAAGGCAATGCTGGCATTCCTGCCCGAAGACCGGCTGGAACAGGCCCTTGCGCGCCAGTCCTTCCACGCCTTCACGCCGGCGACCCTGGCCTCACGCGCAGCGCTGGTCAGTGAACTCAAGATGATCCGCAAGCGCGGCTATGCCTTCGATCTCGAAGAGCATGAGCCAGGGATCATTTGCGTTGCCGCACCGATCCTGTCTGCGTCCGGCCGGGCCATCGGGGCGATGTCCATCACATCAACAACACAGCGCAACTCATTGGAAGATCTGGAAGCCGTTGCCCCGCGATTGTGCGAGGTGGCCGCAGCCATCGCCGCCGACGCGCAAGCCTGGCGGTTTCCGGAGCAATAAGATCGAGAGACGGGAGGAACTCAATGTCTGGCGTGGTGCTTAGCAAGGTCGTCAAACGCTTCGGCGAAGTCGAGGTAATCCGTGGCGTCGATCTCACCGTTGAGGATGGTGAGTTCTGTGTCTTCGTCGGGCCGTCCGGCTGTGGCAAGTCCACGCTCCTGCGCATGGTGGCCGGCCTTGAGGCGACCACGTCCGGGTCCGTCCGGATCGGCAGCCGCGATGTCACCAATGCCGATCCGTCCGAACGCGGCGTTGCCATGGTGTTCCAGACCTATGCGCTCTATCCGCATATGACGGTGGCCGAAAACATGGGCTTCGGCCTGAAGATGACCGGTCATCCGAATAGCGAGATCGACACGAAGGTCGCCGAGGCGGCGCGGATCCTCAAGCTCGATCCGCTGCTCGCCCGCAAGCCGAAGGCGCTCTCCGGCGGCCAGCGCCAGCGCGTGGCCATCGGCCGGGCCATCGTGCGCGGGCCGGAGGTGTTCCTGTTTGACGAGCCGCTGTCGAACCTCGATGCGGAACTGCGCGTCGAGATGCGGGTCGAGATCGCCCGGCTGCACCGCGAGATCGGCGCCACCATGATCTATGTGACGCATGACCAGGTCGAGGCGATGACCCTGGCCGACAAGATCGTTGTGCTGAGGTCCGGACGGGTCGAGCAGGTCGGCCGGCCGCTCGATCTCTATCACAATCCGGACAACCGCTTTGTCGCCGGCTTTATCGGGTCGCCGGCGATGAACTTTGTCGCAGCACGGATGAACGCGGATGGAACGCTGTCGGCTCCGGGCATGTCCGAAACACCGGTGCAGGGGCCGAACGTGTCGGCGCATGCCGGAAACGTCATCCTTGGCGTTCGTCCGCAGCACCTGTTGCTGCAGGACGGAGCAAGCCACCGCGTCGACATGATCGAGGCGCTTGGCGGGGTGTCCTACATTCACCTCGTGGCTTCGACGGGCGAGAAGATCGTCGTCGAACAGCGTGACGATGCCATCGCCCGTATCGGTGACAACGTTGGCCTGCGCTTTGAGGACGACAAGGCGTTTCTCTTTGCCGCTGATGACACCGGTCTGCGCCTGCGCTAGGCCGCGTCAGACCCGGACAGCAGAACGGCGGGCAAGGCCCGCCGTTTGAACTTGATGACAAACCTTGACCTCACCGAAGTCATCCCGGCCAAGCGTAGCGCCGAGCCGGGACCGGAGAGTCGAGGCCTCGATATTTCAATGAATTAGCCCCGGAGACACCTTGGCTCTCCGGTCCCGGATCTCCGCTTCGCTGCGTCCGGGATGACGATAGAGGGTTTGTCAGCAGTCTGACGGCGGGCAAGGCCCGCCGTTATTCGCTCCGTGCCTGGTTCCAGCTCAGCGGATCCGCTTGCCGTCCTTGTCGAAGTGGTAGCAGCGGGCCGCCTCGGGGGTGACGAAGACATCCTCATCGACCGTGAACTTGTGCTCGCCGAAAAGGCGCACCGTGACGAGGCCGTGTTCGGCGCTGCGGACATAGACCAGTGTCTCGCCGCCCAGATGCTCGACATGGCTGATCGTGCCTGCGATCTTGCCTTCGCTGCGGCTGATCGCCAGGTGTTCCGGCCGGATGCCCAGCGTTTCGCCGCGGCCGTCGAGCAAGTTGCCCTTCAGGAAATTCATCTGCGGCGAGCCGATGAAGCCGGCGACAAAGACATTGTCCGGATCGTTGTAGAGTTCCATCGGCGCGCCGACCTGCTCGATGCGGCCCGCATTCAATACGACAATGCGGTCGGCGAGGGTCATGGCCTCGACCTGATCATGCGTCACGTAGATCATGGTCGCCTTGAGGTCGCGGTGCAGACGGGCGATCTCGATGCGGGTGTTGACGCGGAGCGCTGCGTCGAGGTTCGACAGCGGTTCGTCGAACAGGAACAGCTTCGGCGTACGCACTACGGCGCGGCCAATGGCGACGCGCTGGCGCTGGCCACCGGAGAGTTCGGCCGGGCGGCGCTCCAGCAGCGCCTCCAGCGACAGCATGTTCGAGGCACGCTGGACCGCAGCGTCGATCTCCGCCTTCGAGGCTCCGGCCTGCTTCAGCGCCAGCGCCATGTTGCCCTTCACCGTCAGGTGCGGGTAGAGCGCGTAGCTCTGGAACACCATGGCGATCTCGCGCTTTGACGGCGGCGCATTGGTGATGTCGGTGCCATCGATCGACAGCTGGCCGCTGGTCGCATCCTCCAGGCCGGCGATGATGCGAAGGAGGGTGGACTTGCCGCAGCCCGACGGGCCGACGAAGACGCAGAACTCACCATCGTGGACGGTCAGGTCGACGCCCTTGATGACGTCCACTTTGCCGAAGGACTTGGTGATCTTGGTAAGGGACAGCGCGCCCATGATGTCTCCTGCTTACAGTTTGACCGGCTGGCCGGAACGCACGCTCTCATCCGCCGCCAGACAGACGGCGAGGGAGCGAACGGCATCGGACATGTGCCGGGTGAGGTCGAGATTTTCTGTGATGGCGCGGGCCACATAGGCCTGCTCGCGGGCGCACAAGCCGTTGTGATCCGGCTCGTCCGTCATGTCGAGATCCTGGTGGCCGAGGCCGGCCTTGTGCAGGCGCAGTTTCGACGTCTGCGTATGGGTGTCGATGTCGTCCGAGCGCGCCGTATCCGGCATCCGGATCGATACGGCGCCATTCGGGCTGACCACATCCTTCACGAAGAAGGCCGTGTCCGACATCATCGGACCCCAGCCAGCCTCGTACCAGCCAAGGCTGCCATCGGCGAAAAGCACCTGGAAGTGGCCATAATTATACATGTCATCGGCGATTTCGTTGCTGAGCCTCAGGCCCATGCCGCGAACTTCCACCGGTGCGGCATCGGTGATCTGGCACATGACATCGACATAATGCACGCCGCAGTCGACGATCGGCGGCGTCGTCTGCATCAAGGTCTTGTGCACGTCCCAGGTCGGGCCCGAGGATTGCTGGTTGAGGTTGAGCCGGAAGACATAAGGTCCACCGAGGGCGCGCGCTTCGGCAATCAGCCGTTGCCAGCTCGGGTGATGGCGCAGGATATAGCCGACCACCAGCTTGCGCCCGGTTTCCACCGCCTTGGCGACGACCCGCTCGGCATCCTTCACATTGGTCGCAAGCGGCTTCTCGACGAAGACATGCGCGCCGGCATCCATCGCCGCACAGGCATAGTCGGCATGGGTGTCGGAATAGGTCGCGATGCAGACGAGATCCGGTTTCAGCTCGTTCAACGCGGCCATGTAGTCGGTGCGATGCGGATAGCTGGCAAGCGCCTCAGGCAGGTTGGACGGCCATGACCGGCTGACCAGACCAACGATTTCGAAGGCAGGATCGGCGTGATAGGCGAGCGCGTGGCTCAGCCCCATGTTGCCAAGTCCGACGACCAGGGTGCGGATCATTTCACGGCTCCTGCGGTGATGCCACGGATGAGCTGGCGCGAGAAGATCAGGTACAGCACCAGCACCGGCAGGATCGCCAGTGACAGGGCGGCAAGTACGGCGTTCCAGTTGGTGACGAACTGGCCGATGAACACCTGGCTGCCGAGCGTCACGGTCTTGGTGGCCTCCGAGGGCGCAAGGATCAGCGGGAACCAGAGGTCATTCCAGATCGGGATCATGGAAAACACGGCCACTGTCGCCATGGCGGGGCGCACCAGCGGCAGCACCAGCGTCAAGAAGATCTTGTACTCGCTGAGCCCGTCGATGCGGCCTGCGTTCTTGAGGTCATCGGAAATGCCGCGCATGAATTCCGACAGGATGAAGATGGCCAGGGGCAGGCCTTGCGCTGTGTAGACCAGGATCAGTGCCGTCAGCGTGTTGACCAGCCCGGAGGCGACCATCAGCTGCAGGATCGCAACGGTCCCAAGACGGATCGGGATCATGATGCCGATGGCAAGATAAAGGCCCATCAACGTGTTGCCGCGGAAGCGATACTCGGACAGGGCAAAGGCCGCCATGGCGCCAAACAGCAGCACGAAGAACAGCGAGGCGACCGTGACGACGAGGCTGTTCTGGAAGTAAAGGAAGAAATCCCCTTGTGCCAGAACGGTGGTGTAGCCGACCGGATCGAAGGTCGATGGCGTTGGTATTGCCAGCGGATCGCCGAAGATCGCCTTGCGGGATTTGAAGGAGTTGATGACGACGACGAACACCGGGAACAGGGCAATCAGGGTGTAGAGCCCCAGCACCGAATGGGCGGCAACCGTGCGTCCGAGCGAAGAACGAGCCTTAGACATGAAGGTCTCCCTCAGAACTGGTAGCGGCGCAGCCGCGTCTGGATGGTGAAGAGGTAGAAGCAGACGCCGACGAGAATGATGCCGAACATGGCCGCTGCGATGGTTGCACCCATGTGCGGATCACCCAGCTGGAGCTGGAAGCCGAAGAAGGTGCGATAGAGGAAGGTGCCGAGGATATCGGTTGCAAAATTCGGTCCGGCCAGCGCGCCCTGGGCGACGTAGATCAGGTCGAAGGCGTTGAAATTGCCCACAAAGGTCAGGATCGAGATGATGCCGATCGAGGGCAGGATCAAAGGCAGCTTGATCTTCCAGAATTGCCTGGCGCCGGTGACACCGTCCATTTCGGCAGCTTCCAGGATCTCGTCCGGGATTGTCAGCAGGGCGGCATAGATCAGCATCATCGGGATGCCGACGAATTGCCAGACAGACACCAGCGCCAGTGTCGTCAGGGCATAGGCTTCCTGACCCAGCCAGGGCGCATAAAGGGCCTTCAGGCCGACGGCATCCAGAAGGCCGGGGGCGATACCCCAGATCGGCGACAGGATCAGCTTCCAGACAAAGCCGACGATCACGAAGGACAGGATGGTCGGGATGAAGATCGCCGTGCGGTAGAAGGCTGCAAACCGTAACTTGGGCGAGGACAGCAGGGCCGCGAGCAACACGCCAATCGGGTTCTGCACCACCATGTGGATGAGGAAGAACCAGGCGTTGTTGCCGAGGGCGTTCCAGAACGCATCCGACCAGCGCGGGTCGCCGAACAAGGTCTGGAAATTGGCAAGACCTACAAACTGGCTGACGCCATCTGCGCTGATGTTGAACAGGGCCATGTTCAGCGTGGCGAACAGCGGCAGGATCATGATCGCGGTGTAGATGATCACGGCCGGGGCGAGGAACACGCCGATGTGCCAGCGGAACGGCCTTTTGCCAGCGATAGGGATGTCGGTCATTGGAAAAGCCTCTGCGCTTGGAGGAGGCCCGGATCTGGGCCTCCTCCATTGGTGCGATGGGGACTGTGCGAAGACTTTACGTGCTATTACACTGTAAAACTATGTGTCTATGCACATGGGATCATGGCCGCCGTGGCTTGCCATGATCCGTTGCTAAGCTGGTCGACCGATTATTTCTGCGGTTCGTACCAGCTGGCAAGGCCCTTCTGCAGGCGCTCTGCGGCTGCTTCCGGGGTCTCTGCGCCGCGAATGACATTCGCGGAGGCATTCCAGGTTTCGTTTTCGAGGTTCGGCGTGCCGCGCGACAGGATCTGGTAGGTCGAGCGGATCGTCGGCTTGCAGGTCTCGCGCCAGCTGACGAATTCCTGGGCGAGCGGCTCGCTCAGTTCGATCTTGGCGTTGGACAGGGAGAAGAAGCCGGGCAGGGCGTTGGAGTAGAGTTCAGCGAACTCCGCCGAGCCAACCCAGTCGAGGAACTTCTTGGTTTCTTCCGGATGCTTCGTCGCCGCGTTCATGCCGAGTGCGATGTCGGTGTGATCGGAGATGTAGCACTGGTCGCCTGCTGCCGGCACCGGCGGATAGAAGGCGCCGAGTTCAAAGCCGGCCTGCTGCTTGAAGCCGGCGATTTCCCAGGAACCGGCCGGATAAATGGCGGCGCGGCCGAGGGTGAACAGGTTCTGGCTGTCCGGATAGGACTGGGCTTCGTAGCCGTCACCCAGATACTGGCCCCACTTGGCAATGGAGCGGAACGGGGCGACCCACGGCTCGTCGGTCAGCTTGGCAGCGCCGGCGATCAGTTCAGCGCGGCCGTCCTCGCCCTTCCAGTAGTTCGGGCCAATGTTCTGGTAGGCCATGGTTGCGGCTTCCCACTGGTCAGCGGTGCCCATGGACATCGGGATGTACTTGCCGTCGGCCTTGATCTTGTCGAGGGCGGCGAAGAACTCGTCTTCAGTGGTCGGAACTTCGATCCCGACTTCCTTGAAGGCGTCCTTGTTGTAGATGAAGCCATGGATGACCGAAGCCATCGGAATGCAGAAGGTCTTGGCACCATCATCGGTCGACCAGCCGGACTTGGCGACGGCCGAGAAGTTCTTCATGGCTTCCATGTCGGTCAGGTCGGCCAGCTTGCCCTTCTCAAACAGGGTCAGCGAGGCGTCGAAGGGGCGGCAGGTGATCAGGTCACCGGCGCTGCCTGCGTCGAGCTTGGAGTTCAGGATGGCGTTGTATTCAGCCGGCGCGGTCGGCGCGAACACCACCTTGATGCCCGGGTTCTTGGCTTCGAACGCCGGGATCAGGGTCTGCTGCCAGACGGTCAGATCGTCGTTGCGCCAGCTTTCAATCGTCAGTGTGACATCGGCGGCATGAGCTGCGCCGGCAAGCAGGGTGCCGGCGAGTAACGCGCCCTGAAATTTCACAAGATTCATCGAACTGCTCCCGTTTATGGGCCTTTTTGACCCTCTGGTTGATGCTTATGCGCCTTGTCGCAGGGCACTGAGGGCCGGTCCCACATGGCCCCCGGATTCCGCGAGAAGCGTGTTGGCCTGCGCCGCTGTGGCGCCACAGGCAATCAGGATGGCAGGCTTCACCGCACCGCCCGTTTGGCCGAGCGCGGCGCGCGCTGCGTCAATGTCGATGCCACTGAAGTCTGCCACCATGCCGGCGGCGCGGTCCAGAAGCTTGGCATTGTCCGCCAGGACATTGACCATTCGCCCCTCGTGCACATGCCCGAGACGGACACCGGCGAGGGTTGAAATCATGTTCAGGGCCGCCTTCTGCGCCGTCGCAGCACCAAGCCGCGTCGAGCCCGCCAGAATTTCCGCCCCGGTATCCAGAAACACCGGATAGTCGGCGATCTGCAGCAAGGGCGTCGCTTCGGCATTGGCAAGGCCGGCGATGCTTGCGCCGTGCGCCTTGGCCGCCTTGGCGACCGTCAGGGTATAGGGCGTCGAGCCGGAGGCCGAGACCGCGATCACAAGGTCGCCTGGCCCAGGGGCGATCCGGGCGACATCGGCTGCGGCCAGGTCCGAGTCGTCCTCGACAGCGCCGGGCATCTCGAGCAGGGCGGCCGCGCCGCCGGCAAACAGCATCGCGATCTGATGGCGCGGAACGCCGAAGGTTCCGGGAATTTCGAGACAGTCGGCCAGGGCCATCAGACCCGAGCTGCCGGCACCGACATAGATGACCTTGTGACCGGACGCGATTGCCGCAGCCATGGCAAGACCGGCAGCGGCGATCACATCCCGCGCTGTGGAAGTCGCGTCAAGTGCAGCGATCTGACCCGTAAGGATCGCTGCAACGGCTTCCGCTGCGTCGTGCGAATGCAATCTGTCTGCTTCGAGGTGCCGTGCCTCTGTCCGTCGTGTTGTCATCTTGCCCTCCCCAACGTGATAATGCCAAAAGAATACCAATTGTAAAGTGGCAAATTCGCTGGCTGGAATTTTATGAATGGTTCATTGGATTTTTCAAGTCAGGATCTCAAGGCTTTGTACCAAGCCAGTGGCTTGCCGGAGTTGGGGATAATCTTATTAAATAATTGATTTAATGAACTTTATTGTTTCTGCCACGAAGATCCGGGCTGGGTTTTTCCCGGTCGCCTGAGTATGTCTCGGCGGTTGCTCGGTCTGCTAGGTGCCCTGAATCCTCTCTGAAATAACGCTTGTTTTCAAAACAGGGCTTTTCATTTGGTATGGCTTTGGTATCTTCCTTTCAAAGGGAGGAACAATGACGCGCTTTCTCGGGATTGATGGCGGCGGCACAGGGTGCCGGGCTCAGGTTGCGGACATCAGTGGCCGGATCTGCGGAACTGCGTCCGCCGGACCGTCCAACATCGTTTCCGATCCGGATGGTGCGCTCCACAGTATTCTCCAGGCGGCGCGAGAAGCTGCAGGCGGGGAGGCTGCTCTCGGCGGTCTTCATGCTGTGCTTGGGCTGGCTGGTGGCAATGTCCGCGAGGCCGTTGACCGTCTCGTGGCGCGCCTGCCTTTTGCCTCCGTGCATGTGGTCAATGACGGCGTCACGGCCGTGAAAGGTGCGCTCGGGGATGAGGACGGCGTCATGGCAGCCATCGGCACCGGTTCCATTTTTGCGGTTCAGCGCAAGGACGAGATCCGGGAGGTCGGCGGCTGGGGCTTTGTGCTTGGCGATGAGGCATCCGGTGCCTGGATGGGGCGTCGCTTGCTTGCCATGGCCCTGCGCGCCGTTGATGGCTTCTTGCCAATGACCCCGTTCCTGTCTGAAGTGCTTGCCGAGTTCGGCGGCCCGACCCAGCTTGTCGGCGTGGCGCCGACGATGCGTCCGGCAGAGTTCGCCCGCCTTGCCCCACGGATTGTCGCGGCTGGAGATGCAGGTGATGCGGCGGCTGTTGCCGTCATCCGCGACAGTGTTGCAGAGGTGTCGTCAACCATCGCCTTGCTTCAGGCCGGAGAACATCTGCCTGTGGTGTTCCTCGGCGGTCTCGGGCCGTTGCATGCCAGCCATCTGGCGGGCCACTGGCCGCAGCGCACGGCGCTTGGCGGATCGGTGGAGGGAGCGGTTTTCATGGCTCGCCGCCGGTTTGAGGACGGTCTTTCAGGGGTCGTTCCGGGAGGACTGCGGCATGGATGAGCTGTTTTCGCCCGATGGATTTGACGACGCCGGTCCTTTGTATCTGGCGCTGCACCGGCGCATTGCCGATGCGATCTCCTCCGGTCAGCTGAAGCCTGGGGACAGCCTGCCGCCGGAGCGCGATATGGCCAGCAAGACCGGACTGAGCCGCGTGACCGTGCGCAAGGCCGTCCAGGCGCTGGTGACACAGGGGCAATTGGTGCAAAAGCGTGGGTCTGGTACCTTTGTTGCCCCGCGAGTGGAGCGGCTCGAACAGGCCCTGTCCCTGCTGACATCTTTCTCGGAAGACATGGCCCGGCGGGGCAAGGCGGTGGATTCGGTCTACCTGTCGCGCGGCATTCACGCGCCGACGCCGGAGGAAGTGATGGCCCTCGGGCTCAGTGCCCAGGAGCGGGTCTCCCGGCTTGAGCGCGTGCGCCAGGCCGATGACATCCCGCTGGCCATCGAACGGGCGGCGCTGTCGACCTCCATCCTGCCGGATCCGTTCCGCGTCGACAAATCGCTTTATGCGGTTCTTGCCGAACTCGGGCGTCGGCCCGTGCGCGCGGTCCAACGCCTGTCGGCGACCAATCTGTCGCCTGCAGATGCGGATCTCCTTCATTTGCCGGCCGGTGCGGCCGGACTGCGGATCGAGCGCATTTCCTACCTGCCATCCGGGCGGGTGGTGGAATTCACCCGCTCGCTTTATCGCGGCGATGCCTATGACTTTGCCGTTGAACTCCAGATCGCCCCGGATCCGTCCCGGGCACCGACCGATAAGGACTGATCATGACCACCAAGACGCATATGGCCACCGAAGTTGCCGAGATTCCGGAGGCGGCTGCGCGGTTCCTTGCGGATGCACGTGCTCCTCTGGCTGCTGCGGCGAGCGCGATGCGCGGCCTTGATCCGCATGTCATTGTCAGTGTGGCACGTGGCTCGTCCGACCATGCCTCGACCTATTTCAAATATGCAGTCGAACTGGCTGCTGGTGTTCCGGTCGCCTCTGTCGGTCCCTCGATCGCCTCGATCTATGGCCGAACTCTGAAGCTGACCGGTGCGGCCTGCGTCGGCGTGTCCCAGTCCGGCAAGAGCCCGGACATCGTCGAGATGATGCGGCTGGCCGGCGAAGGCGGCGCGCTGACCATTGCACTGACCAACAACTCCGCCTCGCCGATGGCGGGCGTCAGCGCCCATACGCTGCCGCTCAGCGCCGGACCCGAGCAGAGCGTTGCCGCCACCAAGACTTTCGTCAATTCGGTGGTCGCCGGTCTTGCCCTTCTCGCCGAATGGCTTGAGGACGAAGCTCTGCGGGCTGCCGTTGCCGGGCTTCCGGACGCATTTGCCAAGGCGCTGGAACAGGACTGGACCGCTTTGTCGGATCGGCTCGTCCGGGCCCAGTCGCTTTATGTTCTGGGGCGTGGCCCGGGCTTTGCCATGTCCAATGAAATGGCCTTGAAGTTCAAGGAAACCAGTGGTTTGCACGCAGAATCTTACAGTGCGGCCGAAGTCTTGCATGGCCCTGCCGCCATCGTCGGCGGCCGCTTCCCGGTGCTGGCGCTTGGGGTTGACGATGCCGCATTGCCGCATGTCAGGGCGACGGCCGAGCGGTTGGTCGGGCAGGGGGCGGATGTCTTCGTCACGGGGCTTGAGGTTGCCGGCGCAACGACGCTGCCGACCGTATCCGGCCTGCATCCGATCGTCGCGCCGCTGGTGCTGGGGGTCAGCTTCTACAAGTTCATCGAAGAACTGTCGCGCCGCCGCGGATTCAACCCCGATGTGCCGCCGCACCTGAAGAAGGTCACGGAGACGGTCTGATGCGTCAGGTCTTTACCGGTGCCCGGCTGTTTGACGGCCGGCGCCTGCAGGATGGCAAGGCCCTGCTCGTCGAGGATGGGGTGGTGCATGCCATCACCGATCTTGGCTCTGCCGAGGCCGGCGCCTTCGGCGGCGAGAAGACTGCGTTGTCCGGGGGAATTCTGTCCCCGGGCTTTCTCGATCTTCAGGTCAATGGCGGCGATGGCATCATGCTGGATGGCACGGCGGATGTCGAAAAGATCCGCCGCATCTGCGCAGCCCATGCCCGCCTTGGCGCGACTGGAATCCTGCCGACTTTGATCACCGATACGCCGCAAGCCACCGAAGCCGTCATTGCAGCTGGCGTGGCGGCGGCGCGGGACAAGGTGCCGGGCTTTCTCGGACTGCATCTGGAGGGACCGCATCTCGATCCCCGCCGAAAAGGCGCGCATGATCCGGCGCTGATCCGGCCGATGGAAGAGGCTGATCTTAACCGGCTGTGCCGGGCTGCGGCTGACTTGCCAGTGCTGCTCGTAACGTTGGCGCCGCAGGCTGTGACGCTTGAGCAGATCAGCGGTCTGGTGCGGGCCGGGGTGATCGTCAGCCTTGGCCACACCGACAGCACGGCTGCCGAGGCCCAGGCGGCCTTTGCTGCCGGGGCCCGCTGTGTTACGCACCTGTTCAACGCGATGAGCCAGCTCGGCAACCGCGAGCCGGGGATGGTCGGTGCTGCGCTCGACAACGACAGTCATGCCGGGCTGATTGCCGATGGTGTGCATGTTGCTCCCGAAGGGATACGGATTGCGCTGGCGGCCAAGAAGGGCGAGGGGCTGTATCTTGTCTCCGATGCGATGGCGGCCGCTGGAACCGATGTGACCGAGTTCATGCTGGGAGACCGGCGGATCCTGCGGCGCGATGGCCGGTTGACGCTCGAGGATGGCACGCTGGCCGGCGCCGACATCTGCCTGCCTCGGTCGATCCGCTATCTTGTCGAGACCGTGGGCGCGCCGCTTGAACTGGCCCTTGCCATGGCAACCAGCCGACCGGCTGCCTGCATTTCCGCCTCCGGACGGTTCGGGACATTGGCCGGTGGCGCCCGCGCGGATCTCGTCCATCTGGGTGATCGTCTCGATCTGACCGCTGTCTGGGTTGCTGGTCAGCGACTGGCGATCTGACAGCCTCGCCCAGCCGGCCGCGATCGGAGGGCCGCCTCACCCGGGCCAGGCCGAGGTGAGGCGTGTCACAGGATAAACCGGATGAGACCTGCTTCGGGGCTGCGTAGCGGCCTGAATTGCCTGGCTTTCGCCGGTCGACCTTGAACTGCGCCCGCTGAGGAGGACCCCTTGCCCGCTAGCAGGCAGGGAAGTCTTGCTTGACCTTGCGCACCTGGTCTGCGGTCAGCATGTCGAGAATATTTTCGATCCTGGTCAGCTGGACAAACTTGCCGGCCTGCTCGCTGCGAATGAAGGTTCGAAGCGGGACTTTCTCAGGCAATGGCTTGGTCAGGCAACCGCTGGAGACACCGACCGACAGGTCGCCGCTTCCCGATTTTGACTGCTTGAATGCCTTGATCCTGGCTTGCGCATCGCGCGCCCGGGACAGATCCGTTTCGGCAATCCGGGCGATAAAGATTGCCTCACCCCGGTCTGCCTGCAAGCCTTCGCTGCCGTTCGCTGCAGTGATCTCCAGCTTGAATTCCTCCGAAACGACCGGCACTTCCGCACCGTCCACCCGATAGCTGATCGTCAGCTTTGCGTCGCCTGTCCGCAGGCGAAACGCATCATCGACCCCGATGGCTGCCTGCAGCTGTGCGGGGTCGGTCTCGACCGGGTCGAGACTTGCGACCGCGCGCAGCCCGGCGGTTGTCAGGGACGAACAGGCAACGACGCCGGCGGCCAGAATGGCGCTTGCAAAGGCCTTGCGCATTTAATTTTCCTCGGTTAGATCTTCGAATAAATTATTGTCTAACATTAAAAACAGAAAGCTAAAAATGAAAAAATTAGCACGGAGGCGTTCGGCTCTCGCCCTTGACCGCGCGCTGGTTGGTCTCACGGCGGCAACCGGCTTTCTTGTTGGTCTGACTTTCTCGCTTCTGCTGTGGTCCGTCGCAGCGCCGGCATCTCTCGCCACCGTTATCGCCGCGCAGGTTCCCTATCCGGCATATGATCTGGATGACTGGCAGGTGCAGGCGATCGCGGGCATCGTCCTGGGGCTGTTCGGCCTGTGGCTTCAAGGGCTTGCCGCTCTTCGCGAGCTGGTCTCGATGAAGCGCGATCGCCCGCAGCCGCCGCTTGCCATGGTCCGGGCGGCTCGCCGCCGCGCGATCGGTTTTGCGCTTGCCGCACTGGTCTGGTCCCTGGCTGGCCAGATCCCTGTCTCCGCGATTGCAACCAGTACGGACCCATTGGGCCGGAGCGTGCTCTTCCTGCAGGTCGGCACGCCGACGTTGCTCTCACTTGCCCTGTTCGGACTTTGCTTTTTTGCCTTTCGCGGCATGAACCGGGAAGGCGTGCCGGGCGCAAGCCGGATTGGACCCCGGCTTTACCGCCAGGACTGATGAAGGAAATACGCAATGATTTTCTTGAAATTCAGCGTTTCGGCTGGCGTTTTCCGCGCTGCGGTGTGTCTGGCGGCTGCCGCTTTGGTGCCGGCCTGCGCCCCGACCGTCCGGCAAGCGCCGGCGCCGATCCTTGCGGCGAATGGCCTGTCGCAGGGGACGCTGCACCTGACCCTGCAACAGGGCAATGACATTTTTGATGACGTCAACCAGATCAGCGCGACCGCTGTGACCAGTGACGGCGAGATGTTCACCGGCCGGGTCGTCCAGAACATCGAGCGGACGAATTCCAGCAGCTCCGATACGATCTGGGACAGCTCGAAGAAGACCAAGCATGGCTGGTCGACCCAGTTTCGTGACGGGTCCGATACCTCGATCAGCTACCGCTCCGATGCCCAGGCGGTGCTGACCGGCAATCGGGGCCGGGCGATGACCTGTGATTTCCGCCTCGCCAATCCGGAAGCAGGCATCGACGGCGGCGGCGTTGGCCAGTGCCGTATTTCAGACGGCCGGCAGGTGCCGGTGCAGTTCTGATTCGGACCTCAGATCGCTGTCGTCAGGCGATGGCCGGGTGCATAGGTCAAGCGGACGGCGGTGATCGCGAGGGGCCCAGCCCAGGTTGTGCGATCCATGACGAAGAGGGCCGCGCCTTGCGGGCAGTCGAAGAGATCAGACATGCCTCCATCGGCTTCGGTTGCGAAAAATTCGATGCCACCGCCCGAGAACGATGCGTTCTGGACCAGCCATTCGTTGGGGCTCATCTTTGAAAAGTCAGCGTTTTCCAGTCCGGGAACCGCTAGGTTGATCCAGCGGTCCTCGTGGCAGAATGGGGCGCCATCGGCCTGATGAAGCGCAGTAACGTGCAGCAGCTCGCGTTCCGGGGGCAGGTCAAGCAGCGCCTGGACGGGCTGGGAGATCGGTTCGACCGCCTGGCTGAGGCGCTGGTAGCTGTAGGATAGTCCCCGGCCTTCGATGTCCTGGCGGATGATCGGGATCTGGAAAGTCGCCCGACGCACGGGATTGAGCGGCACGCGGGTGCCGGCCTTGCGCCGACGCTCCAGAAGGCCGAGTTCCGCCAGTTCCCGGAGCGCCCGGTTCACTGTTGCCCGGGCACAGCCGAACTCGGCGGCAAGCTGGGCTTCGTGCGGGATCTGTGCGCCGGGCTTCCATTCGCGGTCGCGGATGCGGCGCAGGGCTTCGGCCTGGATGGTCTGCCAGGTCACCGGACCGGAGAGGGGCTTTGCCATGCGCGCGTCTCTTTTTTCTTTTATTTCAGTATTTTGGCTGATCTTCTGGCATCAGGCGTCCCGCAACCGTGACACAGTCCGGATGTAGTTTTCCGTGATCGCGTCATGGGCGATATGCCGTCCCTCGCGTACGACATGGCGGCCCGCAGACCAGACATCCCGCACAAGCCGGTCATCGCCTGCAAATGCCCAAGCGTCAAGTGCCGTGTCGCCGGACCGACCGGCGAGATGCACGGAATTGCCGTCAAGTGCAATGAAATCAGCAAGTTGGCCGGTGGCAATCACGCCGGACGGGCGGCCGGCAGCCTGGGCACCGCCCTGGACGACAGCCTCGAACAGCACCCGCCCGGTGGATTTGTCGGCGGTCGCCAGGACCGCGCGGGAGCGGTCGCGCAGGCGTTGGGAATACTCAAGGGTGCGCAGTTCCTCCGAGAGCGAGATGCGGATGTTGCTGTCCGAGCCGATCCCGATGATGCCGCCGGCGCCGAGATAGCGGACGCCGTCGAAAATGCCGTCACCGAGACTGGATTCGGTGATCGGGCACAGGCCCGCGACCGCACCGGTGGCGGCGAGGGAAAGCGTTTCGTTTTCAAGCATTTGCGTGCAGTGGATCAGGCACCAGCGGCGGTCGACTTCGGCGTTGCCGAGAAGCCAGTCGACGGGCCGGGCGCCGCGATGGGCGAGCACTTCCTCCACTTCCGCCACCTGCTCGGCGAGATGCATGTGCAGGGGGGCGTCCGGGCGAAGGCTTGCGGCGCGGGCGAGATCTTCTGCGGCAACGGCGCGCAGGCTGTGCGGGGCAACGCCGATCCGGGCGTCATCCGGAAGGTAGGCGAGCGAGCGTTCTGCGGCGTCGACGAGATCGGCGAAGCGGCTGATATCATTGCCGAAACGAACTTGACCAGCCCCAAGGGCCCGCTTGTCGCAGCCGCCATACTGGTAGAACACCGGCAGCAACGTCAGGCCGATGCCGGTCGTAGCTGCGGCGGCGGCAATGCGTTCCGACATTTCGCCGAGGTTTGCATAGGGCGCGCCGCCCGGCTGGTGGTGCAGGTAGTGGAACTCGACGTTGGTGGCGTAGCCGGCTTCCAGCATTTCCATCTGTACGAAGGCAGCAATGGCCTCGACATCATCGGGGGTCAGCTGGTCGAGGAAGCGGAACATCAGCTGCCGCCAGGTCCAGAAGCTGTCGCGTGGATCCGGGCCGCGTCGCTCGCTGAGACCGGCCATTGCCCGCTGGAAGGCGTGGGAGTGGAGATTGGCCGGGGAGGGCAGCAGAAGGGCAACCTGAAGGGCGCCAACAGGCGCGGAAGTTTCTGATTTCACACCAGAAACAACGCCGTCGTAGCCGAAGTTGACGGTTACGCCGGTTGCCCAGCCGCTGGGCAGGAGTGCCTGTTTTGCCCACAGGACGGTTGCAACCGCCGCCGGAGTTGCGGGAGATTTCGCCAGATCGCCTGAAATTGCGCTGCTCATTCTTTCGCCGCCTTCCTCGATTGACACGATTAATATGTGCATACAAAATAGCGCCATCTCGGGAGGAAACCAAGATGGAACTTGATCAGCCGATCATCCTGACCAACGCGACGCTGGCCACCCTGGCGGGGCCGACGGGCTATGGCCTGATCCAGAATGGCGCTGTGGTCGTGACCGGACAAACCATCGCCTTCGTCGGACAAAGCGACGCCATTCCCGGAGAATTTGCGACCCTGCCGCGCCTTGATCTGGAAGGCCGCCTGGTGACCCCCGGTCTCATCGATTGCCACACCCATATCGTTCATGGCGGACACCGGGCGCGCGAGTTCGAGATGCGTCTTGACGGCGCGACCTACGAAGAAGTGGCAAGGGCAGGGGGCGGCATCGTCTCCTCGGTCCGCTCGACCCGCGAGGCCAGCGAGTCCGACCTCGTCGCCTCCGCGCTGCCGCGTCTTGATGCGCTGATCAGCGAGGGGATGACCGCAATCGAGATCAAGTCCGGCTACGGACTGGAGATCGAGACCGAGCTGAAGATGCTGCGGGCCGCCCGGCGGCTGGGCCATGAGCGCAAGGTGCGTGTCCGGACCACTTACCTTGGCGCCCATGCGGTGCCGACCGAGTACAAGGGCCGGACGGAGGCCTATCTGACCGAGGTCTGCCTGCCGGGGCTGGAAGCTGCGGCGGCCGAGGGCCTCGTCGATGCGGTCGACGGGTTCTGCGAGGGCATTGCCTTTTCGGTCGAGGACATGACGCGGGTGTTTGACGCAGCGAAGCGTCTTGGTTTGCCGGTGAAGCTTCATGCCGAACAGCTGTCGCGCATCGGTGGAACCCAGCTGGCCGCCCGCTACGGTGCGCTGTCGGCCGACCATGTGGAATATGCAACCGACGAGGACGCGGCCGCGCTGGCGGCCTCCGGCACCGTGGCGGTGCTGCTGCCCGGCGCCTTCTATGCCATCCGCGAGACCCAGCTTCCTCCCGTTGCCGCCTTCCGGGCGCATGGGGTGCCGATGGCGCTGGCGACCGACTGCAATCCTGGCACTTCGCCGCTGACCTCGCTGCTCCTGACCATGAACATGGGCTGCACCTTTTTCCGGCTGACCGTCGAGGAAGCGCTGCGCGGCGTCACCGTCAATGCTGCCCGTGCCCTCGGCCTTGCTGACTGCGGCCGGATTGCCGTCGGCCTGCGTGCTGATCTTGCCATCTGGAATGCAACGACGCCGGCGGAGCTTGTCTACCGCTTCGGCTTCAATCCCCTTCACGCCCGCGTTTTCGGAGGTTCGCAATGACCGTTGTTCTCCAGCCCGGCCGCGCCACGCTGGCCGACCTTGAACAGATCTGGCGCAACAGCAGCGCGGTCCGGCTTGACCCCTCGGCGCGTCCGGCGGTCGATCTGGCGGCGGCCCATGTGGCGGCGGCGGCGAATGGCGAAGCCGGCGTCTATGGCGTCAACACCGGCTTCGGCAAGCTGGCCTCGGTGAAAATCGCGCCAAAGGATACGGCGACCCTGCAGCGGAACCTGATCCTGTCGCATTGCTGCGGCGTCGGCGAGGCGCTCGACCGGGCCGCAACCCGTCTGATGATGGTGCTGAAGCTCCTGAGTCTTGGACGCGGCGCGTCGGGCGTGCGCTGGGAGGTGATCGCCCTCATCGAGGCGATGCTTGAAAAGGGCGTGACGCCGGTTGTTCCCTCGCAAGGGTCGGTGGGTGCCTCCGGCGATCTGGCCCCGCTTGCGCACATGACGGCGGTGATGATCGGTGCCGGCGAGGCGATCTATGGCGTCGAGCGGCTTTCCGGCGGCGATGCGCTGAAGATGGCGGGCCTGACCCCGGTCGTCCTTGGCCCCAAGGAAGGGCTGGCGCTCATCAATGGCACGCAGTTTTCCACCGCGCTGGCGCTGATCGGCCTGTTCGAGGCCTGGACCAACGCTGCCGCCTCGCTGGTGATCTCGACGCTGTCGACCGATGCCATCATGGGATCGACCGCACCGCTGCAGCCGGAAATCCATACCCTGCGCGGCCATCGCGGCCAAATCGAAGTGGCGGACCTGATGCGCGCCATCATGGAGGGCTCGGAAATCCGCGAGAGCCACCGCGAGGGCGACACGCGCGTGCAGGATCCCTATTGCATCCGTTGCCAGCCGCAGGTGCTGGGGGCGGCTGTCGACCTGTTGCGCTTTGCCGGCTCGACGCTGGAAATCGAGGCCAATGCGGTCACCGACAACCCGCTGGTGCTGGGCGAGGGCCGGATCGTTTCGGGTGGCAACTTCCATGCCGAGCCGGTGGCCTTTGCCGCCGACCAGATCGCGCTGGCGGTGGCTGAAATCGGTGCGATCGCGCAGCGGCGCGTGGCGCTTATGGTCGATCCGACGCTGAGCCACGACCTGCCGCCGTTCCTCACCCCCGATCCGGGCCTCAACTCCGGCTACATGATCGCGGAAGTCACGACGGCCGCCTTGATGAGCGAAAACAAGCACCTGGCAACGCCGTGCTCGACGGATTCGACGCCGACCTCGGCCAACCAGGAAGATCATGTGTCGATGGCCGCCCATGGCGCGCGCCGCCTCCTGCGGATGAACGCAAACCTCTCGGTGATCCTCGGTGTCGAGGCGCTGTGTGCGGCGCAGGGCATCGAGTTCCGCGCGCCGCTGAAGACCTCGGCGCGGCTTCAGGCGGTGATCGGACGCCTGCGCGGCGTGGCGGCGGCGCTGAAGGAAGACCGGTATCTGGCCCCCGACATCGAGGCGGCATCTGCGCTGGTGCGCTCCGGGGCGTTTGCGGCGGCGGCTGAGATCGGGGCGTTCAAGGTCTGAGGTCGAGGCGGTGCCATGATGCCCAAACTGTCATCCCGGTTTGCCGCGCAGCGGCAAGACCGGGATCCAGTAACCTTGGTGGTGATGATGGCGAAGACCGGGGTTACTGGATCCCCGCCTTCGCGGGTATGACGGGAGAGGTTGGTTCGGAGGCGCTGCGGCGAGGGTTGAAGCTGGATGTGTCGGGGCCTCACCGCGCCCCTCCCCCTCGTGGGGGCCGAAGGCGGGTCGAGACCGTTGGCTCGACCCAGGCAGGGGTAGGGGTGGGAGGCTCAGAGGTTGAGTTTGGGCTGGGCTTCTCTCTTTGATGGTTCGCCAAGAGGCTGGCGGGTTTGAAAGTTGAGGCGCTTTCGCCGGGATGAGAGGCCGCCCCCCCACCCCCAACCCCTCCCCACGAGGGGGAGGGGAGCGGAGAGGCGGTGCAATGATGCCCAGATTGTCATCCCGGTTTGCCGCGCAGCGGCAAGACCGGGATCCAGTAGCCCCGGCGGGGATGATGGCGAAGGCCGGGGGTACTGGATCCCCGCCTTCGCGGGGATGACGGGAGAGGGCGGGGATGACGACAGAGTTTTTGGTATCGGCCTGGAAAGGGCGAACGACGTGCGTTGAGGCCGGAAAAGGAAGTCGGGTGGATGGTTGAGATGACGCGTGACGATCAGATTGGGCCGGTGACGGTGACGCGGGGCGAGAGCCCCGTGGTGCTGGGGTTGCCGCATTCGGGCACGCATGTTCCGGCCGAGATCCGGGCGAAGCTGAATGCGCGCGGGCTGGTGCTCAGCGACACCGACTGGCATGTGGACCGGCTCTATGACGGTCTGCTGCCGGGGGCGACGACCGTGGCCGCGACCTTCCACCGCTATGTCATCGACGCCAACCGGCCGCCGGACGGGGCAAGCCTTTATCCGGGGCAGAACACCACGGGGCTGGTACCGCTGACCGATTTCGATGGCGAAAACATCTGGCTGGAGGCCCCGGACGCGGCCGAGATCGAGCGGCGGCGGCTGGCCTTCCATGCGCCCTATCATGCGGCGCTCGAAGCCGAACTGCAGCGGGTGCATGCGATCCACGGGTTTGCTGTGCTCTACGATTGCCACTCGATCCGTTCCAACATCCCGTTCCTGTTTGACGGCACGCTGCCGGACTTCAACATCGGCACGGTGGAGGGCACGTCCTGTGCGCACGGTCTGGGCGAGGCGGTGGCCGGCATCTGCCGGGCGGCGGCGGGCTACAGCACGGTGGTCGATGGCCGCTTCAAGGGCGGCTGGACCACCCGGCACTATGGCCGGCCGGCGGAAGGCTATCACGCCATCCAGATGGAGCTGGCGCAGGCGACGCATCTGGAGACCGAACTGCCGCCCTATGCCTACAGCCTGACCAAGGCCGCGCGGCTGCGGCCGGTCCTCACATCCATTCTCGAGACCGTGGCGTCCGGAGCCTGGCGCGGATAAGCGCGGGACCGGATGTCACTTCACTGCATATGAAATGTTGCTTCGGAGAGGAAACATGACCAATCCCCGCCATAACCAGCGAGACATCTTCCCGCCCACCGGCACGACGCTGAACGCCAAGAGCTGGCTGACGGAAGCCCCGCTGCGCATGCTGATGAACAACCTGCACCCGGATGTGGCCGAGAACCCGCATGCGCTGGTGGTCTATGGCGGCATCGGCCGCGCCGCGCGCACCTGGGACGACTTTGACCGCATCGTTGCGGCGCTGAAGTCGCTGGAAGACAACGAGACGCTGCTGGTCCAGTCGGGCAAGCCGGTCGGCGTGTTCCGCACCCATGCCGATGCCCCGCGCGTGCTGATCGCCAACTCGAACCTGGTGCCGCACTGGGCGACCTGGGACCATTTCAACGAACTCGACAAGAAGGGCCTGGCCATGTACGGCCAGATGACCGCCGGGTCGTGGATCTACATCGGCACGCAAGGCATTGTGCAGGGCACCTACGAGACCTTTGCCGAGGCCGGCCGCCAGCATTATGGCGGTGATCTCAAAGGCAAGTGGATCCTGACCGGCGGCCTTGGCGGGATGGGCGGCGCACAGCCGCTGGCCGCCGTGATGGCGGGCGCCTGCTGCCTTGCGGTCGAATGCGACGAGACCCGCGCCGACTTCCGCATCCGCACGCGCTATGTCGATGAAAAGGCACATACGCTGGACGAGGCGCTGGCGCTGATCGACCGCTGGACCAAGGCGGGCGAGGCGAAGTCCGTGGCGCTGATCGGCAATGCGGCCGACGTGTTCCCGGAACTGGTTCGGCGCATGAAGGCCGGTGGTCCGCGCCCGGACATCGTCACCGACCAGACCTCGGCCCATGACCCGATCCACGGCTATCTGCCGTCCGGCTGGACCGTCGGCGAATGGCGCGCCAAGCAGGAGAGCGATCCGAAGGCTGTCGAGAAGGCGGCGCGTGCCTCGATGCGCGTGCATGTTCAGGCGATGGTCGACTTCTGGAACGCGGGCGTGCCGACGCTCGACTATGGCAACAACATCCGCCAGGTGGCCAAGGACGAGGGCCTGGAAAACGCCTTTGCCTTCCCGGGCTTCGTGCCGGCCTATATCCGGCCGCTGTTCTGCCGTGGCATCGGGCCGTTCCGCTGGTGCGCGCTGTCGGGTGACCCGGAAGACATCTACCGCACCGACCAGAAGGTGAAGGAACTGATCCCGGACGACGCGCATCTGCACAACTGGCTGGACATGGCGCGCGAGCGCATTGCCTTCCAGGGCCTGCCAGCACGCATCTGCTGGGTGGGCCTCGGCCTGCGCCACAAGCTGGGTCTGGCGTTCAATGAAATGGTGCGGACCGGTGAGTTGAAGGCGCCGATCGTCATCGGCCGCGATCATCTCGATTCTGGCTCTGTCGCTTCGCCGAACCGCGAGACGGAAGCGATGAAGGACGGCTCGGACGCCGTGTCCGACTGGCCGCTGCTCAACGCGCTGCTCAACACCGCCAGCGGCGCCACCTGGGTGTCGCTGCACCACGGCGGCGGCGTGGGCATGGGCTTCTCCCAGCATTCAGGCATGGTGATCTGCTGCGACGGCACGGAAGCGGCCGACCGACGCATCGCCAATGTCCTGTGGAATGATCCGGCAACGGGGGTGATGCGTCACGCCGATGCCGGCTACGAAATCGCGCTCGATTGCGCGCGCGAACATGGCTTGAACCTGCCGGCAATCCTGAAAGACTGAACAAGAGGGGACAGGGCAAGCAATGACAACCAACCAGAATGGAGGTCTGACCATGAAGAGACGTGATTTCCTCAAGACCGCAGGCATCGGTGCGGCGGCAGCAGCGGGCACGGCGGCGCTTGCCGCTCCGGCCATCGCGCAGGACGTAATCAAGTGGCGCATGGTCAGCGCCTGGCCGAAGAACCTGCCGGGGCCGGGTGTCGCCGCCCAGGCGCTTGCCGATCGCATCACCGCCCTGTCGGGTGGCCGGCTGCAGGTGGAATTGTTCGCCGCCGGTGAAATCGTCCCTGGACCGGGCGTGTTTGATGCTGTCGCCGAAGGCACGGCCGAGATCTATCACGCGGTGCCGGCCTACTGGGGCTCCAAGTCCAAGGGCATCCTGCTGTTCGGTTCGCAGCCGCTGGGGCTGACCGCCATCGAGCAGATCGGCTGGATGCAGCAGGGCGGCGGTCAGGCGCTCTATGACGAGATGTACGGCCGTTTCGGCCTGAAGCCGTTCCTGTGCGGCAACTCGGGTCCGCAGTGGTTCGGCTGGTTCCGCAACGAGATCAAGACGGTCGACGACCTGAAGGGCCTCAAGTACCGCACCACCGGCCTCAACTCGGAAGTCTGCGCCAAGCTGGGCATGGCCGTGGAAGCCATGTCCGGTCCGGCGATGTTCCAGGCGCTGCAGTCGGGTGCGCTGGATGCGGGCGAGTTCATTGGTCCGTGGTCGGACAGTGCGCTGGGGCTGCAGCAGGTCGCCAAGAACTACTATGCGCCGGGTGTTGGCGAGCCGTCCTCGGCCGAGGAATGCGCCATCAACATCAAGGCCTGGGAAGCGCTGCCGGATGACCTCAAGCAGGTGGTGACCTTCGCCTCGCAGAGCCTCTACAACCCGGTGCTGACCGAGTACAACACCAAGCACGCCCTGGCCCTGCGCGAGTTGAAGGACAAGCATGGCGTGACCGTGCACACCCTGCCGGACGAGATCGTCGTCGCCATGGGCAATGCCATGGGCGAGGTGGTCAGTGAGCTGCGCGACAACAGCGACGAGCTGGTCAAGCGCATCACCGAGAGCTTCCTTGCCTACCGGTCGCTGATGACCGAGTACATGCCCTATGCGGACGCCGGCCAGATGAACGCCCGCAGCCTGACGTATAACTACGGTTGAGATTGAACGGCCCCGGCGCGGGGTAAAAGTCGCGCCGGGGTTTGCCTTTGCTGTCATCCCGGTTTGCCGCAAGGCGGCAAGACCGGGATCCAGTCGTTCTTCTCCCCTCAAGGGCAGGGCTATCGCATATGAAGTCAGACGGTCTTCGAGGCCTCTCAGCCCCCTTCGTGGGGAGGGGTGAGGGGTGGGGGGCACGGGAGGCCGTCAGATCACAAAGTGTCTGAAGTACGCCTAGTCAGGAACGTGAAACCTGGATTTTAGTCCGCTCCCC